>CAMBRI010000116.1 GCA_945870205.1 Sulfuritalea hydrogenivorans sk43H | reverse complement strand
CGCATCATCCAGAACAACATGAAGGCCATCTGCCACGGTCGCACCGTGTTGATCATCGCGCACCGGCTATCCGCGGTGAGGGACGCCAATCGCATCGTGGTGCTGGACCGCGGCCAGATCGTGGAGCAGGGCAGCCATGCCGAACTGCTACGCCACGAAGCCGGGCATTACTCGCGGCTGCATCGGCTGCAGCAGGGGTGATGGAAAACGAGCGATGCTAGGTAACCGTTACCTCGACATGCCGCCCCAAGGCTCGCGCTGCCGCCTCGATCTGGTCGAAACGGGACGCATGCCTCAGGTCGAACAGCCGATCTACCTGCGGCAGGTGCCAACCGAGCCGCCGGGCCAGTTCGGACTTCCTGATGCCCTGCTCGGTCATCGCCTGATACACGCCCAGTTTGGCGCATTCCAGTGCAGACGGTCGCACCGTCTTCTGGCCGCGCTTGGCCTTGCTTGGTACCGGCAAGGGCTTGCGGTCGTCGACGTAGAACGACAGCGCGCTTTCAAGTGCATCGACGGCCTGCAACAGCGCCTCGTCGGTGTCCGCGCCGAAGGTGATGGCTTCCGGCACATCAGGAAAGGTCACCAACACAGTGCCATCGTCGGGAGTCAGGATAACGGGATAGTCAAACATGATCTGTCCTCACTTCAAGCCAAGCTGGCGTTTGATCGTGGCCTCAAGGCCCTTGCCGAGTTCCGCGGTGCCGTGCATGGGCAGGATCGTTTGTCGGCCATTCAGAAAAACCTTCAGATGAGATCCTCTCGCAGGCAGGAATGTGGCGCCTTGTTGCTCCAGCCATTTCTTCATCTGCTTCGAGTTCATGGGCCAAAGAATAAACACTTCTGTTGTTTTTTTCAAGCGGCGCCGATATGTTTGGTGCCAGCCAGAGCAAGCCGACTCCAATCCGTCATTCCGGGCTTGACCCGGAATCCAGGGCGGAATGACGGAACGTCAAACGATTTCCCCATACAAATCGCGCCACGCAGGGTTTGCCGTCTCGATCAGATCAAGTTTCCATTTGCGCTGCCAGCCTTTGATCGCTTTCTCCCGCGTAATCGCCGATTCCATCGTTTCATGTACCTCGAACCAGACCAGCATATGAACCCTGTACTTTCTGGTGAATCCTTCGACGAGATCGCTCTTGTGCTGCCAGACGCGTCGCACAAGATTCGACGTCACGCCGACATAAAGCGTGCCGTTTCGTTGGCTGGCGAGGATATAAACGCAGGGTTGTTTCATGCGCGAAGCGTACTGGATTTCGGCCTGCGCCGGAATGACGGCGGGAGAGGTGTTCCCCGAAATGACGTGGGACAAAAGCCATGACCAACACCCTCACCCTCCGCCTGCAAGCCACGCTCGATCTGCTCAAGCGCTACGCCACGATTTTCAGCCACGTCTGGAAAATCCGCAAAGACCTCGATCCGCCCCACCGCCTGGCGCACGAAGCCCAATTCCTGCCGGCGGCACTGGAACTGCAGGAGACCCCGGTCTCGCCCGCGCCGCGCATCGTCGCCTGGCTGCTGATGGCCTTTGCCGTGATCGCCGTGCTCTGGGCCATCTTCGGCCGCATCGACGTGGTCGCCACGGCACAGGGCAAGATCGTGTCCAACGCAGGCAGCAAGCTGATCCAGCCGATCGAAACTGCCACCGTCAAGGCCATCCACGTGGTCGACGGCCAAGCCGTCAAGGCCGGGCAGGTGCTGGTCGAACTTGACGCCACCATGGCCCAGGCCGACAGCACGCGCACCGCCAACGACCTGACCACGGCGAAGCTGCAAGCGGCCCGCGCTCGAGGCCTGCTGGCCGCGCTGACGGCGGGCAAGGCGCCGCGCATCGAAGCGCCCGTCAACATCGGCGCAGTTATTGGAATCGAGCGCCTCGCACAGGAGCAACGCATTCTCGACGGCCAGTACGGCGAATACCAGGCCCGCGTAGCGCGCATCGACGCCGAAATCGCCAAGCGTGAAGCCGAGCGTCGCTCGACGCAAGAAATCGTCAGGAAGCTCGAACAGACCGCACCCATCGCCCGTCAGCGCGCCGAAGACTTCAAGGGGCTGGTGGATAAGAACTTCATCTCCAAGCACGGCTACCTGGAAAAGGAACAGGCGCGCATCGAACAGGAAGCCGACCTCGAAACGCAGAAGAGCCGCCTCAAGGAACTTGCCGCAGCCATCGACGAAGCGAAAGGCCAGCGTAATTCGGCCGTCGCCGAAACCCGCCGCCTGGCGCTCGACACCCTCAACGAGGCCGAGCAAAAAGCCACCTCATTCGGCCAGGAACTGGTCAAGTCAGACTCCCGCGGAAAACTGATGACGCTCACCGCCCCGGTCGACGGCACCGTACAGCAACTGGCGGTGCGCACCGTCGGCGGCGTCGTCACCCCGGCGCAGGCCCTGATGGTCATCGTGCCAAGGGACGACGCGCTGGAAGTTGAAGCTTTCCTGGAAAACAAGGACATCGGCTTCGTCAATGCCGGGCAGGCGGCGGAGGTCAAGATCGAGACCTTCCCCTTCACCAAGTACGGCACCATTCCCGCCAGCCTCGTCCACGTCTCGCGCGACGCCATCAATGACGAGAAACGCGGCCCGATCTACTCCACCCGCGCCCGCCTGCAGCGCGCCACCATGCAGGTGGACGGCAAGACCGTGAATCTCTCGGCCGGCATGACGGTGAGCGTGGAAATCAAGACTGGCAAGCGAAGAGTGATCGAGTATTTCCTCAGTCCGCTGCTGCAGCATGGCAGCGAGAGTTTGCGGGAACGGTGAACTAGAACAGGGGGATGAGCCGAATGAACGAGTTTGTGACTGCTATGCAACAAATTGCCGTTCTGGAAAGTCGGCGCGGGCGAGACGACGAGCGAAGAAGCATCGAGATCAAGACCGGCAAGCGGCGGGGGCTCGAATGTTTCCTGAGGCCGATGGTGCTGCACGTGAATAAGAGTTTGAGACAGCGATGATGGATTGGCTTAGCGAAATGTATTCAATCGGAAAGGAAATACGTGTGAGAACCGAACACAGCAGCAGGCGAAAAGGATGTCTGATGGCGGAGCTATTGTGCGTGTTCCTGCTGATGGTTTCCGCTGCCAGCCATGCGCAACCGATTCCGGGTGACCCGGAGCTGCGCAATCTGCGCTTCGTGACCACCGCCAAAGAACCCAAGCGGCATGTCTACCTTAGGGGCTACGGTATAAGTGGCAACTATTGGATTGACGAGTATCGATTCCTATCGTCGATGTATGCCAGTCTCGATTTTTCCAGCCACGGAACCAATACGCCGAAAGTCGTGATCGTCGACATCCGATCCGGCGAGGTTAAGGAAACCGGCTATGTCGGGCAAGTCAGGTGCTTCAAAGACGGCTGGATCGCGACACACAACGTTGGAATAAAAGACGATACCCGAGCCTTCTATTTCGGTCGCCTAGGTGAGTCATTGACCCGCTACCCCGGCGACAGCCCGCCAGACATGCAACTGAACATTATGTCCTGCCAGCTCGTCCCGCGCTGGAAGCTGCCCACAGATATCCCGCGTGAGCGTTTCGTCACTCGGTATCCGCTCAAGGTCGAGCACGGGGCGATCATGGTGCTCAAGCCGAAGGATTTTCCGGAACTGCGTCTAGGGGCAGACGAAAAGGGACGAGCTACGTTTGTTCGCACTGGCCCGGTGGAAGTGCCGCCGCTCGAAGTCTTTTGGGAGAAGCCGTCAGGTGAGCGGATCGAGATCCCGGTAAATCCGGGGGAAAGAATCAGTGGTGCAAATTATCTTCCGTTCGAAAATGCCTATCTGCTTTCTGTCGACTTGACGAATACCCAGCCGATCAAGGTCTGGGCGCCGCGCTTCGCGCGCCTGTTATATCCCGACGGAACTATCACGCGTTTTGAAGTGCCGCCGCCGATTTTGGACTTAGTGCGCTCCGGCCGAGGTGGCGCCGTTGTGGCCTACAGCAAGTTGGGCATGGCATGGAGCTTCGGATTCAATTCGCGGGAGCGTGACCCCGACCAGATTGCCGGAACCTACTTGGTTCGGGGCAAGCAACTGATCAAAGTCCAGAGCGGTCAAGTGGCACCAGACGGGTGCCGCAAGTTCCGGGTCGGGGATATGACGGCGAACGCGACCAGCGAGCGGCCACTGCGAGAGTATTACTACTTCAATGTTTGTACGGGAGAGCAAGAATGAGCACGATCGAACTGAATGCCGAGCAGCAGAGTGCGACTCTGCGTGGGATATTCGCTGCGAATGCCGTCTATGACCTGAACAATGCTGCGCAGCGAGGTGTGCCCAGCGCGATTCAGGTCGGACAGGCGCTAACCGCTGTTACGGACATGATAGGTCAAGCTGGCTACAATGCCTTGCCGATTGCCGTTCCTGGTGGCTATGTCACAACCAAGATACTCGATGGGTCATCGGGGCTGAATGCCTTCGTCGCGACTGGGAGCAATACGGCCCTCGTTGCCATCGCTGGCCTCAACGGCGTGCTTGGATCAGGATTCGGCTCCGCCGCTGACACCGTGGAGGCCACAAAATTCATGGCCGGTCAATTCAAGGACTTTGTTCTCGACGGAGGTCTTGCCGCTCTCCGTGAGCAGTCGCTTTCCGACCCCAACAACTTCAAGTTGGAACTCAGCGGACAAAGCGGAGGGGCGGCTGTGGTAGACGCAATCGCTATGGCTATCCAGTTTGGTGTGCCCGAGTCTCTATTGGTGGCGTGGAACGGTGACCCAAGGCTTACTGAGTTAAGTCTCGTAGATCGCCAGAATCTGTTCAGCGGTCTCGAAGGCTTCAACATGGCGAACCTAACAGCAACCAAGATCAATGGGTATGGCTCTGAGTTTCTTCTAAGAAACCTGGGCTATGCACCCAGCGAGATCGACGCCATAAATCAATCATCGGCCACGATCACCTCCATCCGGATGGAGGACACAGTAACCCGGTACGCCGATATTGTGACCTTTCTGGGCGGCAAGACGCTTGGTAAGGCCTGCACGATAGACACGACATTCGATCCCGCGGTGGGCTCGGAACCGGGAAGCTACCTCGGCTGGTTTCACCGCATGGAAGGCGCGTTGGGCAAGGTTTTGACGGAAAACAGCGGCAATCTGAATGGAATCTGCCGGATCGTTGAGCAAAACCCGCTACCGATGGAAACTACCGCTGCCCTTCTGAAACTCTTCGACGAACTCCGCTTTAACGATAACAAGGCTGCCTATGGGGGCCTTGCGGCCATGGGGCTCTTCACCACCGCCTTTTCCGCGCCGGGGGAAACGGCCCAGTTCTTCGGAAAGCTGGCCAACGCCATAACCGGTGGTGCGCTTGGCGATGGATTTGGGACTGTCGTGGGCGGATTTATCGAAGGCGTAGTCAAGGCCGCTGCACTCAGTAATCCGGCGGGGTTCCTGATCCGCGTTGGAGCGCTATTGTTTGGGTCGAAACTACTGAGTTCCGCGCTTGGCGACAATCACGACGCGACGGCGGCGTGGGCCGCCACGCTGTCCGGAGTTTCTGAAGGCGGCAGCCGGCAGCTGTCCACGAATGCTGCCGAGGTTGGCTCAATGGTCATCGATACTTACCCGGATCGCACGACCTTCTTCCGTCAGGATGGCTTGGTCGTAACAGATTTCAAGAACGGGAATTACCGCGCCGACTACGGCCCATCCGGGCCCAGTGGCGCACGCAGGGGCTTCGAGCTGGCCGCCAACGGCGGCGGCACCATTTTCGTGGAATTGCCCTCGGGCGAGGTGATCAGTCGATCTTTTTCGAACGACGAGGTGCCTGTGCCCAACGACGATGGCGGAATGGACATCGTCAAGTCGACGGACTCGGGTTCCCAAACCGTCTTTTCGCTACATTCCGACGGGCGATGGACACAAAGCGAGTTTGACGCAGGGCATAACCTGGATTCTGAGGAGCGTGGTCTCGCCGTTTTCGGGGAGGCTGTAGAGGGAGACTGGACGTCGGTCAAAGCCATCTACACTGACGACGGGATTTCTTCTCTGGAGCGGAATTCCAGTGATGGCACAACAGAGCAATTTCAACTTGACAGCCTCACCGCCACCGAACGCAAAAGCTACGGCTTCTACACCCAACAGGAAGTGGGCTCGCGCCTTGGTCAACTGGGCCTGGCCGACGCCAATCAGTTCATGCAAAACGGCTTTGCCGCCGCTGGCGAGCAGAACGCCGGTCTCAACGACCTGCAAGTCGAAATTGGCGGCACCAAATACTTCTGGAACAACAACTGGGCCGATTTGACGCTTACCAACGGCGGTGGCTGGAGCGCTGCTGGCAACGGCGCGCGCGCCTCGCCTGGAGCGCCCTACTGCCTGGCGCCGATCGTTTCCAACGCCATCCTCTACATCGGCGGCGCGATGACCCTTAAGAGTCCGCTCGTGCTCGACCTTGACGGCGACGGCGTCGCCACCGACCTCACCCACGCCTATAACGATGGCACGGTCTTCTTCGACATCGACGCCGACGGCTTTGCCGAGCGCGTCGGCTGGGTCAAGGCCGACGACGGCCTGCTGGCGACGGACGTCAATGGCAACGGCCGCATCGACGACATCACCGAACTCTATGGCGATGATCAGATGCCGGCCTTCCAGAAGCTGCGCCTGCTCGATACCAATGGCGACAGCCGGATCGACGCCAGCGATGTCGCCGTCACCGATATGAACGGCGATGGCCAGATCAATGCCGCCGATGGTCCCTATGCCCGTCTGCGCGTCTGGCAAGACGCCAACCAGGACGGCATCACCCAGGAAGGTGAACTCAAGACCCTGGCGAGCCTCGACATCCAGTCCATCTCCACCAACGACCACAACGACACGCGCTGGGCCAACGAGAACTACATCTCCAGTTCGACCACCTATACCCGGCTGGAGAACGGCATCGCCGTCGAGCGCGAAATCGCCGACGTGCATTTTCTGAATGACAACGCCAACACCTGGCAACTGGGCGCGCACAGCCAGGTGTATGGCTCGGACATCCAGATCGACCTCGAAGCCATCCTGCTGCCTCTATCGCGCGGCTATGGTGAACTGCCCTCGCTGCACCTGGCGATGAGCGCGAACCCCGAACTCAAGCGCATGGTGCGCGAACTGGCCTACCTGCCGCTGGACCGGCTGGGCGAATCGGCCGGCCGGGTGGGCGAGATCATGCTGGAATGGGCCGGCGTGCGCGGCAAGGATCCGGCGAGCCATGCCACGGGGGATGGCCCGCGCATCGACGGCCGCAAGGTGGATTTTGTAGAACGCTTCACCGGACTCACCTGGGCACAGCGGGGCGTTACCTCCATGGTCGGCGAGGATGCGTCGATCGGGGTCAAGAAGACCTGGAACGGCATCGAGGCGACGCTGCTGCACCGCCTGGTGGCGCAAGGCGCGCTGCGCTCGGTGTTGGTGGGGGCCAGCTACGACTTCGCCACGGACACGGTGAGCCTCGGCGAAAGCCTGTCCGCCATCCTTGCGCGCGCGGCCACGCTGGCGCCGACGGGCGGGGAACATGCCCGCGAGTTCTGGACCTTGCTGGGCGGCATCTTGGTTGATGGCAAGGAAGAACTCGGCCAATCCACCGCCGCGATCAACGACGCGGTATCCGCGCTGGCCGGTCAGAACCTCTATCTCGGCGAGCACGTGGTGGCGCTGAGCAATTTCGGCGACCCGGACTGGGGCTTGTACACGGGCAATGGGACGAGTGCCGAGAACCTGGTGGGGAAGATCTTCCAGGGGGATGCGCAGGCCAATTCGATCCTCGGCACGGGGGCGGGGGAGTACTTCTTCGGCGGGGCCGGCAATGATTCCGTCGTCGGCGGGGCGGGCGATGATTATCTGCGCGGGGACGACGGCAACGACACGCTTGATGGCGGCGCAGGCGAGGATGCGCTGAGAGGCGGAACCGGCAGCGACCTGCTGCTGGGAGGCGCCGGCAACGACATGCTGGAAGGCTTCGAGGGCAACGACAGCATTTACGGCGGCGATGGCTACGACATGGTCGCCGGAGGTACCGGCGCCGACGTGCTCGACGGCGGCGTGGGCTACGATGTCCTGCTGTTGCGCCAATCGACAGCTGGCGGCTATGTCAATCTGGCAAGCGGCGTAGCCCATGGCAACGAGTCGGAAGGGGACCTGATCACCAACTTCGAGGCCATCCGCGGCAGCGGCTACTCGGATGTCCTGATCGGCAACGATGCTGGTAACACCATTAATGGCGAGGGCGGCGACGATGTGCTGGTAGGCGGCGGTGGAAACGATAGCCTGTTTGCCACAGAGGGGCATCAACGCTACTTCGGAGGTACCGGCGATGACTGGCTCTGGGGTTACGATGGTAGCGACCAGATCGATGGGGGCGCCGGCTTCGACTACGTGGCGTATTCCCATCCATTTGCCGCGAACGGGGTTGTTGTGGACCTTTCACTTGGCCGTGGCACCGGCGGAGTTGCCACGGGCGATACCTACACCGGTATCGAGGGCGTTTGGGGCGTTCGCGGTGGCGATGATGTCTTGATCGGCGATGCCGGTGACAACGTGCTGTTCGGCAATGACGGCAAGGACATCCTGATCGGCGGGGCCGGCAACGACAATCTACGCTTCTCCTCGGGCACCCAGCATCTGTTCGGCCAGGGCGGCAGCGATCGCTTCGAGGCCCCAGCGGCATATCTGCAATCCTATGTTGACGGGGTGTATGTCGATGGTGGCGATGCAAGCGACCCGTATGCGATTGCCCCGGAGCAGGCGGTGTTTATCCATGACTTCGACGCAAGCGACACGGCGGAAAAGATCGTGCTTCAGGGCTTGGCCATGGATGCGGTGGTGCTGCGGCAACGGGGTGCGGATACGGCCATCGAACTGACCGACGGACGAATTCTCTATGTGCTCGGCGTGGTGCCCGGCCAGCTCTCCGCTGCGAATTTCGTGCTGCCGGCCGGGGTTGTCGATGTGACCGTGGGCCCGCCTCTCGACCAGACTGGTCAAGCGCTCACCGGCAGCGATGCCGACAACAAGTTGGTCGGTGGTGTCGGCAATGATGTATTGACCGGCCATGGCGGCCGCGATGCGTTGACCGCCGGGCAGGGCAGCGACCAACTGAGCGGAGGAGACGGCGACGACCTGCTGATCGGTGGCAGCGGCGCCGATACCCTGGATGGGGGTGCTGGATTCGACACCGCGCGCTACGACGATTCCTGGGCCGGGATCGCGGTCGATCTTGCGAACGGAACAGGGGTGGGGGGCACTGCCGAGGGCGACCAATTGCAGGACGTGGAAACGCTCGTCGGCTCGAACCGCGACGATCTGCTGCTTGGAAGCAACACGGTGAGCGCCGATACAGCGCTCTGGGAAACCTTCGAAGGACTAAATGGCGACGATGTGCTCAATGGCCGAGACGGTAGGAATCGCCTGACTGGCGGGGGCGGCGCAGACCGCTACGTTATCGAAGCTCATGTCGCCGGGTCCGGAACCGCCATCACCGAAATCACCGACTTCGACATGGACAACCCCGACGAGAAGATCGATTTGTCGGCGATCGACTTGTCCGGCAAGCGTCTGGTTGCCGAATGGAGCGCGGATCGAACCAAGCTTAAGTTCTTCACCGGTAACGGCGTCGCGGGCGTGGATGCGCTCTACAAGGACGCACTGACACTGACCAATCTGCAACCCTGGGATGAAGGCGTCTGGCCGAAGTTGCCCGAGCTTGCGACGAAATTTGTTTTTGCTCCGGGTCAGGCGCCGACCGGGTTCGAGGTGCGCATGGAACCCGGCGCCGCCGGGTGGCCAGTAGTTTCAGGATCGAATGGAAATGATGTCTTCACCGGGAAGCAAGTTTGGATTCTTCCTTTTGGTGGCGACGATGTCGTCGACAGGCCGTCTTCCAACGATGGCGACGCTTTGCTGCTTACCCGCCAGCCTGGGCAGGTGCTACGCATTGCGAACTTTCAGAGCTATCGGCTCACCGAAGAAGTGCAGAACGGCTCGTGGGTCAACCGGTTCAATACCGTAAATTGGTGGAACACGACGTTCGACTTCAGCCGGCTCGTCGGAGCGCGTAGTTACCAGGACATTGCCGTAACCTACGTCGGAACCGGACCGGACGCGGGAACCCACCTCGATCTCGGGGACAGTCAGAAGATCATTCTCCTGGGATGGAGTGAAAACAACGACAGCTCGACGAACTACGGCTATAACAATTGGGCAACCCCATCAGGCACGGCACTCGGCGCGGGTTATTACGTTCAGACCTACGACTACCGGCTCGATGTCAGCCAGGCAATCTTCAATACCGGAAAGCTCCAAGGAACAAATGCGAATGATGAACTCATCGGCGGACGCTACGCGGACGAGCTTACGGGTCTTAAGGGTGCGGACGTCCTGGACGGACGCGGTGGAAACGACACGCTGATCGGGGGCGATGGCGCCGATCGATTTGTGATCGGCCGGGATGCGAGCACGAGCGACACAATCGTCGATCTGCAAGCTTGGGAATATGGCGATCAGATCGATCTCGGTGCGTTTGCGGAGATTCAAAACTTCGCCGCGCTAAAGCAGCGCATGACTCAGCAAGGGAGCGATACGGTCATAGCGCTGGGAGATAGTCAATATCTGACGCTTCAGGGAGTGCACAAGGAAAATCTCTCTCGGACCACCTTTATGGGTGCTGCAGCGACCAATACCGCGCCCATTGTCGCTGGAGTGCCGATTGAGCCCTGGCAGGAGATCACAACAGGGAGTCCATTTGCGTTTGTGGTTGATCGGGCCGGGTTCTCTGATGCAGATGGAGACTGGTTGCTCTTGACCGTAAAGCTGGCAAACGGCGACCCGCTTCCAGCGTGGATGCACTTCGATGAACGTTCTGGAGTGATTTCGGGTACGGCGCCCAATATCGCGGATTCAGTCATTCAGTTGGTGGTTCGGGCTAGCGATGGTGATGGGTATGTCGAGACCCTGTTTGCAGCCAACCTGCTCTCGGGAGCGGTAACCGCGAACGGACCCGCACTACAGAGCCAGACATTGACGGCTGCCAATACGCTGATTGAGGTCGGCGGAACGGGCAGTGTTGACTACCAGTGGCAATGCTCAACCGATGGCCGCAGCTGGACTGCTATCAGTGGTGCCACGGCCAGCACATTCGTGCTGGGCGAAGCGCAGGTCGGACAGCGGGTGAGGGCCGTGGCGTCCTACACCAATGGCATGGGCATCCTCGAAAGCAGGTCGAGTGCGGCAACCGCGGCGGTTGCAAACGTTAACGACGCCCCCGGCGGCACAGTCAGCATCGAGGGCGTGGCGGCGCAATACCAAACAGTTGCGGTGGGGAGTACGCTGACCGATATCGACGGGCTTGGTAGCATCGAATACCAGTGGCAGAGTTCCACCGACGGCGCGACCTGGAGCGCCATTACCGGCGCGACTGCCAGCAACTTCACCCTGGATCAAGCGCTGGTGGGTCGGCAGGTACGTGTGCTCGCTTCCTACGTTGATGGTCATGGCACTAGTGAGTCGGTCGTCAGTGAGAGCACCATGGCAATCGCAAACGTGAACGACGCCCCAACTGGCGCCGCTACCGTTGTTGGAGTCGCCGCGCAGAATCAGTTACTGGTGGCCGGAAACACATTGATCGACGCTGATGGTATGGGTAGCGTCGGCTATCAATGGCAGTCCTCAACCGATGGGATTGCGTGGGCCACCATCGCAGGCGCCACGGGCAGCAGTTTTGCCCTGGACGAGGCACAGGTAGGGCGTAAATTGCGGGTGGTGGCGTCCTACGTCGATGGTTACGGCGCGGCGGAATCCGTGGCGGGTGCCGCTACAGAAATTGTCGCCAACGTCAATGACGCTCCGAGTGGTGAGGTGACCTTGAGTGGCAACGCCATGCAGTACGAGTCGCTGACGGCCTCGAACGCTCTGGCTGACGTCGATGGTTTGGGCAACGTGGGTTACCAGTGGCAATCCTCAATCGACGGTAGCACCTGGAGTGCAATCAATGGCGCTACGGGGAGCAGTTTGGTACTCGGCGAATCCCAGGTCGGGCAACGGGTGCGGGTGATTGCCAGTTACATCGATGGCCACGGCAGCGCTGAAAGCGTAACGAGCGCTACGACAGCGCCCGTCGCCCTGGTTAATCGCGTCATGGGCACTGCTGGCGTGGACGTGCTTTACGGAACGGCAATGGCGGATCGTCTTGAAGGTTTGGCGGGAAGCGACACCTATATTGTCGATGGCGTGGATGACGTGGTGATCGAGAACCTCAACGAAGGTATGGACGTTGTTCAGTCCGCAGTCACCTATAGCCTGAGTTCGAACGTGGAAGATCTTTACCTTACCGGATCGGATGCCATCAACGGTAGCGGAAACGCCCTCGGCAATAGGCTCTCTGGAAATGCGGCGGCCAACATCCTGAGCGGCTTGGACGGCAATGACATCATCACCGACGCATATGGCGGTGCGGATACGCTGATTGGCGGCACTGGCAACGACAATCTGAGTGGCGGCGATGGTGCCGACACCTATGTGTTCGCGCGCGGTTTTGGTCAGGACGTCATTGCCGAATACGATCAAGGTAGTGGAGGTCAGGACATCATCCGCTTCGCTGCGGATATCCTGCCGGCGGACGTCGAACTTTCGCGTAACGCAAGCGACCTCTTCTTGAAAGTACTCGGAACAGAAGACGGGATCACGGTGACCGGCTTCTACAGTGATCCCGCGCAAAGTAT
>CAMBRI010000115.1 GCA_945870205.1 Sulfuritalea hydrogenivorans sk43H | reverse complement strand
TGCCCGAAGAGCACGAATTGCTGCTTAACCTTTGATAAACTGGCAGCAAGGGCCTGTTGCAGCGGAATGACCGTTGCACCGGCCTTCTCCCTGAGGACATGCCATGCGCCGCCTGATGATTCTGTTTTTCTCCGCCCTCGCCTTGAATGTTGCTGCGCAGACCCGGCCACCCAAGCTCGAGCCCATCCCCGAGCCGCCTCCGGCGCCCCCCGGCGTGCTGAACGAGGCGCTCGAGCCGCAGGTCACCATCACCCGGCGCGGTGACGACAAGGTCGAGGAATTCCGCATCAGCGGCAAGCTCTACATGCTGAAAGTAACGCCTTCGCACGGCGTCTCCTACTACCTGCTCGACCATAGCGGCGACGGCCAGTGGGTGCGTCAGGATTCCAAGGATGCCGGCCTGCGCGTGCCGATGTGGGTGATAGGCACGTTTTGAAGCCGCGCCGCAAGGACAGCAATCCCGGCCCAGTGCCGGGATTTCTTTTGGCGCACGATAGCGCGGTCGCCGCTCGCGTCGACGCGGGTGCTACCAGCGCCGCTGCGGTCGACGCGGCCACCGGGGCGCAGCCGCCTTTCCCCCAGTTTGATATTGCCCGTTACGGACAGGTTTTCACCCCGCCCGGAATTGTCGATCGCATGCTGGCGCTGTCACGCAACATCGGTCGCAATCAGGGCCGGGTGCTCGACCCGGCGTGCGGCGACGGTGCGTTTTCGGCGCGCCTGCCCGGTTGCGTGGCCATCGAAATCGATGCCGCCCACTGTCCTCCGGGCGCGCTCAATCTCGATTTCTTCGCCTATCCCGAGAGCGAGAAGTTCGCCACCATCATCGGCAATCCGCCCTACGTCAAGGCGCGCGACATCCTTCCGCAAACGGCACTGCGGCTGGGCTCCGGCCTGCTCGACGGACATGCCAACCTCTACCTGCATTTCATTGAAAAGTGCGTGCGCCATCTCGCGCCGGGCGGAGAACTGATCCTCATCACGCCGCGCGACTTTCTCAAGACCACGGGCTCCGGGCGGCTCAACACCTGGCTGTTCGACCAAGGCACCATCACCGATTTCGAAGACTTGGGTGACGCAAAGATATTTGCCGGCGCCGCACCGAATTGCGCGATCTGGCGCTTCGAAAAAGGCAACGCCAGCCATCGCCTGCATGACGGCCGGCGCATGACGCTGTCCGGCGGTCAACTGATGTTCACGCGCGGCATCTACAGCCTGCCGCTGGCCAGCGTGTTCGCCGTCAAGGTCGGCGCGGTCTCCGGCGCCGATGACATCTTCATCAACGAGGAGTTCGCCAACACCGAGTTCGTCTATTCGAAAACCGCCCAGACCGGCCAGACGCGACGCATGGTCTATCTCGACCGCGAAGGCCCGCTGCCCTATCTCGAACTGCACAAGGAACGCCTGCTGGCGCGGCGCGTAACGCGCTTCGACGAAGCCAACTGGTGGAAGTGGGGGCGTCGCCACCATGTGTCGCCCGATCCGCGCATCTACGTCAACGGCCGCACGCGCAACGCCACGCCCTTCTTCGTGCACCCGTGCAAGGACTACGACGGCGCGGTGCTGGCGCTGTTTCCGCATCGTGCGACCATCAAGGCAGCCGACCTGCAACGGCTGATGGCGATGCTCAACGACGTGGACTGGCACGAGCTCGGCTTCGTCTGCGACGGCCGCTTCCTCTTCTCGCAGCGAAGCCTGGAGCAAGCGCTGCTGCCGGAGGCCTTTGCCGAATTCGCGGTCAAGGGTCTGGTGTGATTCAGATGTGAGGAATCAGTAATCAGTTATCCTCTGATTCCTGATTACTGATTCCTGATCCCCGAAATGGTTCCACATCTCACCACCGCGCTGACTGGTCCGCTGCTCGAACTTGAGCGCCGCATCCTCGACAACGACACCACGGTCGAACGCTGGCTGCGTACGCAATGGCTGGAGCACACGCCGCCTTTTTACAGCTCGGTCGACCTGCGCAACGCCGGCTTCAAGCTCGCCCCGGTCGACACCAATCTTTTCCCCGGCGGCTTCAACAACCTGAACCTGGCCTTCCTGCCGCTGTGCGTGCAGGCCGCAATGTCCGCCATCGAGAAGATCTGCCCCGAAGCCCGCAATCTCCTGCTGGTGCCGGAGAACCACACGCGCAACCAGTTCTACCTGATGAACGTGGCGCGTCTGGCGTCGATCCTGCATCACACGGGGCTGAACGTGCGCATCGGCAGCCTGCTGCCGGAGATTACCGAACCGACCACGCTCGACCTGCCCGATGGCCAGAAGCTGGTGCTGGAACCGGTGAAGCGCATCGGGCCTGAAGGCCGTCGCCTCGGCCTCGAAGGCTTCGATCCCTGCGCCGTGCTGCTCAACAACGATCTGTCCGGCGGCGTGCCGGAGCTGTTGCAGAACGTCCATGAACAGTTCCTGATTCCGCCACTGTGGGCCGGCTGGCACGTGCGGCGCAAGTCCAAGCATTTCGCCGCGTATCAGGACGTGGCGATCAGTTTCGCCACCGAGCTGGGCATCGATCCCTGGCTGATCAATCCCGAATTCGAGGTCTGCGGCAAGGTCAATTTTCACGAGCGTTCGGGCGAGGAATGCCTGGCTGCCAACATCGACACGCTGCTCTATCGCATGCGCGCCAAGTACAAGGAATACGGCATCGAGTCCGAACCCTTCGTCATCGTCAAGGCCGATGCCGGCACCTATGGCATGGGCATCATGACGGTAAAGGACGCCAGTGAAGTCAAGAACCTCAACCGCAAGCAGCGCAACAAGATGGCGGTGATCAAGGAAGGCATGGCGGTAACCGAGGTCATCATCCAGGAAGGCGTGCCGACCTTCGAACGGGTCGATGAAGGCTCGGCCGAGCCGGTGGTGTACATGATCGACCGCTACGTGGTTGGCGGCTTCTACCGCGTCAACACCGCGCGCGGCATCGACGAGAACCTCAACGCCCCGGGCATGACCTTCAAGCCGCTGGCCTTCGACACTGCCTGCACCCTGCCCGACGCCCAGCTTGGCCCCGACGCCCCGCCCAACCGCTTCTACGCCTATGGCGTGATTGCGCGCCTGGCCATGCTGGCGGCCTCGCTCGAACTCGAACGCGCGGCACCAACTGAACCATGAAGCTGGCGTTCATCCTCGACCCGCTGGAGAGCCTCAAGGCCTACAAGGATTCCAGCGTCGCCATGATGCGCGTCGCAGCAAAGCGCGGCCACGAAATCTGGACCATCCAGCGCGCCGCCCTGACATGGCGCGATGCTTGCGTCGCGGCCCGTGCGCAGAAGATCGCCCCTTGCAAGGAGGACGAACCCTGGTACGTCGTGGTCGAAGAGGCGGTGCTGCCGCTAACGGCCTACGATGCGGTATTGATGCGGCAGGACCCGCCCTTCGATTTCGAGTACGTCGCCGCCACCTGGCTGCTGGAACGTGCGGAAAGCCAGGGCGCGCGAATCTGGAACAAGCCGCGTTCGATTCGCGACCATTCCGAAAAAGTCGCCATCACGGAATTCCCGCAGTACACGCCGACCACCTTGATCGCCCGCGACCCGGTCGATATCCATGCCTTCATCGACGAACTCGGCGACGTGATCCTGAAGCCGCTCGACGGCATGGGCGGCAGCAGCATTTTCCGCGTGCTGAAGGATGACTCCAATCGCAACGTGATCGTCGAAACCCTGACCGCTTTCGGCGCCCGCAGCATCATGGCGCAGCGCTACCTGCCGGCCATCAGCCAGGGCGACAAGCGCATCCTGCTGATCGCCGGCGAGCCGGTGCCCTACTGTCTGGCGCGCATTCCGAAGCCCGGCGAATCGCGCGGAAACCTTGCCGCCGGCGGCAAGGGCGTGGCGCGGCCGCTGCTCGGTCGCGACCGCGAAATTGCCGAGGCCCTGGCGCCTGTGCTCTGGGCGCGCGGTTTGCTGATTGTTGGCCTCGACGTGATCGGCGACTGCCTGACCGAGATCAACGTCACCAGTCCCACCTGTTTCGTCGAGATCGCGCAGCAGACGCGCTTCGACGTCGCGGCGATGCTGGTCGATGCGCTGGAGCGGGAGTGCCGAGAGCGTACCGGCTCCTGACTCTGCTTGGCGTGGCGTGGCTGCTCGCGGCGTGCGGGCAGCCGGCACCGTGGCGGCAGGAGTCTTATGTGTTCGGCACGCGGGTCGAGCTCGCCATCAGTGGCGTACCGGAGGCGCAAGCGCGCGCCGCAGGCAATCGTGTCCTGCAGGAATTCGACCGCCTGCATCGCACTTACCATGCCTGGCAGCCGTCGGAGTTGTCGGCCCTGAACGATGCCATTACCGCCGGCCGCAGCCATAAAGTCACGGCCGAGTTCGCCGGATACATACGTGAGGCGCAAGGCATTGCTGCCAGCGGCGAACATTTGTTCGATCCCGGCATCGGCAGGCTGGTCGCCTTGTGGGGCTTTCACACCGACGACATCCAGCCGCGGCTGCCCGATCCGGCGGCCGTCACGGCGCTGCTGGCGCAACTTCCGTCCATTGCCGATCTGCGCCTGGACGGCAATCAGGTCAGCAGCCGCAACAAGAGCGTAGCTCTCGACTTCGGCGGGTATCTGAAAGGCGTTGCGCTCGACCGCGCCGCCGCATCGCTGAAACAGGATGGTGTCGGCAACGCGCTGATCAACATCGGCGGCAACGTCATGGCGCTGGGCACGCGCGATGCCGCCGGCACGCCCTGGCGTATCGGCATCCAGCATCCTCGGCCACAAGCTGTCGGCGGCGCGCCGCTGGCGACGCTGGAACTCAAGGACGGCGAAGCCATCGGCACTTCGGGCGATTACCATCGCTACTTTGCGATTGCCGATCGCCGCTACTGTCATCTGCTCGATCCGCGCAGCGGTTTCCCGGCACAGGAGTCGCAAGCGGTAACAGTGCTGATTGCGCCGGGGCCGGGGACCGGCATGCGCTCCGACGCCCTGTCCAAACCCATTTTCATTGCCGGCAAGGAATGGCGCGACATGGCGCGCAAACTCGGCGCCGAGGCCGTGTTGAGGGTCGGTGCCGACGGCACGCTGAGCGCAACCCCGGCGATGAAGGATCGCGTCAAGATCGAAGTGCCTGACCTGAAGCTGGAGGTGAGTCAATGAGCGATGACCCCGAAATCCAGCGCGCCGTGCGACGCACCGTCGGCATCGCGGCGCTGCGTCGAATTCGCCGCATCGTCGATGCCGACAACGCGCTGGAAAACAGCAAGCAGACCTGGGCGCGGCGACTGACGATCTTTCTCGGTCTTGCCGCCATCCTCGTCATTGGCTGGATGCTGATCCGCTAGAATGCCGCCATGATCGGGCTCTTCCTTCTGACCCACAGCACCTACGGCGAAGCGCTGATTCAGTGCGCCTGCCATGTGCTCAACAAGCGTCCCGTGCAGATCGTCCAGCTCGGCGTGGCCGCCCAGGATGATCCGCTGGATGCGCTGCCGCTGGCGCGCGACATGTTAAAGCTGGTCGACACCGGAGGCGGCGTCTTGATCCTGACCGACATCTATGGCGCCACGCCCTCCAACCTGGCCATGAAGCTGCTGGAGCCGGGTCGCGTCGAAGGCGTCGCCGGCGTCAATCTGCCCATGCTGCTGCGTGCCATCGCCTACCGCGACAAGGACATGGAAACCTTGCTTACCCGCACACTCGCAGGTGGTCGCGATGGCGTGCTCAACATGCTGAAGCACTAATATGAATAGTTCGTCCACATATGCCGCGCATCGACACTGAGATCGTCAACAAGCTGGGCCTGCACGCCCGCGCCTCGGCCAAGCTGACCCAGCTCGCCGGCTCCTTTCCCTGCGAAGTCTGGATGGAGCGGGGCAGCCGTCGCATTAACGCCAAAAGTATTATGGGAGTGATGATGCTGGCCGCCGGCAAGGGCTCGACCGTGACCATTGATACCGAGGGCGAGCGTGCCGAGGAAGCCATGCAGGCACTGCTCAAGCTCATCGCCGACAAGTTCGGCGAAAGCGAGTGAACGGCAGCAGTTCAACCGCAGTTCCAGCGCCGGTCTGGCGCGGACGGCCACCGTCATGACCTTCAGCCTGCACGGCCAGGCGGTCTCGGGCGGCATCGCCATCGGACGGGCGCACCTTGTTTCGCACGCCATGCTCGAAGTCGCGCACTACCAGTTGCGCGAACGCGACGTGGCAGGCGAACTGGTGCGTTTCGACAAGGCCGTGGCCACCGCCGGCGCCGAACTGGATTCACTGCGCGCCGACGCCAGCGTTCCCGGCGCACCGGCCGAGCTTTCCGCCTTCGTTGATCTCCATGCCATGATTCTCGCCGACACGGCGCTCACCGACGGCGTACGCGAACTGATTCGCGAACGCCGCTGCAATGCCGAATGGGCCATGGTGCAGCAGATGCAACTGGTGGTGGACCAGTTCGACGAATTCGAGGACGCTTACCTGCGCGAGCGCAAACAGGACATCGTGCAAGTCGTCGAGCGCGTGCTCAAGGTACTTCAGGGCAAGCCGCGCAAGCTTGCCAAGCGTAAGGCGAGCACGGCGGATGACGACCTGATCGTGGTCGCCAACGACCTTTCCCCGGCCGATACCATACAGTTCAAGACCCTCAAGATCGGCGGTTTTGTCACCGACCTGGGCGGTTCCACATCGCACACCGCCATCGTCGCACGCAGCCTTGCCATCCCGGCCGTGGTCGGCATGCAGCATGCCCGTCCGCTGATCCAGGATGACGATCTGCTGATCGTCGACGGCACGCGCGGCGTGCTGATCGTCGATCCCGATGCCAGCGTGCTCGATGAATACCGCCTGCGGAAAACCGAACTGGAGCTCGATCGCTCCAAACTCAAGCGCCTGGTCACGGGCCGGCCGCGCACCCTGGATGGCGAAGACGTCGAGCTGCACGCCAACATCGAACTGCCGCAGGATGCCGAGCGTGCCAAAGAGGTGGGCGCCGACGGCGTCGGCCTGTTCCGCACCGAGTTCCTGTTCATGAATCGCGACGAACTGCCCGACGAGGACGAGCAGTTCGAGGCTTACCGCAGCGTGGTCAAGGCGCTGGCCGGACGCCCGGTCACCATCCGCACCCTGGACATCGGCGCCGACAAGGAAGCCCGCGCGCTACGCAATCGCGCCGGCAATCGGGCTGCGCCCAACCCGGCACTGGGCCTGCGCGCAATTCGCTTCTGCCTCGCCGAGCCGCAGCTTTTCCTGGCGCAACTGCGGGCCATCCTGCGCGCCTCGCATTACGGCAAGGTGCGTCTCCTGATTCCAATGCTCGCCCATGCCCAAGAGATAGAGCAGACCCTGAGCCTGATCGAACTGGCACGCATGCAATTGCGCGAAACGCGTCAGAAGTTCGACGCGGTCGAAATCGGCGGCATGATCGAAATCCCCGCCGCCGCCCTGTCGCTCGGGCCTTTTCTGCGCCGCCTGGATTTCCTGTCGATCGGCACCAACGACCTGATTCAATACACGCTTGCCATCGACCGCACCGACGGCTCGGTCGCCCATCTCTACGATCCAGTGCATCCGGCCGTGCTGAAACTGATTGCACAGACCATCCAGAGCGCGCAGCGGGTGGGCATGCCGGTCGCAGTGTGCGGCGAAATGGCCGGCGACCCCAAGCTGACCCGGCTGCTGATCGGCATGGGCCTGCGCCAGTTCTCCATGCATCCGTCGCAACTGCTGGAAGTCAAGCAGCAGATCATGATGTCCGATGCCGCGCAGCTGGCAATTCGCGTCGCGCGCCTCCTGAAACTCGATGAGCCGGACAAGATCGCCGAACAGCTCGACAAGCTCTGAGGCACGCTGCGGCGCGCCCTGCCGCAATTGACAAGCCGGGCGACACGCGGCATAGTTTGTCCATTGCGCCAATTTGACTCAGCTTGCGGGCGCACAAAAAATACGGCTAAGCGAGACGGATGCAACAACGCCCGGATCGCTGGTTTCACGCGTTCTCGGGCGTTGCTGTTTTCAACCCGGAGCGATCGCAAATGCGCTTTCGGGCGCCCATGTATTATGGAAATATCATGTCAGGTGTAGGCATCGTCGCAGCGCAGCGCGCGCACTTCGCCCAGCCCCTCGTTCTGAAGGGCGGCGGCGTGCTGCCAGGCTTCGACCTGGTCTATGAAACCTACGGCACGCTCAATGCCGCGAAGTCGAACGCCATCCTGGTCTGCCATGCGCTGTCCGGCAATCACCATGTCGCCGGGTATACCGCGGACGAATTTGGCAAACCCACCGCCAACCTCGGCTGGTGGGACAACATCGTCGGTTCCGGCCGGCCGCTGGATACCGATCGCTTCTTCGTCGTTGGCGTGAACAACCTCGGCGGCTGTCACGGCTCCACCGGGCCAGCCAGTCCAAATCCCGCCAGCGGCAAACCCTGGGGGGCGGATTTCCCCGTGGTCACCGTCGAAGACTGGGTCGAATCGCAGGCACGCCTGGCCGACCACCTCGGCATCGACGCCTGGGCGGCGGTGATGGGCGGCAGCTTGGGTGGCATGCAGGCGCTGCAATGGACACTGAGTTTCCCCGAGCGTGTGCGCCATGCCCTGGTCATCGCCGCGGCACCCCATTTGTCGGCCGAGAACATCGCCTTCAACGACGTGGCCCGCCAGGCAATCCTGACCGACCCCGATTTCCACGGCGGCCACTTCTACGAGCACGACGTGCGGCCCTTGCGCGGCTTGCGCCTGGCGCGCATGCTCGGCCACATCACCTATCTTTCCGACGACCAGATGGCCGAGAAATTCGGCCGCCGTCTTCGGGCCGGCGCCGGCAGCTACGGCTTCGACGTCGAGTTCGAGATCGAGTCCTACCTGCGCTACCAGGGCGACAAGTTCGCCGGCGTGTTCGATGCCAATACCTATTTGCGCATGACCAAAGCACTCGACTACTTCGATCCCGCGCTGGATTTCGATGACGATCTGGCACGCGCGCTGGCCCGCGCCCGGGCCAAATTCCTGGTGGTCGCCTTCACCACCGACTGGCGCTTCTCGCCCGAGCGCTCGCGCGAGATCGTGCATGCGCTGGTGCACAACGGACAGGACGTCGCCTATGTCGAGATCAACAGCGCCCATGGCCATGACTCCTTCCTGATGGACGAGCCGCACTACCACGCCGTGGTCGATACCTACCTGAAGCGGGTCGCACTATGAGCCAGGCCCTGGACAGAGCGGACTTCGACCTCATCGCCAGTTGGGTGCAACCCGGAGAGCGCGTGCTCGACCTCGGCTGCGGCGACGGCTCGCTGCTGAAGCGCCTGATCGACGAGCGCGGCGCCAAGGGTTACGGTGTCGAACTCGAAGATGCCGAAGTGCTCGCCGCCATTGCCAATGGCATCAATGTGGTGCAGGGCAACCTGGAGCAGGGACTGGCTGGTTTCGACGACGCCACCTTCAACCACGTGGTGCTCTCGCGCACGCTGCAAACCGTGCGCCATACCGAGCGCATCCTCGGCGAGATGCTGCGAGTGGGGCGCGAGGCGGTGGTCAGCTTTCCCAACTTTGCTTACTGGAAGAACCGCATGGCGGTAATGGGCGGGCGCATGCCGGTGTCCGAAGACCTACCCTACGAATGGTTCAATACGCCCAATCTGCGCTTCTTCACCTTGCTCGATTTCGAAGCGCTGTGCTTGAAAATGAAACTTGTCATCCGCGAGCGCCAGGTGCTCGACGAGGCCGGCCGACTGGTGACCGAAGAGCCCAACTTCCTCGGCAGCCTGGCGGTCTACCGGCTGGGCCGCTAGGCGGCGCCGGGCTCAGGAAATTCAGGGAACAGTCTTTACTTCCACTGTCGGCGGCACCGCCGCCGGTTCCGGAGTTTCCGGATTCTCAGGCGTGCCGGCCTTGCGCAGGCGCTTTTCCTCTTTCTTGGCCTTTTTGGCCAGATCTCTCTGACGCTTTTCGAACGAATAATTGGGTTTTGCCATCGGGTACCTCTGTCAGGAAACGGGTAAAGGGTGCAATGGCCCAATTGTACGGCAGTCCTCGGGCAATTCTCCACCGCTGCCGCCTGCAGCGGGAAGCGCCACCGGCGCTTGCCGGCCCTGGCCGCTATTCCTCATAGGCGAGCAGCACCACCTCCGCCGCCTGTTGTCGCAGCGGCACCAGTGCCTGATAGGCCGCCGACGAATGCCAGCCATTGGCCGCCTCTGGACTGGGAAAGCGGATCACGACCACGTCGGAATGGGCATGTTCGCCGGCCAGCACCGTCGCCCCCTTGCCGCGAAAGACCAGCTCGGCGCCCCAGGGTGTCAGTGTGGCCGGAACGCGGCTGCGATAGACGTCCCATTTTTCGGCGTCCTTTACCGTAATGTGTCCGATTACGTAAGCGTTGGCCATCGTGGATGTCCTCAAGAGTGGAGAGTCAGCGCCGTCCGCCCAACAGACCTCACGCCGGGCGCCGCGCCAGCAGTGCCCAGACGCCGGCAGTGGTCAGCAGCGAACCCCCGGCGAGATTGAAGCCGCGCTGCGCCCGCGGCGAAGACATCAGCTGACGCGCCGAGGCCGCGAAGACAGCATACAAGGTGGCGTTCACAATCGCCATCAGCACGAAGGTGACCGCCAGGATCCAGAGCTGCCGGGTGGGCCCGGCAGCGGGGTCGATGAATTGCGGCAGAAACGCCACGAAGAAAACAATGCCCTTTGGATTTAGCGCGGTCACCAGCCAGGTGTTGGCGAACAGCCGCCAGCGCGAACCCGGCGGCGGCGGGCCGGGTTCGGCGGCGGCGGACGCGATTCCACTGCGCAGCAGGCGCACACCGAGATAGATCAGATACAGCCCGCCCACCGACTTGGCCACGGCAAACCACCACGCCGACGTCGCCAGCAGTGCGCCGAGCCCCAGAATGGACAGTGCCAGCGCCGTCGAATCGCCCAGCGCGACGGCGGCTACCAGCGGAATGTTCGCGCGCGGGCCGTGCGCCAGCGAGTAGCTGATCACCGTCAGAATCGTCGGCCCCGGTATCACCAGCAGTACCGCCGACGCCACGACAAACGCAAACCAGAGTTCAATCGACACGCTGCATGCTCCGTGGAGGACCGTTCACAATAACCGGTCTGCGATCAACTGATCAAGCAGTGCCGCACCCAGGCCAGCCCCATGATGCAGGTCAAATGCACGGGATGCGAGCACCAGAAACTGGTGCCACACTCCTGCGGCCATCGTCATTGCCCGCACTGTCAGCGCCATGAGAGTCGGCAGTGGCTGGAACGGCAACTGACGAAGCGGGTCGCGGGGCCGTCTACCCCGGATGTCGCCGAGGGCGCACTCTGATCATGTGAGCGCAATGCTTCGTTGCCGATGACGGGATGTCAGCGCCCACAAGCTGACAATTCCGCTCGCCTTGCAGTAGGGCGCAACAGGCGGTTTAACGCCCGAATCGGCGTCGCCGGCCGCAACGGCAAGTATCCGCCGAACCTCAAGCCGCCGCTCTCCCGGTAAAACGTCAAACCTGGCTACTTCCAAAATACATATTTTCTGTGAGCCCGGAGCTCAGGACCGGGCTCGTCCAACAAACGGTTCAGATCGTAGCTTCGCACGATCTAACCTTATTGGTTATGCCGCACGATCAAGCGGAACCTCCCAGCCGGGGAATACGAGTACGGCGGGATGGCAGTTTAGGGCGCGGGCAAAAACCTTCGCGCGCTCAACACCCAAATTTACTCGACCGTTCTCAATGGCGGAGATTGTCGCTTGCGGAATGCCCGTGAGTTCGGACAGTTGGCTTTGGCTCAGTTCTTGGAGTTCGCGCAGGATACGGACAGACTCCGCCACCGAGACCTCAACTCGCTTTTTTGCGGGACGAAACTCTTTCATTTCATGGCCTCCTGTAATCGTGAGCGGTGACATGTACAACTTGAATCTGCAACACGTTGGCGACAACTCGGTAGATCAATCGCCACTGAAGCCCGAGTCGAGAAGAACGATGTCCCTTCCACTCACCAGACAACGCTTCATCGTGAAACCCCTTGATGGCCCGCAAACCTTGCGGTCCGGAAAGCCTCGAAATATCTTTCCATTTCTCGTAACACTTCAGAACTTCGATAGGGACTGAGCCAGAAAGTTGTTTATCGACACGGCGGTGCTCTTCAATTTGCCACATGTCACATTATGTATATATCACGAATAGTATGTCAAGAGCGAGGGTCTTGCGACGCATAACGTGGAGGTCACCGGCGCTGCGCGGCTTTATCGCGCAGCGGCCGTGTGGACTGCCGGGTTGGGGCTTGGCCGTCAACATACGCGTCGAGAAGCCGCCGAATCATGCGCTGGTACTGCGTGTGATGCTTTGTGGCTTCCGATTTAAAGAACTCGATGCTCTTCTTGCTCAGAGCCAGAGTGACCTTCACTCCCTCTTCGCGAAATGCCAGTTCTGCCGGCGATGGGAGGAAGTCGGGAACCACCTGAACTTTGCCAAGGGGTTCATCGGTGTATTTAATTTTCGCGCTCATAGATCGCCTTTCCTTTGCGCCAATAACCGGCGCCGATGATTCGAATAACTGAAGCGCGGTAAGTGAACCGCACCGTGAGCACACCGCCGTCGACTTCGCCGAAGCAATAGAACCTTTCTTCGGTTTGGCTGTGTGCCTCGTCCTTGGCTATCACGCGCTGCGGGTCCGCAAAGGCGTATTGGGCACGCGAAAAAGAGACCCCGTGCTTTCTCTGATTCTCGGCGTCCTTGTCTGGATCCCAATCAAAGCGAGTTTTAGCCATGGACGCAGAGTATCACTAGCCCATATAA
>CAMBRI010000114.1 GCA_945870205.1 Sulfuritalea hydrogenivorans sk43H | reverse complement strand
GGCGTCCAGCGCTGGCTGTTCGATCTGGCACAAGAGCGCATGGCGGGTGAAGTTCGCTACCACGGCGGTTGGGCTCGACCGAAAACAGTGAAAAACCTCGATCCTCTAGCCTTGCTGGCGGCCTGGCGCGAGATCAACCAGTTCCGTCGCAGCGCGCGCCACCCATTGAATCAATTGCTTTTTCTTGAGAATCTCGCGACGCACACCCTGCGCGCCCTGCGCCCCGGCACGGCATGAGCAGCCTCCTGGTCGATTCGCACTGCCATCTCGATTTTCCCGACTTCAATGGCCGGGAAGAAGAACTTCTCGGTGCCATGAAAGCCAACGATGTCGGCTGGGCGCTGATCGCGGGAGTGACGCTGGAACGTTTTCCGGGTGTGCTGGCGTTGGTGGATCGTTTCCCCAATCTATACGCGGCGGTTGGCGTTCATCCCGACACCCAAGACGGGCAGGAGCCCGATGAAGCCACGCTGATTCGTCTTGCGGAACACGCCAAAGTAGTCGCGATCGGCGAAACCGGGCTGGACTATTACCGCCTGGAAGGCGATCTCGAATGGCAGCGCGAGCGCTTTCGCACCCATATCCGCGCCGCGCTGAAGGCACGCAAGCCGTTGATTATTCATACGCGAGAAGCTGCCGCCGACACGCTGCGGATCCTTGAAGAAGAGCGTGCGGGCGAGGTGGGCGGGGTATTTCACTGCTTTACCGAGACGCTTGCCGTGGCCGAGGCAGCGCTAGCCCTGGGATTTCATATCTCGATTTCGGGCATCGTCACCTTCAAGAACGCACTGCAAATCAAGGAGGTGGCGCGCGCAATCCCGCTCGATCGCTTGCTGGTCGAGACCGATTCGCCCTATCTGGCGCCGGTGCCGCATCGGGGAAAGCTGAATCATCCTGCGCTGGTTCGTCACGTCGCCGCCGAAGTTGCAATGTTGCGTGGTATCGAGCTTGCTGAACTGGCACAAGCCACCACGGGCAACTTCTGCCGTCTTTTTGGCACCATCATTGATGCGTAACTATCTGATAATCATATTGTTACTGGCAAGTCATGGCCTTGCTCATGCGGGCGCCTACGAGGATATCCTTAAAGCCGTCAGCGGAAATGACACGTCAGCTGTGGTCGATCTGCTTCAGCGCGGCATGGATGTGAATACGGCGGATCAAGCCGGAACAACGCTGCTGATGATCGCTGCCCGCAATGGCAATCTGCCGCTGGTCCAAATGCTGCTGACCAATCGAGCCAGCGTCAATCGACGAAACCAGCATGGCGATACGGCCCTGATGATGGCGGCGCTGGGCCGTAAGCTCGAAGCCGTCCAGGCCTTGATCGGGAAAAGTGCAGAGGTCAATCCCGCGGGCTGGACGCCCTTGCATTATTCGATTTTCGGTGGCAGCGAGGAAGTGTCGAAGCTGCTGATCGCCTCGGGCGCAAAGCTGGATTCCCGTGCGCCTAACGGACAAACGTCGCTGATGTTGGCCGTAAAGAGTGGAAGACGTGAATTGGTGGAGTTGTTGGTCGACGCCGACGCAGACATGGATCTTGAGGACTATGACGGCGTAACGGCCATTGGGCTGGCAAAGAAACTGGACCACACCGAGATTGTCGAGTACCTGCGCAAGGTCGGTGCTGTCGAGTAGAAATGCCGCTGGGCCCGCTTTACATCATCCATATACTACGCATAATTGGCATTATGTAAACTACTCGCAGCGAATCGCGTCGATCCAGGTTCCGTTTCCCCAAGGGCACATCAAAGATCCAACTGCAAGGCCGCCAGCCGTGCATACAAGCCACCCTGTTTTCGCAGATCCTCGGGAGTGCCAATCTCCTGGATGCGCCCACGTTCCATCACCACGATTCGATCGACCTTCTGCACGGTGGCAAGCCGATGGGCGATGATCAGCGTGGTACGGCCCTTCATGGCCGCATTCAAACCCTCCTGAACCAGAATTTCAGATTCTGCATCGAGCGCGCTGGTGGCTTCGTCGAGCAGCAGCAAGGGAGCGCCTTTCAGGATTGCACGCGCAATCGCAATGCGCTGTCGTTGGCCGCCCGACAATCGCGTGCCGCGCTCACCGAGGAAGGTCTGGTAACCATCGGGCAAACGATCGATGAACTCGTCGACCAGCGCGGCACGAGCCGCCTGCAGCACTTCCTCGTCGCTGGCCGTGGCGCGCCCGTAGCGGATATTCTCCAGCGCATTGGCGGAAAATATCACCGGGTCCTGCGGCACGATGGCAATGCCGCCGCGCAAATCGTGCAAGCTCAGCTGCCGGATATCCTGCCCGTTGAGGCGAATGCTGCCGCCAGAAACCTCGTAATAGCGAAGCAGCAGCTGAAACACGCTGGTTTTGCCGGCACCGGACGGGCCTACCAGGGCGACGCTTTCGCCCGGCGCGATGTCGAGGCAGATGTCATCCAGTGCACGCGTCTGCGGCCGGGCCGGGTAGCTGAAGCTGGCGTGATCGAAACGGATCGCCGCTTGCCCCGAATCAGCCGGCGTCACGGGCTTCATCACGTCGCGGACCGCCGACTCGGCGTGCAACAGTTCCAGCAGTCGTTCCGTTGCCCCCGCCGCGCGCATCACATCCCCCCACACTTCGGCCATGGTGCCGACGCCGCCCGCCACCAGCGCCGCATAGAGCACGAAGGACGCCAGTTGCCCGCCGGTCAGGATGCCCTCATGGACCTGGCGCGCGCCTATCCACAGCACGAAAATGATGGTGCCCATCACCGCTGTGATGATCAGCACGGTCAGCGCCGCACGCACCCTGGTGCGCCGAATTGCGGTGACGAAGCTGCTTTCGGTGCGTCCGGCAAAGCGCCCTGCTTCGTGCTTTTCCTGCGTGAAGGCCTGTACCGTCGGCATGGCGTTGAGAATTTCGCCCGCCAGGGCAGAAGCATCGGCAATCCGGTCCTGCGATTCCCGCGAGAGTTTCTTTACCTTGCGCCCGATGGCGATGATGGGCAGGATCAACAAAGCCATCAGGCCCAGGTTCAGCGAAAACAGGTAGAAGCTGGTGACGGCCAACATCACCATGCCGCCGATGAACTGAAACAGGCTGCGCAGACCCATCGAAATGGAACTGCCGACCACGGTCTGGATCAGCGTCGTGTCGCCCGTCAGGCGCGACAGCACTTCGCCGGTCTGCAAGGTCTCGAAAAACTGCGGCGACTGCGCCAGCACCCGGGCATAAACCGCATTGCGCAGGTCTGCCGTGACCCTTTCGCCGACCCACGACACCGTGTAGAAGCGCGCCGACACGGCCAGCGCCCAAAAACTCGCCAGCCCGAACAAAGCGATGAAATGGCCGTTCAGGCTCAATGCGCCGAGCAGGCCGCCAGTCGCGCGCTCGCGTTCGCCGAAGCCGAAATCAATCAGGTCGCGAAAAGCCAGCGGTACCAGCAAAATGGTGGCCGAACCGACACAGAGCAGCACGAAAGCCAGCACAACGCGCGCCCGGTAAGGCCGCAAGAAGGGCAACAGGCCGCGCAGGGGCGACAGGCGGCGGGAGCTGGCAGGGGCGATGGCGGTGTCTTGGGGCATGCCTAATTATCCTTGGTCCCGGGGCGCCCTGCTTTCAGCTCAAGATATTCTTGAACGGCGATCGAATTGCGGCGATGGCGCGCAGTGCTTCCGCGATCAGGAGTTCGGGCGCCTTTAGTCCACCCGGGTGCAGCGCAGTGGTCACGGCCCAACGCTCATGATTCGTCGCCGACGACGGCGTTGAACGCCATTGACCTTCTCTCGCCGCTGCCGCGAAACGGCTCCGCCACATGCAACAGCCAGCCAGGAAACAGGTAGAGCTCGCCTACCTTCGGCTTGAAACTGATCAAGGATCTCGACAGGCGCTGTTTGCCGCCGATGAGGAAGTTGATATACCCGGGCTGACGCCCTGCGATGTAACTCCTCGCCTCCTCCGTTTCATCGATCTCCGGCACCTTCAGGTAGAGCACCCCGGCGACGTCTCCCGAGTGAAAATGCACAGGGCTGGGCGTTCCGGCGTATTGGCTGACGACCCAGAATACGTCGAAATCGACCCGATCTGCGTGCAACGTTTCGCCTGACAAGGCTGGCCATATGGCGGACCAGGGACTGCTCACCACCTTCCGTGACAAACTCGGCGGACAGCAGAAACTCGGTGCTCTTGTTGCTGGCAACGCGCGAGTCGGCATGGGCGTTGATGCGATCCACCATGTCCTGCGGCAGCCTGAACCTTGCGATGATTGGCCCGAAGGGAGAAAAACACTCCATCGACGGACTGTCCGTGGCAACAGAACAGGAAGTGCTGTCCGCCTCGTATTTACGGAGCCGCCGGGTAGTTTTTTCCATCGCCTGTCGTTGTCTCAGCAAAGTATCTGACCAGTGCAACACCCGCCCCTACACCCTCGTCGAGCTCCTCGGCGGCAGCTTATTGGCGGCGCTACGAAGGATACTACGTGAAAGACCGCGATCGCCACGCGCGGCTTTCCGGATAAATTCATTGCCTTTGCCTGAAGCGATAATCAACGATAATTATGCAAGCACACGCCTCCACCAAACTTCATGCGGCTTCACATTGCTCCACTTCTGTCGGCGCTTCTGATCGCTGCCTGCGCCGCGCCGGAGCCCGTGCCCGAACCGGTTGCGGCCCTGCCTGAAGTCAAACCTCAGCCCGCAACAAAACCGTCACAGCCGGCCGTCGCCCACGCCGCACCGAAGCCGAAGAAGCCCGGTCCGATTCCGACGCGGCCCTTGAACGTCAGTACCGAGTGCAGTTTCCGTGATGAAACCGGCTACAACGGCATGATGAAGCTGACAGTCGAACAAGCCAGGGTGCAGACTTTCGAGGCCAGCGTGACCATTCCGCGACGTGGCAACTGCCGATTCAATTTGAGAAATTTCCGACAAACGCGAGATCTGCCGAATGTTGAACTCAGCCATCTGCGCGACCGATGCATCGTTCGCGTCTGGGAACAAGGCGAACGAGTCACCATCGCCTTCCAGCAGTGCCAGAAGATGTGCTCGGGCAATGCCTGGGAACATTTGTGGCCGATCCTCGCCGACCGACGTGACGGGTCATGCGCCTGAATTGAGGACGACGCTGACGCGGGATTGCCCGAAACAGGCCACCATATTCCGGCGGGCACGGCGACACGACTCAGGGGAAAGGAGTCGGCTGAAATCCGAAGCGCTGGGGAACGTCGCGTGAGTTGATGGCCTGAATCGGCAAACCCTGCCAGCGCACTCCCAAATCGCCGCGCATGCAGCCCGACAGTTCATCGTCAGTCGCCGGATGTCCCTGCTCGTTGCGGCAAGCGGCAACAAAAGCCGCAAGATCGCGGTCATCCAGCAACCCGGGGCCGAGCGAGGTTTGCAGCAAGACGCTGCCTTTTTCATCAAGATATGCCGCCTGTACCTCACCGACAGAGGCGCCAGTGTGCGCCGTCAGCCTGCCGTCGAATTGCTGGCGCAACACCAGGGGCGTGTAGTCGAGCGCAACGAACACCGCCTGCGGCCCGTTCTGGAATACCCAGTCTCCTGATTGCGTCGGGCCGTAGTGCTTGTTGATGAATGCAAGGAAACCACCATGGCTTACGGTCTCACCCTTCAGGCGCCAGCAACCGCGCCGGTCCAGGGAAAGCCAACCGTAGCAGGCCGGGACATTCGGCCACTTCACGGTGGCGACAGAATCGGAGAGGCTCATGTTGATGCAAGCACAAACGCGACGTGGGCCGCGCCCGCGTTCGCTTCAAGCGCTCAGTACGTCTCAGTGATGATGCCCATGTTCGCCATGGACGTGGCCGTGCGTGATTTCTTCTGCAGTTGCCGCGCGAACTCCGGTAACGGTGCAGGAGAACATGAGCGAGATTCCGGCCAGCGGGTGGTTGCCATCGACCACCACCTTGTCATCGGCGATGTCGGTAATGGTGAACAGGGCATCCTCGCTTTCACCGTCTTCGCTGCCGCGTTCGAACTGCATGCCGACTTCGATGTTGTCAGGAAACAGCTGGCGCGACTCGATCGCAACCAGTTCAGCGTCATACTCGCCAAAGGCGTCTTCGGGTTCCAGCTTGACTTCGAGCGCGTCGCCGACGCCCTTGCCCTGAAGTTCTTCCTCGATGCGATCGAATATGCCGCCGTAGCCGCCGTGCAGATACACCAGCGGTGCCGCACCTTCATCGACTGGCGAGCCGTCGGTGTCCATGACGTTGTATTTGAGGGTGACGACCGTATTCCTAGCGATGAGCATGTTGCCTTCCTTTGCCGTTGAGGCCTTTAACAAGTTGATAGACCTCGGCGGCATGCCCTTTCGGATGCACATCGTAGAGGGCGTGACGCACTATGCCTTCCTTGTCGACGATGAACGTCGAACGTATTACACAAAGCTTCTTGTGGCCGTCCCGTTCGCGAAACTGGGACACGCCGAACTTGCGGCAGACTTCGCCTTCCTCATCCGACAGCAAGCGCACCGACAGGCCGTGCTTGTCGCGGAAATCCGCGTGCGACAGGCAGTCGTCGCGCGAGACGCCGAGGATGACGCAGTCGAGCCGGGCGAACTCGTTTTCGTGATCCGAGAAGTCGGCCGCCTCGAGGGTGCAGTAGGGCGTGCCGTCGCGCGGGTAAAAAAACAGCACCGCGTTTTGCCGGCCGCGTAGCGAACAGAAATCGAACAACTCCATGTCGGCGTCGGGCAGCGAAAAATCCGGCGCTTTTTCTCCTTGTTGCAGCATGTGGTTCTCCTTCTGCGGCGAACTCGATTCATTCTAACCGAGTCTGCCGGGAAGAAATCAAGTCCTGCCCTGCTCCCGGCCAACCTCGCCGTCAACCGTCAGGAGGTCCTCGTGCCGGTGAGGACTGGCAAGGTATTCGAGCGAGCGCATCTCGATCAGGCGGCTGACCGTGCGCTTGAATTCGCCCGCCTGCACACCCTGTGTATAGAGTTCTTCCGCCGCGCATTCGGCGCCGATGATCAGCTTGACCCGATGATCGTAAAGCACATCGACCAACCAGGTAAAACGTCGCGCTTCGCTAGCCTTGTCGGCGCCCATTTTCGGCACTTCGGAGAGAAATAAGGTGTGATGTCGATTGGCGAGCCAGAGGTAGTCGTTCTGCGAACGTGGGCCGCCACACAGGGTGCCAAAATCGAACCAGATCACGCCCGGTGCGCGACGCACCACGGGCAGCGAGCGACCCAGTACTTCAAGCGGCTTGGTGTGACCGGTACCGCCAGCGATCGCGTTGAAGGTCCGCCCGATGGCGGCCTGCGACGCCGCAACGCCTGACGCCAGGAAAACCTCGCCCTGCGCAAGGGTTCGCAATCGATAGTCGATTCCGGCATCGATCTCGATCACGTCTAGCTTTTGCCGCAGGAGATCGATAGTCGGCAAGAACAGTTCGCGTTGCAGGCCGTTGGGGTAAAGGCCGTCCGGGGGATAATTGGATGTGATGCAGAACACAACGCCGGCGTCGAACAGTGCCTGCATAAGTCGGCCCAGCATCATCGCATCGGCGATGTCTGAGACGTGGAATTCGTCAAAGCACATCAACCGCGTTTCGCGTGCGATGCGTGCCGCCACTCTTGCCAGGGGATCGGATTCGTTGCGGTGTGCCCGCAAGGACTCATGGATCTCGCGCATGAAGGCATGGAAATGCACGCGGCGCTTGCGTTGGTAGGGCACGGCGGCGAAGAAGCAATCCATCAGGAAGCTCTTGCCGCGCCCTACTCCGCCCCAGAACCAGACGCTACGCGGCAATTCCGGATGCACCAGCAGTTTCCTGAGCCTGCTGCGCCGTGCCGCCTTGAGGGCCAACAGATCGTCATAGAATTTCTGCAGCCGTCTCGCTGCTATCAGCTGTGCCGGGTCGGCCTCGATGCCGCGCAAGGCCAGCGCGGCATTGAAGCCTTCGATCATGCCGTCCTTGGGGACCTTGAGAATTTTGTGAGGCATCAATAAGAAGGGCGGTCGGGTCTCCCCGGCCGCCCTGGTGCGTTGACCGATGAGGTTAGAAGTGTAGCGCGCGTTTATCCACGGCGAGCGAAGCTTCGTGCATCGCCTCCGACAAGGTCGGATGGGCATGACAGATACGGGCAATGTCTTCCGATGACGCATTGAACTCCATCGCCACCACCGCTTCGGCGATCAGTTCGGAGGCATTGTTGCCGATCACGTGCACCCCGAGAATGCGGTCGGTCTTGGAACAGGCCAGCATCTTGACGAAACCGGTTGTGTCGCCCTGTCCCAGCGCGCGCCCGTTGGCGGCAAAGGGAATCTGCCCGCTGCGGTACTCGACGCCTTCGTTCTTCAGCTGCTGCTCGGTCTTGCCAACCCAGGCGATCTCGGGGTGGGTGTAAATGACCCAGGGCACGGTATCCAGATTGACATGGCCCTTCTGTCCGGCGATGCATTCGGCCACCATCACGCCTTCTTCCATGCTCTTGTGCGCCAGCATCGGGCCGGGCACGACGTCACCGACCGCCCAGACGTTGGGCAGGTTGGTGCGGCAGTTCTTGTCGACGGCGATGTAGCCGCGCGGATTGATCGCCAGGCCGACGTTTTCGGCGCCGAGGCCTTCGGTATGCGGCACTCGACCGACGGACACAATCAGGCGATCGCATTGAAGGGTTTTTGTCTCATCGCCGAGTTCATATTCGACGCTGACCCCTTTCTTGCCGGTTTCGACTTTGGTGATTTTCACGCCGAGCTGGATGTTGAGACCCTGCTTCTGGGTAAACACCTTCCATGCTTCCTTCGCAACGGCCTGATCGGCCGAGGCAAGGAAATCCGGCAGGGCTTCGAGAATGGTCACCTCGGAACCCAGGCGTTTCCAGACCGAACCGAGTTCCAGGCCGATTACGCCGGCACCGATCACTCCAAGGCGCTTGGGCGTCGAATCAAAAGCCAGCGCGCCGACGTTGTCGCAAATGAGCTTGTTGTCGACCGGAATGCCCGGCAGATGGCGTGCCCGCGAACCGGTAGCGACGACGACATGGGTTGCTTCGACGACCTCGCCATTGACGTCGATCCGCCAGCGCTCATTTTCCTGGCCAATGAACTTGCCGTGACCGGGCAGCAGCGTAACCTTGTTCTTCTTGAACAGGCCCTTGATGCCGCTGGTCAGTTGACCGACGATGTTGTCCTTGCGCTTGATCATGGTTGCCACGTCCATCTTCACGCCGGTAGTGGAAATGCCGTGCATGACGAATGAGTGGCTGGCCTGCTCGTAAAGCTCCGAGGATTGCAGCAGGGCCTTGGAAGGAATGCAGCCGACATTGAGGCAGGTACCGCCGAGACGGACTTCGCCTTTCGGGTCGGCGTAGGACTCGGACTCGATGCAGGCCGTCGACAGGCCCAGTTGCGCGGCACGGATCGCCGCAACATAACCGCCGGGACCGCCACCGATTACCACTACGTCAAATTGCTTGTTGGCCATGGTGATTTCCTTATACGTCGAGCAGGAGGCGGGCCGGATCTTCCAGCGCTTCCTTCATCGTGACCAGGCCCAGCACCGCCTCGCGACCATCGATGATGCGATGGTCGTAGGACAGGGCAAGGTAGTTGATTGGACGAATAACGATCTGGCCGTTTTCGACAACGGCGCGATCCTTGGTCGCATGCACGCCGAGAATGGCGGATTGCGGCGGATTGATGATCGGCGTCGACAGCATCGAACCGAAGGTGCCGCCGTTGGAAATCGAGAAGGTGCCACCGCTCAGATCTTCGAGGGACAGCTTGCCGTCCTTGGCCTTGGAACCGAATTCGGCAATCTTCTTTTCAATCTGCGCCAGGCTCATCTGATCGGCATCACGCAAAATCGGCACCACCAGGCCGCGCGGGCTGCCCACCGCAATGCCGATGTCGAAATAGCCGTGGTAGACGATGTCGTTGCCATCCACCGAAGAGTTGATCACCGGGTATTTCTTCAGCGCCGCGACCGCGGCCTTGACGAAGAAGGACATGAAGCCGAGCTTGACGCCATGTTCCTTCTCGAATCGGTCCTGGTATTTCTTGCGCATTTCCATGACCGGCGCCATGTTGACTTCGTTGAAGGTGGTCAGGATGGCGTTGGTCGATTGTGACATCACCAGGCGCTCGGCAACACGGGCCCGCAGACGGGACATCGGCACGCGCTGTTCGGCACGGTCGGCAATGATGGCGTCGGCGTTGACGACATTCGGCTGTGGCAGCGCAGCCTTGGCGGCAACCGTCGGCGCGGACGACGCTGCGGGCTTGGTCGCTGCGGGAGCGGGTTTGGCGCCGCCGCTGACGTCTTCCTTGAGGATACGCCCGCCACGGCCGCTGCCCTGCACATCGGCTGCCGAGATTCCTTTCTCATCCATGATCTTGCGCGCCGCCGGCATCGCGGTAGCCGTTGCTGCGGCTGCCGGTGCGGGTGCGGCGGCTGGCTTTGCCGCGGCAGGCGCGACGGTGGCGCCCTTGGCTTCGGTATCGAGATGGGCGATGACTTCACCCGAAGCCACCAACTCACCGTTGCCCTTGATGATCTTGACGATCACGCCGGTATCAGGTGCAGGCAGTTCGAGTACGACCTTGTCGGTTTCGATGTCGATCAGGTTCTGGTCGCGGGTGACGGCATCGCCTTCCTTGATGTGCCAGGTCGACAGGGTGGCTTCGGCAACTGATTCGGACAGCTGGGGTACTTTGACTTCGATGAGCATGATTTCTCCGTTATTCCTTGATGCCGAGGGCAGTGTTGACCACTTCCTTCTGCTGCTGAACATGTTTGGCGGCATAGCCGACAGCCGGGGAGGACGACGACGGACGCGCCACCGCATCGAGGGTCTGGCCCTTCTTGACCAGCCGCTCCAGGCGATGATGTTTGGCGTACCAGGCGCCCTGGTTCATCGGCTCTTCCTGACACCAGATCAGTTCCTTGAGGTTGGGGTACTTCTCCATCTCCTCAAACAGCCGGCGATCGTCGAAGGGATAAAGCTGCTCGACACGAATCAATACAACGTTGTCGACCTTCTTTTCCCGGCGTGCGGCGAGCAGATCGAAATACACCTTGCCGGCACAGGTAACCATGCGCGTGATCTTCTTCGCATCGACCTTGTCGGTCTCGCCGATGATGGTCTGGAAGGTGCCATTGGCCAGTTCCTCGAGCGAACTCGTGGCGTCCTTGTGGCGCAGCAGCGACTTCGGCGTCATGACGATGAGCGGCTTGCGCTGCTTCCTCAGCATCTGCCGGCGCAGCATGTGATAGACCTGAGCGGCATTCGAGGGCACGCAAACTTCCCAATTGAAATCGGCGGAGAGTTGCATGTAGCGTTCGAGACGCGCTGAGGAATGCTCCGGGCCCTGGCCTTCGTAGCCGTGCGGCAGCAGCATCACCAGACCGCAACCGCGGCCCCACTTGGCTTCGCCCGACGACAGGAACTGGTCGATGACCACCTGAGCGCCATTGGCGAAGTCGCCGAACTGGGCCTCCCAGACCACCATCTCGTTGGGCGCCGCGGTTGCAAAGCCGTATTCGAAGGCCAGCACGGCTTCCTCGGACAACACCGAGTCGAAGCACATGAAACGACCCTGGTTCTCCTGGATGTTCTGTAGCGGCCAGTAGGTGCCTTCGTCCCACTTCTCACGATTCTGGTCATGCAGTGCCGCGTGACGGTGGAAGAAGGTGCCACGGCCGACATCTTCGCCGGATACTCGAATGTTCAGGCCTGCGGCGACGAGCGAGGCGTAGGCCAGGTTCTCGGCCATGCCCCAGTCCACCGCAAGCTTGCCCTCGCCCATCAGCTTGCGGTCGTCGATGATCTTCTGTACGCGCGACTGCAAGGTGAAATTGGCCGGGATGTCGGTCAGGCGCTTGGACAGGCGTTGCATTTCGGTCATCGATACCGTGGTGTCGCACTTCTCGGTGTAGGGCACGCCGATGTAGGGGCTCCAGTCGATCGAGAACTTGCTCTGGTAGTCGCTGATCACCGGGTCGATCAGGTGACGGCCTTCGTCGAGCGCGGAGCGGTAATCCTTGATCATCTGCTCGGCATCTCCCTCGCCGATCACGCCCTGCGCCTGCAGCCTGTCGGCATACAGCTTGCGCGTGCCGGGATGCTGGGCGATCTTCTTGTACATCAGCGGCTGCGTCACCATCGGCTCATCCTGCTCGTTGTGGCCGAGCTTGCGGAAGCAGACGATGTCGATCACGACGTCTTTCTTGAATTCCTGGCGGTACTCCATGGCGATCTGGGTGACCAGCGCCACGGCTTCCGGATCGTCGCCGTTGACGTGGAAAATCGGTGCTTCGATCATCTTGAAGATGTCGGTGCAATACAGCGAGGAGCGGTAATCACGCAGGTCGGATGTGGTGAAGCCGATCTGGTTGTTGACCACGATGTGCACCGTGCCTCCGGTGCCGTAGCCACGCGTGTTGGAGAAATTCAGCATCTCCTGGTTCACGCCCTGGCCAGCCACGGCCGCATCGCCATGGATCAGCACGGGCAGGGCCTGCTTCTTGCCCTCCACGCCGCGCCGCACCTGGCGCGCATAGACAGAACCGGCAACGACGGGATTGACGATTTCGAGGTGGGACGGGTTGAAGGCCAGCGTCAAATGCACCGGGCCGCCCGGTGTGCCGACATCCGACGAGTAACCCATGTGGTACTTGACGTCACCCGCCGACAAGGCCTGCTTCTTCTTTCCCTCGAACTCGTCGAACAGCATCGACGGCAGCTTGCCCAGCGTATTCACCAGCACGTTCAGCCGGCCGCGGTGGGCCATGCCGATGACCATTTCCTGCACGCCGACGGTGCCGGCGGTGCGGATCAACTGGTCCATCGCCAGGATCAGGGATTCGCC
>CAMBRI010000113.1 GCA_945870205.1 Sulfuritalea hydrogenivorans sk43H | reverse complement strand
GCCACGGCCTTCCGCTTCCTGTTCACCGGCATGATGACGCCGCCAAAGCCACCGGCGAGCAGGTTGCGCATCACGACGTTGCCAATCCGATGCGGACGCGCACTGGCGCCGATCACGGCAATGCTTTGCGGATTGAACAGGCTTTGCAGAAAATGGAAACTCATGGGGGAAACCGCCGTGCCGATAGGGAAACGGCCACCAGTGCCGGACTGTCCATGCTACGTCATTGTGCCCGGTTCTGCCCCGTCAGAATTGCGCTTTCACTCCTGCAACTCCGCGTTGTCCGGTGATAGTTCAACGACCCGATTGCGACCTGATGCCTTGGCGCGATACACGGCCTGATCGGCCAGTTCGATCATGTCGGCAAAGGACCCGCCCAAGGCACTGGTGACGCCGATGCTGACCGTCAGTGGAACGCGCTTGCCTTTCGACTTCAGTTCGATTGATGCCACGCCTGCCCGGACTTGCTCGAAATGTTCCATGGACCGGCCGGAGTCACTCAATGTGGTGACGCAAACGAATTCTTCACCGCCATACCGGGAAACAATGCCGGACCCGACGAAACCGCGCCGCAATACCGCCGCAATGCGCTTCAAGGCCTCGTCCCCGACCACGTGGCCGAACTCATCATTGATATGTTTGAAATGATCGGCATCGACCATCGCAACAGCCAGATCGCGCTTGCCTGCGCGGGCCTCGGCATAGAGCGGCTCCACTGCCTGGAAAAGAAAGCGGCGGTTATGCAATCGGGTCAGGTAGTCGCGGTTGGCCATATCACGCAACTCATGGACATAGCGCACCATGTTGGTGTTCTGGACGACGCGGCAATAGAACTCCTCGACCTGGAATTTCTTGCTCAGGTAGTCATTGGCGCCCGCCTTGAGCATGGCGGCCGAAAGCTCGGGCCGGTTGATGTCGGACAGCGCAATGATGGCCAGATCCTCGCGACGATGCTTGCGGCGGATGCTCTGGACCAGTTCGAGGCCATTCATCTCCGGCATGTGGTAGTCCGTAAGAACGAGCCCGATGTCCGGATGCTGCTCGAGAATCTCGAGGGCCTCGCGGCCATTCCTTGCCGTCAGGATAATGTAGCGATACTGCGCCAGCAACTTCATGACATGCAGCATGAAGGTCTGCGAATCGTCGACCACCAATACCTTCATCGACAGGTTCTGACGCAGCCGTCCGATCAGATAGGCAACATCCTCAACGGCGGCGGCGCCGTTCTTGAACATGTAGTCGATCACGCGCATGTCGAGCACGGCCTGGCGCAGAAAACCATCCACCGAACCGGTCAGCACAATGATCGGTACGTCGTAGGCACGCACGGCCTCGACGGTGTCCAGTCCGCTCGCATCCGGTAGCGTCAGATCAAGGATGGCACAGAACAGATCGTGCGACCTCTCTTCCAGAATGGCCCTCGCCTCGGCCAATGTGCCGGCTTCAAGCAATGTCACGTTGTCCAGCATGCCCAGATAGTGGCGCAACTGGGCCCGGACCGTCCTGCTGTCCTCGACCAGCAGGACGTTGATGGGCGTATCGCCCTCGGAAGTCAGCGAGAGGCGTGACAACTTCTCGCCGGGCAGTACACCATGCTCAATCATGAACGAAACCTTCGCGCAGCCATGGGCAGGTGCTCCTCAAGTAGGTAAGCCATTTGCGGAATAGTCAAGATCAAACTGCCCTTGGAATTGGCTAACGGTAAACGCGTTAACGTTTGCTGTCCATCCGTAGAAACCGCAGGACCATTTCAAGGGGTATTGGAACGATTTCAGCCGGCCGCACCGTCGACTCCCCCCGCAAGGCCAACGGCTGCCTTGCGCGGCAGAGCGGCCACCAGGGCAGCGAATTCGCGGCTGATGATCTCAATTTCATTGCGCATATCGTCGCCGTGAAATGTCCCGGTCTGAATCTCTCGCGCGGCGTTCTCCAGCATTCCCGCCTGCGCCGCCAGACTGTCGGCCCCCAGCGTGGCCGCGGTGCCCTTGATGGTGTGGGCGATGATCTCCGCGCCGGCGTGGTCACCATCGGCCATGCAGGCACTCAGCCGCATCATGTCATCAAGGTGCGCTTCGACAAAAAGCCCAAGCAGTTTCAGGTATTTTTCGGGCTTGCCGGGCAGCAAGGCGAGGCCGCGCGCGACATTGAAGCCAGGCAAAACGGCCAAGCGTGTCAGGGAATCTTCGGTCACCGGGTCCTGCCGCCGAGGCGCTTCCGGGGCAGGCGCTGTGCAATCTGGTGAGCCCCGGTGCATCGCGCCCAACATGCGGACGCCACGTCCCCCTGCTTCATCCGGCCACTTTGTCACCCCGGCCATCCCGGCCAGCGAGGCCGGCAGCCACTTGAGCAGTGCCGCGTAGAGCAAGTCGGGTTCCACCGGCTTGGCGAGAAAATCATTCATGCCGGCATCCATGCAGGCCAGGCGATCCTCATTGAAGGCGTTGGCGGTCATCGCCACTATCGGCTTACTGCCCCAGCCTGGCAGGGCGCGGATGGCGCGGGTGGCTTCGAGGCCGTCCATCCCGGGCATCTGCATGTCCATCAGGATCAAGTCGTAGTCATGCGCCTGCACCTCGGCCACGGCTTCGCGGCCATCTACCGCGATACCCACCGAGAGGCCTACGCCGTGCAACAATTCGAGAGCCACTTCGCGATTGATCGCGTTGTCTTCGGCCAGCAGGATTTGCGCAGCACCATGGTGCTGGCGCAACTGGCCCCGGACATCCGAAACATCCATGGTCGCCGAGGCAGAGATGGCCCCCTGCCCGTGCTGCAAGCGGGCGGTGAACCAGAAGGTGCTGCCCGCCCCCGGCACACTGTCCGCGCCGACTTCGCCGCCCATCAGTTCGGCCACGCGCCGTGCAATCACCAACCCGAGCCCGGTGCCGCCATACTTGCGCGTGGTCGAGCCATCCGCCTGCTCGAAGGCGTGGAACAGCCGGCTCAGCTGCTCGGGCGCGACGCCGATGCCGCTGTCCTGCACTTCGAAGCGCACCCGCAAGGCGGCGCCGTCGTCTTCCAGCAGAATGGCACGCAGGGCAATGGAACCTGCTTCGGTGAATTTAACGGCATTGCCGGCAAAGTTGAGCAGCGCCTGGCGTAGCCGCGTGACGTCGCCGTGCAGCCATGCCGGAACAACACCGCTGTCCGTTTCGATTCGCAAACCCTTGGCCTGCGCCGCCTGCCCGATAAGCGAGGCGACATTATCGAGGATGGCGGACAAGTGGAAATCAACGCATTCCAATTGCATCTTGCCGGCTTCGATCTTTGACAGGTCGAGAATGTCGTTGATCACCGACAGCAGGTGCTGTCCGGCGCTGTCGATCTTGTCCAGCCGATCCGCCTGCTGCGGCGTGACGCCGCCGTGCCGCAAGAGATGGGTAAAGCCGATGATGGCGTTCATCGGGGTGCGAATCTCGTGGCTCATATTGGCCAGAAAATTGCTCTTGGCCACCGCAGCCGCTTCGGCCTGCTGGCGCGCAGCGACCAGGTCCCAGGTGCGACTCGCCACCAGTTCTTCGAGATGATGCCGATGCCCGTCCAGTTCCAGGCCAAGCCGCTTCTTTTCGGTGATATCGTCCTTCACCGCAACATAGTGGCTGACCGACCCGTCCGCCTGGAGCAGCGGCGTGATGATGGCAAACTCGACGTATTCGCTGCCATCCTTGCGCCGGTTGTGAAATTCGCCCTTCCAGGTCTGGCCCCGGGTCAGCGCCTGCCACATGTCGATATAGGTTTCGGGGGGCGTCTTGCCTGAGTGCAGCACGCGTGGGTTCTGGCCGATCACCTCCTCGCGGCCAAAGCCGGTGGCTTGTACGAAGGCCTCGTTCACGTACTCGATCTCGGCCGTGACACTGGTGATGACGATGCTTTCCGGGCTCTGCTCGACCGCCAGTGCGAGCTTGCTCAAGTGCGCTTCGGCCTCTTTGCGTTCGCTGATGTCCGCCATGATTCCGGTGAAAAACGTTTCTTCGCCCGAGGTCCAGCGCGCTATTGAAAGTTCAACCGGGAATTCGCGGCCGTCGCGACGCAATCCGCTCACCTCGAGTGTCTTGCCGCGCAGCGGTATCTCCCCGCCCCCCCGGCACCGCTGCAAGCCGGTCTCATGCTGATGGCGGAATCGCCCCGGAATGACAATGCTCAGTGACTTGCCGATGATTTCGTCTTCGCTGTAGCCAAACATGTTCGCCGCCGCCGGATTCCAGCCGGCGACACTGCCGTCGCGGTCGATGGTCACGATGGCACTCCTGGCGCTCATGGCCACCGCCCGGTAGTGTTCCTCGCTCTCGCGCAGGGCGTCTGCCCGCTTCCCCATGACTTCCAGCAAGCCGTTGAAGCCGCCAACCAGCTCACCGATCTCGTCCTGACGGATGATGGGCAGCGATTGCGGCAGTCGACTCGCCTTCGACAAAGCCGCCAGTGTTTTCACCGTGGACAGCATCGGTGCCAACTGACGCTGCAGGATCCACCAGATCAGCCCGCCCGCCAGCAAGGTGAGGAGGGTCGCCGCCAGCAGCAGGCGCCGCTGCATTTCGTGAATCGGGGCAAAGGCTTCTTCCACGGGAAGAGTGACAACCAGTGACCATCCTGCAACGGGAATCGCTTTGAACGATGCAAGCACTTCAACACCCACTCCAGTGACACCAAGCATGGAACCCTCGAAACCGGATCGGGTAGCGTCAGCCAGTCGATTGCTTCCCGCCGGCGGCGTGGCCGTCATGATCCGCCGTTTGTCGGTGGCCGTGACAATCAACTCGTGCTGTGGCGCGATCAGCAAATAGCCGCCCGTCTTGCCGTAGCGTACTTGCGCAATTTTTTCGATGAAATTGGGTTTGCCCAGATCGATCACCCCCACCAAGGCACCGATCACTTTGCCCTGGGCATCGCGAATGGGCGCTGCCATGGAGACCACCGGCGAGTTCAGCATCTTGCCAATCACCGGCTTGCTGACGGTCGCTCTGCCCTGTTCGAGCGCAGCGGCTACGTGATCCCTTTCCATGTAGTTGACACCGAAGCGGTTTGCCGCGAGCGGTATCGACGCTAGCGCCGTGCCGTCAATTCGGGTGATAAAGACGCCACCGTTGAAAAGCAGCGGGAGGATTGGGCGCTGTTCCAGAAGCGCCTGCAGGGTCGCCGCATTGGCGGCCATGGCTGCTCCAACTCCGGCGGCAACAATGTCCAGTGCGCTCAATCGATCATTCAATTCATGATTGATATCCGCGGCCACCAGGGACACCGTCGAGAACTGCTGCTCGCCCAGCAGCCGCTGCATGTCCTCGCGCAGTGTCCGGCTGGCGTAGAGCGCCGACAACCAGATGCCGATCACGAATACGGACAGTGTGAGCAGGGTCACCCGGGTCTTGAGCGAACGCCACTGAAATACATCCGCAATGGAAGCGCGGCGCGGGGCTGCCGCGGCTAGCAGAGGCGTCTTGCGCTGTTCTTTCGTATCGCTCGGGTTCATCGTTCTACGTCAAGTTCGTCCTCTGGTACCGGCAAAGACCATCATACCTTCAATGAAAATACCGGAAAGAACTTTGCTATCCTGCGACGTTAAACATCAATTGGGCCAGGCAATGCAGGGGAAAGGCAATCCGGATGTCTGTATTTTTGTCGTCGAGGACGATCCGGTGATGAGCTTGCTTTACCGCGAACTGCTTGAGTCGATCGGCGTGACCGCCAGGCTCTTCGGCAGCGGCGAGGAATTCCTCGCGGCATTCTCTCCCGCCTGGCGGGGAGGGATGCTGCTCGACCTGCGCATGCCAGGCATGAGCGGCATTGAGGTATTGCGGCAACTGCGGGCACGGGATTGCCACCTGCCTGTCATCGTCGTCAGCAGTTTTGGCGACGTCCGCTCGACCGTGCAGGCACTGAAGCTGGGGGCGATGGATTTTCTCGAAAAGCCGTTTTCCAATTCCGAACTGGTCGAAGCCGTCCAGACGATGCTGGCGCAAGGTCGCCAGGATCACGCGGCGCAGACAGCGCTACAGGAAATACGAGAGTGTATGGCGACGCTATCCGCGCGCGAACGGGAGATCGCGGAACTCATCGCGCGCGGCCTCACGAGTCGTGAAATCGCTGCGCTGCTGGCAATCAGCTCGCGTACGGTCGATGTTCATCGTGCCCATGTTCTGGACAAGCTGAAGTGTTCATCATCGGTTGAACTGGCGACGCTCCTGGCGCGGATTCCGTAGCGTCAAACTCCCTCCCCTTCAAGGGGAGGGTTGGGGTGGGGATGGGGTGCGTGCAGCTGTATCTTGCGCCGCAATCCTGTCACCGGCGTGGGCATGATTCACCCAACCTTGCAGCAGTTCGCTGCCGCGCAACCCGCTCTTGCGGATTTCATCGATGTAGATCGCCAGCTTCGCATCGCCGCGAACATGCGGGTTCGCAGCGGAAAGCTCGGCGAAGCCCACGATTGCAGTAAGAATGTCGTTGAACTCGTTGGCGAAGCCGACAGGATCCCGTGCCCGGGGCGTGCGTTTTCGCGAATCGTCCGGCAATCGATCAAGTGGCAACGAACTGGCAATCTCGCTCGAATCGGACAGCTTGCTTTTCACTTGGCGCTCCACCTCAATAAAATTGAGACATGGCGGCCGGCCCGACGGCGCCGCACATGATGGGAATATCTCTTCCCATGCTCTGCTTGCTTGCCGGAATCCATTTGGCCAACATGCGGTAGAAGTTGTCGACGTCCAGTGGCTTGCAGAGCTGCTCGGTCACGCCGTGTTCCGCACCAAGCTGCTTCTCGTGGTCCATGGTTTGCGCCGTTATGGCGACGACCGGAAGCAAGGCGAATTCAGCCTGGCTGCGAAGCTCGCGGGTAACCGCGAAACCGTCCATGAACGGCATCTGGATATCCAGCAGGACGAGGTCGAAGGCATCGGGCCCGGCCTTGCTCAGGATGTCGAGCGCTTGCTGGCCGTGTGCCGCCATGTGCGCGATGACACCCACCTCGGCCAGCAGGCTTTCAACGATCTCGCGAAAGACATGGTCGTCATCCACGACCAGAACATGGGCGTTGTGGAAATGCGTCTGTAGCGTTGTCATGACGGGCCCACACAATTGAAATCCATTAACGTGAAGCAACTCGTTCGAAGTGGCTGGTGATAGTCGAGCGAAGCGAGCCGACTGGTAGCCCCGCCCTGGGGCGGGGATGGGGGCGGGGGGCCTTCAATTTGCCGCTCGTGCGTTTCATCTCCGGGGGTGGTACTGGGTGCCATGAGCGTTACGGAATGACCAGTTTGATGGTGCTCAGCAGTTCGTCGGCGGTGGCCGGTTTTACCAGCCAGCCGGACGCGCCGGCGGCCTTGGCTTCCAGCCGCTTCGATTGCTGCGACTCGGTGGTGAGAAACAGGATGGGCATGAACTTGTAGTTCGGCAGCGTGCGTACCACCTTGATGAACTCGATACCGTTCATGCCGGGCATGTTGAGGTCCGTGATCAGCAGATCGACCTTCATACCGCTCTTGAATTTGGCCAGCCCGGCATCGGCGCAATTACCCTTTTCGACCCCATAGCCGGCCTTGGCCAGAATGTTCGAAATCGACAGAAGGATGGTGGCGGAGTCGTCCACCAGCAGGATGGTTTTCATGGGATCGGTTTCAGGTGGCTTGACGCATCAAGCGGCGAGGCGCTCTTCCAGGCAATCGTCGCGCCAGAGGCACTCGGGCTGGTCGCAGCGCCCTTCCAGCGCAGAGGCAAAGCAGTCGAAGTTGCCCTCCTTGCGCTGAATGCCGCGGACCAATTCGGTCTTGGAAAGACCCTTCGGATCGATCTCATATTTTTGGGCAAACTTTTTCAGTTCTTTCGGTGTCATCACAATCTCCTCTTGTGTTGAAGCGATTTTCGTTAAATCCGTCAATGAGCGCCGGCAATCCCGTCACCGTGCCGACCGCTGGTCGTCGACCTTGAAGAACTCCATCAACTCCTGCAGTTGCGCGGCCTGTCCGCCCATTTCTTCCGAGGTGGCGGCAAGTTCTTCGGAGGCCGAGGCGTTCTGCTGCGTGGCCTTGTTCAACTGCCCCATGGCGCCATTGATCTGGCCCACACCCTGGCTTTGCTCTTGCGAAGCCGCAGCGATTTCCTGCACCAGGTCGGAGGTCTTCTTGATGCTCGGCACCATTTCGTCGAGCAGATTGCCCGCCTGTTCGGCCATCTTCACGCTGGAACCGGCCAGTTGCCCGATTTCCTGCGCGGCAATCTGGCTGCGTTCGGCGAGCTTCCTGACTTCGGCCGCCACCACCGCAAAGCCCTTGCCGTGCTCACCAGCCCGGGCTGCTTCGATCGCGGCATTCAAGGCCAGCAAATTGGTCTGGTAGGCGATGTCGTCGATGATGCCGATCTTGCCGGCGATCTGCTTCATGGCTTCGACCGTTTCCTTCACCGCCTTGCCGCCCTGTTGGGCTTCCGATGACGACTTGATGGCCATGTTGTCGGTGACCTTGGCGTTCTCGGTGTTTTGCGTGATGCTGGCGGTCATCTGTTCGATGCTGGCGGTGGTTTCTTCGACTGAAGCGGCTTGCTCGGAGGAGGATTGCGACAGCGATTGCGCCGTCGCCGAGACCTGGCCCGATGCGTTCGAAAGATTGTTGGCGGCGGTTTTCACTTCGCCGATGATCTGAGAAAGCCTGTCTACCATGCCTTTGACCGCGGCCAGCATGCTGCTGGTATCACCCTTGGCGGTGTCGATCCTGACTGACAGGTTGCCGCCGGCGACCTCATGAACCACCTCGGCCACATAGGCCGGCTCGCCCCCCAACTGCCTGAGCAGGCTACGCACGATGAACACCCCGATCAGGATCAACAGAAGCGCCGATACGGCAAACACGACGACGATGGTGGTCTGGGCTTGTGCCGCTTCCTGCTTGCTCTCCTTCACCGTGTCGTCGCCCACCTTGATGTTGAGCTCGATGATCTTGCCCAGCGTGGTTTCGGCAGCGGCAAAACGCGGAGCATTGTCTTCCAGCGTCTTGTAGAAGGACTCAAACAGGCTCTTTTGCTCGGCTTCCGACGTGTTCCTGCTCATGGCTTCGATAAGGCCGCCGACCTTGTTGTCCCCCGTCTTCCAGTCGGTCCATTCCTTTTCGAACTGCTTCCACAGCACCTCTTCTTCCTTGGTCTGCGGCAGGGGTGCGTAGATCTTCCAGCCCTTCTCGATGCGATCCCAGACTTCCTTGCGCTTCTTGACCACGTCGGCAAATTTTCCATGGGCCTTGTAGTCGTTCTCGAAAATCGCCGTGGAAAGATTGGTCGAGCGCACCGCCGTCTGACCCTCGTTAACAATTTCCAGGCCGAGAATCGACGGCATGCGAACTTCGCCGAGTTCCTTCAGGTCTGCGAGAGCCATGCGAATGCCCATCAAGCCGACCACACCGACCGCTGAAACAGCGATCAGCGAAATAACGATCAGCAGGGCGAGCTTGGCCTTTACGGACAGGTCTTTCATGATTGACTCCGGAGCGGGGCGATTGACTTTTGCGAAGGTTCAGAAGGCCATTTGACTGACGGTACAGTTCAAGCCGCACCCGCGGCAACTTGCGGCGAGGCCTGGCTGACGTCGGCCAGCACCGCCATTTCATCCACCGACAGCACGCGCTGGATGTCGAGCAGGATGACGAACTTGCCCGCCACCTTGCCCATGCCGGCGATGAAGTCGGCGCGGATCTTGGCGCCGAAGGAAGGCGGCGGCTCGATTTCGCTGCCGGGTATTTCCAGCACCTCGGATACCGCATCGACCATGATGCCCAGATCGTGGCGACTCTCGCCCTGACGCACTTCGACGATCACGATGCAGGTGCGTTTTCCCACGTCGCTTTGGGTATGACCGAAGCGCGCCGATAGGTCGACCACGGGCACCACGGCGCCGCGCAGGTTGATCACGCCGCGGATGAAGGCCGGCATCATCGGAATCTCGGTCAGGTTGCCGTACTCGATGATCTCCTTGACGTTGAGGATGCCCACCGCGTACATCTCGCCGGAAAGCAGGAAGGTGAGGTACTGGTGCGCCTCGCCCGCCGCCGCCAGATGGCGGGCGGCGGTGAGCGCCTGTTGGGTCGACTGCTGTGTTGTTGCCAGATTGGCCATGATCAGTCTCCCTCGCTCAGAAGCGCTCGAAGTCGCCTTCGGCCGCCGCCAGCGCCGTTGGCCGTGCCGTGCGTTTGGCTGCCTTGGGTGCGGCCGCAGTCGTTGCGGCCGGACGGGCACGTTTCGCCGCACCGCCGGCTCCGACTTCTATCTTGAAGAACTCCATCAGTTCCTGTAGTTGCGCGGCCTGTCCGCCCATTTCTTCCGAGGTGGCGGCAAGTTCTTCAGAGGCCGAGGCGTTCTGCTGCGTGGCCTTGTTCAGCTGGCCCATGGCGCCGTTGATCTGGCCCACGCCCTGGCTTTGCTCTTGCGAAGCGGCGGCAATTTCCTGAACCAGGTCGGAGGTCTTCTTGATGCTCGGCACCATTTCGTCGAGCAGCTTGCCGGCCTGCTCGGCCATCTTGACGCTTGAACCTGCCAGTTGCCCGATCTCCTGCGCGGCGACTTGGCTGCGTTCGGCCAGCTTGCGCACTTCGGCGGCGACCACCGCGAAACCCTTGCCGTGTTCGCCGGCGCGTGCCGCTTCGATCGCGGCGTTGAGCGCCAGCAGGTTGGTCTGGTAGGCGATGTCGTCGATGATGCCGATCTTGCCGGCGATCGACTTCATGGCTTCGACCGTGTCTTTCACGGCCGTGCCGCCCTGCGCCGCTTCGACCGAGGACTTGGTCGCCATGTTGTCGGTGACCTTGGCGTTCTCGGTGTTTTGGGTGATGCTGGCGGTCATCTGTTCGATGGAAGCGGTGGTTTCCTCGACCGAGGCGGCTTGCTCGGACGACGACTGTGACAAGGACTGCGCGGTTGCCGAGACCTGCCCGGCGGCATTCGACAGTGCATCGGCCGCACCCTTCACTTCGCCGATGATCTGGTTCAGCTTCGCGATCAGGCCTTGCTGTGCCGACAGCATCTGGCCGATTTCATCCTTGCTCACGTTGTCGATAGTGACGGTCAGGTCGCCTTCGGCCAGGCGCTGAGTGACTTCCAGCGCCTCATTGACCGGCTTGGTGATGCTGCGGGTGATCAGGAATGCGAGCAGGATGCCGAGCAACAGTGCCGCAAGAGACACGCCGACGATCAGGTTGCGGGTAGAAATGGCCAGGGCTTCGGCATCGGCACCAATCTTGTCGGCCACTTCCGTTTGCAGGTCGACGAACGCCGTAATCGCCTTGACATACTCATTGTAGGCCGGACGCATTTCGGCGAACACGGCCATTGCTTGATCCCACTTGACGGCAACCACCGCCTCGGTGAATTTTGCCTGCAGGGCGACATAGCGCTCGCGCTGTTTCATGACGTCGCCCAGTGTGGCCTTGCCCTTGTCGCTGTATTGAAGCTTCTGCAACTGATCAAGAATCTTGCCGATGTTTTCGCGGGATTTCCGGGCGTTGGCCGCCGCGTTTTCGATTTCCTTCGGGTTGTCCTTGAAGATCAGCTGATTGCGCTGAAAACGGCCGATCGCACCCACTTCATCGATCAGGTCGTTCGCCAACTTGGTCTTGACGTTCTTGTCCTTCACCAGGTCGGTGATATTGCCCTGCAACTCCCCGACGCGGGTGACGCCGAGGAAGGCAATGACGAGCATCAGCAACAAGGCAACTGCAAAGCCGATACTGAGTCGAAGACCGATTTTAAGATTGCTCAACATGATGCTTCTCCTTTACGACGAGGTAACTGCGGAATGGATGATGTAAGACGGGGGGGCGGTGAAAATTGATTCATGCTCAGTGCAGCTCAAGCCGGCGCATGCCGGTGGCACCATGCGAGGCCTGTTCTTCGCTCCTCGCGCTGCGGCTGACCAATGCCTGCACATCCAGGATCAGGGCCACCTCGCCGCTGCCGAGGATGGTCGAACCACCGATGCCGCGCATATGCTTGAACAACGTGCCCAGCGGCTTGATCACGGTCTGGAATTCGCCGAGCAGCTGATCGACCACGATGCCGGCCTTCTGCCCGGCGTACTGCACCACCACCACGTTTTCGCGTGAAGGGTGCTCACCGGGAACCTCGAACAGTTCGCGCAGCCGCACATAGGGCAATACCTCGCCGCGCAGATTGAGGTAGTCGCGGTCGGCGGTGGTGTTGGCCAGTTCGATGCATTCCACCACCGTGTCGAGCGGAATGACGTAAGAGGACTTGTCGACGCCGGTAAGGAAGCCGTCGATGATGGCCAGGGTCAGCGGCAGACGAATGGTGAAGCGTGAGCCCAGACCGGCGTCGGTCTTGACCAGCACCGTGCCGCGCAGCGCCGTGATGTTTTTGCTCACCACGTCCATGCCGGCGTTGCGAGCGGAAGTTCCGGAAGCGCCTGCAGCCTCCGCCGCGTCGGCGTCAAAAATCAGGTTGCTGATCTCCTGATCGGACAGGGTCTGGCCCGGCTGGATCAGGCCCTTTTCGATGGCCTTGGCCTGCAGCATGTCCAGATCGAGACCGCGGCCGTCGTCGGCCACCTCGATCACGATGCTGCCGGACTCATGGTAGGCATTGAGCTCGACCCGGCCCCGGGCCGGCTTTCCAGCCGCAGTGCGCGCCGTCGCCGATTCGATGCCGTGGTCCATGGCGTTACGCACCAGATGCAGCAGCGGATCGCCGATCTTTTCGACCACGGATTTATCGAGTTCGGTCTCGGCGCCGTTGATCACCAGCTCGATGTCCTTGCCCAGCTCCAAAGAGAGATCACGGGCGACACGATGAAAGCGGTTGAAGGTTTCGCCGATCTGCACCATGCGCAGTTGCAGGGCCGAGTCGCGGATGGTCTCGACCA
>CAMBRI010000112.1 GCA_945870205.1 Sulfuritalea hydrogenivorans sk43H | reverse complement strand
CCTCAAAAATCGAGGGGCGAAGATAACGTCCTGCCGAAAGGTCCCCAGTCAGCGCCAAAAACGGCGCCCTATTGCACCGTTACGCGCTCATCAGGGTGGGGGATTTTGAAGTGGCCAAAGGTGGGGGAGTTTGGGTGGCCATCGGGGTTCGAACGAGTTGTTTCACGTTAATAGGGGCTTCAAACCTCGAACATTTTGACTTCACGGGCGGGCGCTAAGGGGTTGGTTGCAGTCACTCGCTCTTGGGATTCGGGTTTCCACCTCTACAGAATTCAATTGGATTGTCGTAGTTAGACCTGAGCATCAGGAAATTCAATGGAATTGGTAGGACAAAGAGAAGGGGTACGCTATGTTCAGGATCGTGTTTATTGCGCTTTGTGGCGGCGAGCGAGAAATAGTCGTTTGCGCAGCTTCGATGCCTGACGCAGTGATGGCCGCGGTTACGCTGCGGAACTTCGGCTCTGTCGTCACCTGTACAAGATTGGATGCCATCTAGCAGGGACTGAACGGCAGCAATCTTAGCGCTGCAAGCCTCTGGCTCCAGCAGCAAACAATGAAACCAAAGTTTCAGATTGATGGCTCTGTCGACCTGGCGGGTGATTGTGCGAAAACTCCTTGTCTTTCGATATGCTTTGATCCAATGGCAATGACCACACACGCAATCCAGGCCACTTCACCGACTGATTCAGATCGCCGACGAGGTGCACGGCACCACAAAAACAGAGCCCACGTTTTCACCAAGCGACGGGCATACGCGTTGAAGGTCACGCTGCTGATTCTTGCCGTATCAGGGGTTACAAGCTGGTTGATAGTCGTAATCTTCGCGTAAATGGTGTTCCTCATCTATTAAGCGGTCGCCATTGCTGTTCTGATCCTCCACTTCACCGGTGTGCTGGAGCGTCACAATCTTGAATGGATCGTATTGGCAGAGGCCGCAACAGTTTTTCCGGCGGCGCTCTACCTCCCCCTCTGAAGCCCCAATCCCCAGCAAAAAGAACACGCAAGAGCCTCTCGGCCAAGCTCGGCTGAACGGCAGCAAGCTGACCTTGGACCGGCCATTAGCCATGACATTGTCAGCAGTCGGCTCCCAGTCTTGAAGAGACGGTGACATAGGTTCCCAACAGTATTACGCCTGGATGGGCGCTCAAGACTGAAAGGCTGTCACTCAGAATTCCGGGCTGCCGATCAGAGGTATGCCAAGGTAATTGTGCGGGCTTTTGGTTACGGGCGTCGGCTTATAGCAGTACACCGGTCATTGACTGCGCCTCCCGTGCTGAAGGAGGTAGCGCCGCAGCGCGCACACGACGAGCACCTGTTACCTCGCTGGTAGCAGCGAAAAATGCGATTGACCAGATTGTCGCCGTTTCTGCCATTTGCCGCGTGTTGCAGGGGAGGCATACACCACGGCACTTGCCGGAATAGGCGATCAGGAAATCGTGCTGTCACTCGTCGCCGTAGCCGAAATCACCAAGCTGGACATGAAACTGGACAACGGCAGGCTGGTGGTGTGCCTGGCGCGGGTTTTCATGTCGTTCAAGTACGAAGAATGAATGCGCACCTGGACACCCAGGATGTGCCAACGGGGACCGCGGTCCCTGCTTCCTTTTGGTGCGCCAAAGCAGCGTTCGGCAGGGATAGCCTGCTCCAGGCCGAGGGCAATCCGCAGCCCGAACGCGAGGAATGGCCGATCAGGCGTGCCTGGTGAAATTGACGCCCTTCGCCAGGAACAAGCCAATCAGCGACGTGATCCCTGTGGCCACCCAGGTCCAGTGCCAGCCACCCGCCTGACTCGCCAGCCACGCCACGATCGGTGGTCCGAAGAACTGGCCGGTCGAAGAACATTGCTGCATCCAGCCGACGGTGGTCGTCACCGTTCGCTCGCTCGGCGCCACATGCACCGCCAAGGAGAACAGCGTGCCGGGAATCAGGCCGCCAACTGCGGAAAATATCAGCACCGCCAGATACCGGATCACCGGCACCTCGCTGGTGAACTGGCCAAAGGCAAGAACCGAGGCGGCGATCATCGTGACGAAGCCGACGTACAGCAGATGTCGGGCAAGAACGCCGCGATGCAGCAGGCGACCCGCGGCGATATTTCCCGTGACATTGACCAGGCAGGCAAGCGCCGTCAGTGCGCCGGCAGTCTGACCTCCGAGGCCGGCCTGCGCGTAGATGGAAGGCAGGAAACCGATCACCGCCAGCCATTGGCTGGAGTACATCGAAAAGGTGATCGCGATGCGCCACGGCCCCGCGCTGCTGAGGGTCAGGCGCAGGCGTTGCCACCATGAATCGCCCGCGGACAGCGGGGCTGCCGCAGACGGGTCATTCCGCTCCGCAGGCACTTCCAGCAACACCCAAAGCGCCATGGCGGCCGAGAACCCGGCGAGCACGCCCCACCAACCGTGCCAGCCGAGCATGCTCATGATGGCCGGCGCAGCGATCAGAGCCAATGACGTACCGGTGGCCATATAGGTGCCCCAGAGGCCGAGATACAGCGTCAGTTTGCCGAGCGGCACCAACTGACGAATCAGGCTGGGTGCCGGCAGCACGATCAAGAGAAAACCGAAGCCCTCGAAAGCACGCAGCACCAGCAGGTCGGCCGGGCGCTGTGCCCAAATGCCGCAAAAACTGGCGATGGCGAGAATCGACTGGCCGGTGATCAGGCTGCGCCGCCGTCCGATGCTGTCCGTCGCGACGCCGACGAACACGCCCACCAACATCCCGGCCATCTGGACCATCGACAGCAGGAAGCCCGCCTCGACCAGCGTCAGCCCGAGGGCCTCGCGCAATACCGGAATCGCCGGCGGAATTTTGCCGACATGCAGAGCGGCAACCATTCCGGACACGATGACGACAAATGCGGGGGCGATGCGAATCGACGTCATGAGCCTTCCTTGCCGGATCCCGCCGGCCGCTTGAACAACTGGCGCGCCAGGGCCCGCATCCATTGATGAACCGGATCCTTGTCGGTACTCCCGTGCCAGACCAGCCGCACCTCGTAGCCCGGCGCACTGGGGATGCCCCAGGCCCTGAAGTTGTAGCGCCGGCAGAGGTCGCGCGCATACATCTGCGGCACGATGGACAGCAGGTCGGACGTCAGCGCCAGATCCGGCAGGGCGCCAAAATGGCGCACACGCAGCACGATGCGGTCATCCAGCTTCCTGCGCACCAGCATCTGCTCGACGCTGTCGTGAAAGGTCGCCGTGGGCGAAGCGACGACAAACGCGGCCTCGGCCAGCTGTTTCGTCGTCAGGGTGCGGCCGCTGCGCCCGGAGGCGGGCCGCCATTGCGCCGCCGCTACCGCCACATACTCTTCGCGAAACAGCAGTTCGGTGCGGATGCCCCGGTGCCGGGGATGCAGGATGCCGATTGCCAGGTCTATTTCGCGCGCTTCCAGGGCGTCCGCCACATCGTTCGCCGCCACCGAAATGTTGGACAGGCGCGCTCGCGGCGCCTGGCTGCGCAGCGCCCCCGCCAGGCGCGGCAGGAACAGGATCTCGCCGAGGTCGGACAGGGACAGGCGCCAGTGCATGTCGCTTTGCAGCGGATCGAAATCCTCGTGGCCGGTGACGGCCGTCTCCAGCGCCAGCAACTGGGTCAGCACCGCCGGCGCCAGATGCTCGCAAAGGCGCGTCGGCTTGAGGCCCGAGCGGGCGCGGACAAACAGATCGTCGCCAAAGTAATCGCGCAGGCGCGCCAGCGCATTGCTGGTGGCGGGCTGCGACAGGGACAGGGCCTTGCCGGCCAGGGTGACCGAGCCGGTGCGATGAATCGCCACCAGTACACGCAACAGGTTGAGGTCGAGCTGACGAAAGTTCAACGTGGCGACTCCGGCAATGAGCGATACTGCTCCCGACGACATTATTCACCAAATGGATGCGCTGAATCAGAACAATCCATTTGCCGGATACGGTCGGCCTGCGTAGATTGTGCCCAGGTCGCCTGCTGGCGGCCTTTCCGAGCCATCTCCAACTTGCCTGATTTTTCGGTGACATGACCATGCGATTCCAGCGGCAGCCCCTCACCCTCCAGGACACGGCAACGGCACGGCATGGCTGAACGTTCCTTCGTCCATGAGGTGCAGAAGCTTCGCCTCGGCGAGGGCGACGAGTTTCGCGGCGAAGGCATCCTCGCCGTCACCAAGGCCTTGCTGCAATCGGGCGTGGCCTATGTCGCCGGTTACCAGGGCGCGCCCATTTCGCACCTGATGGATGTCCTTACAGATGCCAGGGACATCCTGCAGGAACTCGGCGTTCACTTCGAACACAGCGCCTCCGAAGCCACCGCGACCGCCACCCTGGCGGCCTCGGTCAACTATCCGCTGCGCGGCGCGGTGACCTTCAAGTCGACGGTGGGCACCAACGTCGCCTCCGATGCGCTGGCCAACCTCGCCTCGGGCGGGGTGATCGGCGGCGCCATGCTGATCGTCGGCGAGGACTACGGTGAGGGGTCGAGCATCATGCAGGAGCGCTCGCACGCCTTCGCCATGAAGTCGCAGGTGTGGCTGCTCGATCCGCGGCCCAACCTGCAAAGCATCGTGCGCGCCGTGGAGACCGGCTTCGAACTCTCCGAAGCGAGCAGCACGCCGGTGATGCTGGAACTGCGCATTCGTGCCTGCCATGTGCACGGCCGCTTTCCGACCCGCGACAACAGGCGCCCGGCTTTCAGCCTCAAGGACGCCATCGAAAACCCGCGCCGCGATGTGGACCGCATCGTGCTGCCGCCGTCGAGCTACCTGCACGAACGGGAAAAGGTCGAGTCGCGCTGGCCCGCCGCGATCCGCTTCATCCGCGAGCGGGAACTCAACGAATTCTTCGCCGAAGACGCGCAGGACTTCGGCATCGTCATGCAGGGCGGCCTTTACAACGCCGTGTTGCGCTCGCTGGAACTGCTGGGCCTGGCCAATGCCCTGGGCGACTCGGACGTGCCGCTGTATGTGCTGAACGTGACCTACCCGCTGGTGGACGAGGAGTTCAAGCGCTTCTGCGCCGGCAAGCGCGGCATCCTACTGGTCGAAGAGGGCCAGCCGGATTTCATCGAGCAGAACGTCAACAGCATCCTGCGCAAGGCCGACCTACAGACACGCGTGCATGGCAAGGATCTGCTGCCGATGGCGGGCGAATACACGGGTGGCGTGCTGCTGCAGGGCGTCACCCGCTTCATCGAAATCCATGCCCCCGGCCTGCTGCAGGGCAGGTTGCTGCCGGCCGCGGCGCGCCCGGCAAGCGTCGGCCAGAGCCTGCCGAACGGCGATCTGCAGAACCTGGCCGTCCAGGCCGCGGTGGAACAGGTGCAGCCCAGGCCCCCATCCTTTTGCACCGGTTGTCCGGAGCGCCCGGTGTTCACGGCGATGAAGATGATTGAGCGCGAACTGGGCCCGCACCATGTCAGTTGCGACATTGGCTGCCACCTGTTTTCAATCCTGCCACCCTTCAACATCGGTGCCACGACCATGGGCTACGGCCTGGGCTGGGCTGGCGCGTCAGCCTTCAACACCGGCGAAACCTCGCGGCGCACGATAGCCGTGATGGGCGACGGCGGCTTCTGGCACAACGGCCTGACCAGCGGCGTCGGCAATGCCGTGTTCAACAAAACCGACAACCTGCTGCTGGTGGTGGACAACGGCTATGCGGCGGCCACCGGCGGCCAGGACGTACCGTCTTCGCAGGCCGACAGCCCGAGCCTCAGCACCCGCCACGCGATAGAGGATGCGGTGCGCGGTGTTGGCGTGAAGTGGGTCAGGAAGGTCACCAATACGTACAGCCTCGCGCAGATGCGCGACAGCCTGCGCGAAGCGCTGACCACGAAGGAGAATGGTCCCAAGGTCCTCATTGCGCAAAGCGAATGCATGCTGAACCGGCAACGGCGCCTCAAGCCCGAAGTCCGCAAGCAGATCGCCGGCGGGCAGCGCGTGGTGCGCGAACGCTTCGGCGTCGACCCCGACACCTGCACCGGCGACCACTCGTGCATCCGGCTCTCGGGCTGTCCGTCCCTCACCATCGCGTCCAGCCCGGACCCCTTGCGGCGCGACCCGGTGGCCACGGTGATCGACAGTTGCGTCGGCTGCGGCCTCTGCGGCGAAGTGGCGCACGCGGCAGTGCTGTGCCCGTCGTTCTATCGGGCGGAGATCATAAACAACCCCGGCGCCTGGGACCGCCTGCTGTCGCGCCTGCGCAGTGCCGTGATCGTCTGGCTGCAGGACCGCATCGAGCGCCGGCTGAAAGGCCTTGCGGCATGAGCGGCGAGCGCGCGATCACCATCGTCATTCTCGCCATGGGCGGCGAAGGCGGCGGCGTGCTGGCCGACTGGCTGGTCGATCTGGCGGAGCAGAACGGCTACTTCGCGCAAACCACCTCTGTGCCGGGTGTCGCCCAGCGCACCGGCGCCACGGTGTACTACCTCGAAATGATCGCCGAGTCGGCGGTTCCGGCGGGCCGCTATCCGGTCATGGCGCTGAGCCCGGTGCCGGGTGAAGTCGACATCGTGATCGCCTCGGAGCTGATGGAAGCCGGCCGTGCCCTGCAGCGCGGGCTGGTCACGACCGAGCGCACCACCTTCATCGCCTCCAGCCATCGCGTGTTCTCGATGACCGAACGCACCGCCATGGGCGACGGCCGCGTCAGCTCGGAAAAACTGCTGGCAGGCGGCCGTGCTGCGGCGAAGCACTTCATCTGCACCGACTTCGCCCGGCTGGCCGAGGCTGCCGCCAGCCTGATCAGCCCGGCGCTTTACGGCGCGCTGGCGGCGAGCGGACGGCTGCCCTTCACGCGCGCGCAGTTCGAAGCGACCATCGAGCGCGGCGGCGTCGGCGTCAAGTCCAGCCTCAAGGCATTCGCCGCAGGCTTCGACCATGCGCTCCGGTCGCCGTCGCCAGAGGTGGCAGCGCCGCCGGTCGACGCCATGCCGGCAGTCGGCCCGCGCCTCGCGCCACTGGCCCGGCGCATCGAGGACCAGTTCTCGGCCGCCTGCCACACGACGCTCGCGGCGGGAATCCTGCGCCTGGCCGACTACCAGGATGTCGACTACGCCGCCGCTTACCTGGATCGCCTGACGCCCCTGCTTGGCTGCCTGCCGCCGGACCCGACCGTGGCAGGCGAACTGCTGGACGACACGGCGCGCCACCTGGCGCTGTGGATGTCCTATGAAGACACCGTGCGTGTGGCCGACCTGAAGACAAGGCGCTCGCGCTTCCAGCGGGTCGGCGATGAGGTGCGTCTGGGTCAGGCGCAGCATCTGGGCATCCACGAGTTCCTGCATCCGCGCCTCGAAGAGATCGCCGACACGCTGCCGGCCGCGATCGGGCGCTGGCTGCTGGCGACATCCTGGGCGCGTTCCGGCGTCGACTTCTTCACGCGCAAGGGCCGCGTGGTGCAGACCAGTTCGATCAGCGGCTTCCTGCTGCTCTACGGCGTGGCGGCAATGCGCGGCTGGCGCCGCACGTCCCTGCGCTTCGCGATCGAGCAGGCGCGCATCGACGACTGGCTGGCGGCCATTTCCCGCCTGGCCCCGGCGCAGCCGGCCCTGGCGCTCGAAGTGGCGCGCCTGCAGCGGCTGGTCAAGGGCTACGGCGACACCCATGCCCGCGGCTGGCGCAGCTTCGAGCGGATCATGTCGGCGCTGCCCCGGCTGCAGGCACTGCCGCAGGGAGCACGGCAAATGCAGGAACTGGGCGCGGCGGCATTGGCCGACGACATGGGAGAATCCCTGGAACGGATACTGGCAACCGTGTAGATTCAGGACTTGCACGGTCAGTGGCATTACCCCGGCGGCGGAGAGGTTCTCGCGCAGACCGGCTCACTAAAACTACAAGGAGGAGCAAGCAGATGAAAGCCAGATTTTTGAAGACTGCCGCAGCCGCACTGGTTGCAGCGACTGTTTCGGGCGCCGTGATGGCACAGGAAGTCACGCTGCGCCTTGTCAGCGCGTTCGCCGAAAACGGCATCTATGTGAAGCGCCTGCTGCCTTGGGTACAGAAGGTGAACACCGAGGGCAAGGGTGTACTGCAGATCAACTTCATCGGCGGTCCGAAAGCGATTCCGACCTTTGAAGTAGGCAACGCGGTCAAGACCGGCGTCGTCGACGTGGCACTGAGCACCGGTGCGTTCTACACCAACGTGATGCCGGAGGCCGACTTCCTCAAACTCACCGAAATCACCGTCGCCGAGCAGCGCAAGAACGGCGCCTTCGACGCCATCAACAAGGTGTGGAACGAGAAGGGCAACATGCAGTACCTGGCCCGCACGGTGGAGAACCAGCCCTTCCACATCTATAGCAACAAGAAGATCGACAAGCCGGACCTGAGCGGCCTGAAGATTCGCATCACGCCCGTCTACCGCGACTTCTTCCAGGCGCTCAATGCCAGCGTGATCACCACGCCGCCCGGGGAAGTCTATACGGCGCTCGAGCGCGGGGTGGTCGACGGTTATGGCTGGCCCATCGGCGGCATCTTCGACCTCAACTGGCACGAGAAGACCAAGTTCCGCGTGGACCCCGGTTTCTATGACGCGGAGGTCTCGCTGATCATGAACCTGCCGGCCTACAAGAAGCTCACCGATGCGCAGCGCAACTACCTGAACAAGCAGTTGCTGGCGCTCGAAGCGGAAAACACCTTCTGGCCCGGCTTCGCCGCGGAGGAAATGGCCCGACAGGAAAAGGCCGGCATCCAGACCATCAAGTTCGACGCGGCGACGTCCAAGGCGTTCCGCGACAAGGCCTATGAAGTCGCCTGGGCCTCGGCCGCCAAGCAGAATGCTGAAGTGGCCGGACGCTTCAAGCCGCTGTTCGCCAAGCCCAGGTGATCGACCGGATCTCCGCCGGCTACAGCCGATTCCTGGCGTGGCTGGCCCTGCTTGGCTGCGCCATCCTGATGGCCATGATGCTCATCATCGTGGCCGACGTGGCGCTGCGCAACCTGGCCGTTCCCGGCATGCCGCGGGGACTGGCCTGGAGCAACGAGATATCGGAGCTGATGCTCTACCTGCTGACCATGTGCGTGGCGCCCTGGCTGCTGCGCCAGGGCCAGCACATCCGGGTGGACATCGTGCTGCAGGCCGTTCCGCCCGGCCTGGCCTGGTACATGGAATGGGTCGGCGACGTGATCGGCCTGGCCTGCTGCCTGGTGATCGCCTGGTTCGGCACGCAGGCGGCCTGGGCCAGCTACGTCTCCGGATCGGTCAACATCAAGACCCTGGTGACGCCCGAGTGGTGGGCGCTGGCGCCGCTGCCGCTGGTGTTCGTGCTGCTGGCCGTTGAAATGGTGTTTCGCATGATCCGCCTGCAGCGCGCCGAGCGGATGCCGCGCAGCGACGCCGTGAGTGCCGCATGAGCGCCTGGGAAGTTGCAGCCCTGCTGATGCTGGGCGGTTCGACGGTACTGCTGTTCATCGGCATGCCGGTGGCGCTGACCTTCATTTCCATCAACATCATCGGCGCCTGGTTCTACATGGGCGGCGAGCCCGGGCTGGTGCAGCTGGCGCGCAGCAGCGTCAGTTCGGTGGCGGCCTTTTCGCTGACGCCCATTCCGCTGTTCGTGCTGATGGGCGAGATCCTGTTCCATACCGGGCTGGCGCTGAAGGTCATCGAAGGCGTCGAGCGCCTGATCCGGCGCGTGCCCGGCCGCCTGGCCGTGGTCGCGGTGGTGGCCGGCACGGTGTTCTCCGCCATTTCCGGGTCGACGATTGCCACGACCGCCATGCTCGGCTCGCTGATGCTGCCGATCATGCTGTCGCGCGGCTACCACCCGACCATCGCCACAGGCCCGATCATGGCGATCGGCGCCGTCGACATGCTGATTCCGCCGTCGGCGCTGACCGTGCTGCTCGGTTCGCTGTCGGGCATCTCCATTTCGAAACTGCTGATCGGCGGCGTCGTTCCCGGGGTAATCCTCTCCGTCGCGTTCGTCCTGTGGATCATCGTGCGCGTCAGCATCAGCCCGCAGCTGGCGCCCGCCGACCGCGAAGAGGTGACGTATCGGGGCTGGGCGCGCTGGAGCCCGTTCTTTGCCTATGTGCTGCCCACGCTTTCGATCTTCGGCGTCGTCGTCGGCGCCCTGACGGCGGGCTGGGCGACACCCACCGAATGCGCCGCGCTTGGCGCCTTTGCCACCATGCTGCTGGCCCTGTGCTACCGGGTCCTGACCGGTAAGGCGGTGCTCAGCGCGCTCAAGGGCACGGCCGGCATTTCGGGCATGATCCTGTTCATCATCCTGGGCGCCACGACGTTCGCCCAGATCCTGTCGTTTTCGGGCGCCAGCAACGGCCTGGTGCAGGCCATCACCGGCCAGGGGCTGTCGACCGGCATGATCATCGCGGGCATGATGCTGATGCTGATATTCCTCGGGATCTTTGTCGATCAGGTCAGCATGATGATGATCACCCTGCCGATCTTCATGCCCGTGGTACAGGCGCTGGGCATCGACCTCGTGTGGTTTGGCGTGATGTTCCTGATCTGCATGCAGCTGGGCCTGCTGCTGCCCCCGCACGGACTGCTGCTGATGACCATGCGCGGCGTCGCGCCACCGGCGGTCACCATGGCGCACATTTTCATGGCGGTGGTGCCTTATGTGATCATGAGCCTGCTGCTGCTGGCGGCGGTGTTCTGGATCCCCGAAATAGCGACATGGCTGCCACAGCTCATCGGATAGGCCCGATTCAAACGACTTCCTGCCGGAGCAATCATGTTCAAGACCATTCTCGTGCCGACCGACGGCTCGCCGCTTTCGGCCAAGGCCGTCGCGGCCGCGATCAGGCTGGCCAAGCTGGGAGGGGGACGCATCATCGCCTTTCATGCGGCGGAACCCTACCCTATCCAGTTGGCCTATGCCGCCGAGGGGAGCGGCGTACCCGGCTTGCAGCCGGAGAGTTTTGCCCAGCGCAGCAGGGAGCACGCGACACGCGTGCTTGAAGACATCGGCGTCGCCGCCGCCGCCGAGAACGTGGCGTGCAGCACCGCATTTGCCATAGACCACTCGGCATCCGAGGCGATCGTAAGAATGGCACTGCAGGAGAAGTGCGACCTGATCGTCATGGCCTCGCACGGACGGCGCGGGCTGAAAGGCTTCCTGCTGGGAAGCGAGACCCAGAAGGTCCTGACCCATTCGTCGATTCCGGTGCTGGTCTACCGCTAGGCCGCCCGCTGGTCCGCCGCGACCGGGGACGGATCACCGGGCCTGGGCCCACGCCCGCCCCGCCGGCACTTCTAAGGTTAGGCATTTCAACCAAGTGAAGCGGAGTATTCCCTGCCCGTACGGATAGGTCGAGTCAAGTATTTTGCCTTGGCTGCCCGTAGAGCCCACGAAGTTTTTCCGCAATCACCCGCGTAGGGCCGGGGAATTCCCGTGTCGCATCGTCAATCCGGTACTGTCAGCCCCGGATGCGCAAGAGTCTCCCGTGGCGGGCGAAAATCACTCGTCACCAGGCGACACTCTGATCGAACTCGACCTCCTGTTAACGGCGTCGGATTTCCGTACAGATTTGGCGGCGGCGAGTTGGGAGCGCGGTGATCCGGTAGTGAATTTGGTTTTTGAATGTCAGGCATGAATATGCCGGTTTTACGATGTGCTGCCCGCAGGGCTTCCGGCGGATGGATTGCGCAGCAATCGTCGTCTGGCAAGCGAAGTGCGGCAGGATGGTCGCTGATGGGGTAGAAAGCTGACCGGCCGGTGGAAACGCAGGCGCGACACCGGTCCCAACCGCCAAGTCAGATCCGCTGTCGCGCCCCGAAGCCCCCTGATGAGGACGACGTTGCCTGCATAGTATTTCACGAAGCGCACGTTTGTGTCCGCTGTCCATTGGCCCTGACCGCCAATGGACCTTCCCGGAAGACGCTACCTGTGCGCCGGTTGCCGCAGCGCCGTGCTGATCTGCGGCCACTGTGATCGAGGCCATCGTTACTGCAGCGAAGGATGTGCGTCGCAGGCTCGCCGCAACTCACAGCGTGTAGCCGGCCGGCGTTATCAAGACACGCATCGCGGCCGTCGTGTCCACGCCGAGCGCCAGCGTCGATATCGCGCCAGGCAAAAGAAAGTGACGCATCGGGGTTCCCCGCCGACATCGCCTCCTGTTCAACTGACGGCCGCACCGACAGCGAAGAAATCCGACTCCGCAGGGCCTTGGCATTGTCATTTCTGCCATCAACGCCTCCCGGAATTCGTGCGTCAAGACTTCCTGCGCCGTCGGATTCGCCGAAACCACCCCGACAGGAGCATGCATGGCCCTTACCCCCGAAACTGAAGCGCAGATCCTGCGCTACCATCACGCCGAACGCTGGCCCATTGGCACCATTGCCACCCAACTGCAGGTGCATCGCGACAGCGTTGCCCGCGTCCTGGCGCAGGCCGGCTTGCCGCAGCTGGGCACTGTTCGCCGGCCCTGTGCAATCGATCCTTACCTGCCGTTCATCCTGGAGACCCTGACGCAGTTCCCGCGCCTGCGTGCCAGTCGCCTGTACGACATGGTCAAGGATCGCGGCTACCCCGGACGCCCGGATCACTTCCGCCACCTGATCGCCCATCACCGACCGCTCCCGAAGTCGGAAGCGTATCTGCGTCTGCGCACCTTGCCCGGTGAACAGATGCAAATCGACTGGGGTCACTTCGGTCACCTGGAGATAGGTCGCGCCCACCGGCCCCTGATGGGGTTCGTCGCCGTGCTGTCGTGGTCGCGCCAAATATTTCTGCGCTTCTACCTCGGCGCCCACATGGAGAATTTCCTGCGCGGCCATGTCGGCGCCGTCACCGCCTGGGGTGGTTGCCCGCGTGTCGCGCTCTACGACAATCTCAAGAGCGCCGTGCTTGAACGCAGCGGCAACGTCATTCGCTTCCATCCGACGCTGCTGGCTCTGTCCGGCCACTACCA
>CAMBRI010000111.1 GCA_945870205.1 Sulfuritalea hydrogenivorans sk43H | reverse complement strand
AGCAGTTCGGCATGGCTGCCCTGCTCCACGATCTGGCCGCGGTCCAGCACCACGATGCGATTGGCGTCCCTCACCGCGGATAGCCGGTGCGCGATGATCAACACGGTGCGACCGTGGCAGATGGCCTTCATGTTGTTCTGGATGATGCGTTCCGACTCGTAGTCGAGCGCGCTGGTGGCTTCATCGAAAATCAGGATGCGCGGATTGCCGATCAGTGCTCTGGCAATGGCGATGCGCTGGCGCTGGCCGCCGGAGAGCGTCGAGCCGTGCTCGCCGACGAGGGTGTCGTAGCCCTCGGTCAGATCCAGTATGAATTCGTGCGCGCCGGCCAGTTTTGCAGCAGCCATCACGGCGTCGATCGGCAGGCCGGGGTCTGCGAGCGCGATGTTGTCGCGGATGCTGCGATTGAAGAGCATATTCTCTTGCAGCACCACACCAATTTGGCGGCGCAGGCTGGAGCTGTCGGCCATGGCCAGATCGATGCCGTCGACCAGTACGCGACCGCGCTCGGGCAGGTAAAGACGCTGCGCCAGCTTGGCCAGCGTGCTTTTGCCCGAGCCGGAACGGCCGACGATGCCGATGACTTCACCGGCGGCGATGTCCAGCTTGATGCCGCGCAGCACTTCCGGCCCGTCAGGACGATAGCGGAACACCACTTCATCGAACTCGATACGCCCGGCCAACGGCGGTAGCGTGGTTCCGCTACGGCCGCCCTGCCCTGCGGATTTGCCCAGCTCGGTGCGTGTATTCAGGATATCGCCCAGGCGCTGCACCGAAATGCCGGTCTGCTGGAAGTCGGTCCAGAGTTGCGCCAGGCGCATCACCGGCGTGGCGACGCGCCCCGCCAGCATGTTGAAGGCGATCAACTGGCCAAGGCTCAGGCTGCCGTCCATCACCAACCGCGCACCCAGCCACATGGTGACCAGGGTGACGAGCTTGCCGATGAGACTGACGCCTTCATGCGCCAAAGTGCCCAAGGTCGCGGTGCGAAAGCCGGCGGCGACGTAGGCAGCGACCTGATTGTCCCAGCGGCGAATCATCTGCGGCTCGACCGCCATGGCCTTCACGGTGTCGATGCCGTTGATGGTCTCGACCAGGAAAGCCTGGTTCTCGGCGCCGCGGTTGAACTTCTCGTGCAGGCGCGCGCGCAAGAGTGGCGTGATCAACACCGAGACGATCACGTAGCACGGCAGGGACAGCACCACCACCAGCGTCAGCCAGCCGCTATAGACCAGCATGACGCCGATGAAGACCACCGAGAACAGCAGGTCGAGCACCAGGGTGATGGCATTCCCGGTGAGAAACTGGCGGATATTCTCCAGTTCGCGCACGCGGGCCACGGTGTCGCCCACGCGCCGCGCCTGGAAGTAGGCCAGCGGCAGGTTGAGCAAGTGGCGGAACAGGCGTGCGCCGAGTTCGACATCGATGCGGCTGGTGGTGTGGGCGAAAACGTAGCTGCGGATACCCGAGAGTGCCACTTCGAACAGCATGACTACGAGCAGGCCAATGGCGATGACATCGAGCGTGGTCATGCCGCGATGCACCAAAACCCGATCCATCACCACCTGGAAGAACAGCGGCGTCACCAGCGCGAAGAGTTGCAGGAAGAAGGAAACCAGCAGCACTTCGCCCAGGAGCTTGCGGTACTTGACCACGGCCGGGATGAACCAGGTGAAGTCGAACTTCGCCAGTTCGCCGGCAAGCGAGGCGCGCGAGGTGAACAGGATCAACTCATTGTTCCAGCGCGCCGAGAACTCGGCGGCGGAAAGAACTTGCGGGCGTTCGACGCCGGGGTCGTGGATCAGGACTTGGTCGCCGTCGATTCGGGCGAGGATGACAAAGCGGCCGTCCTTGCCGACGGCCAGCGCCGGCAGCGGGGTCTGCGCCAGACGGGAAAGCTCGGTGCGCACCTGGCGCGCCTTGAGGCCAAGCTGTTTGGCGGCAAGCAGTATCTGCGCTACGGTCAGGTTCTTGCCCGACTCGCGGAAATCGTGCGCCAGTTGGTCGGCATCGGCGGCGATGTTGTGGAAGCGCGCCAGCATGACCAGGCCAATCAGGCCGGTGTCGGGCTCACGGCGGGTCTCGGTAGTGGTGTCTTCACCGTCCGGTTCTGCAATCAGGGTTAGCAGTGGATCGTTCATATCCGCGATAGATGCGCCTGGCGTGAAATGAAAATGCATCCACGCAAAAAACATACCGCGTTAATGGCCACTGAATTCGACGCGCGAACCCGGTCCGAACAAATCATTCCAGCCGCAACCAGTGCGTAGATTTGTTACAACTAAAGACATACGTATTTGTCACAGGAAGCGAGGTTGGGCGCGGAATTTCATAAGTCGCCGCGACAGCCGTTCGAGCGCAATGCTTTAGTCATCAATATTATTTGCGCTTGCGGCACATCCGCTTGAGCCGTAAAGCACTTCCCGGAAGCGGGAAAATCATTCTCGCAAACGGGACTCGTTTTCGCCGGTACGACGTTTCGACACTAGTACATAGTCATCAAACAAATGATGGACCGAACCAGTAGCTCGTCATTCCGGCGAAAGCCGGAATCCAGTACCTTCCTGGATCCCGGCCTTCGCCGGGATGACGAATGTTTCCATCAATTTGCACATGACTGCCCACTAGTGAGTTGTGGCACTGGCCTTCGGCGTTGCGACGGGTTTCGTCAGCGTGCCCTTCGCCGCTTCAGTTTTGCTCCCCGAAGCGCTTCGAAACCTGCCCCGGACAGGCCGGCGGGCATGGATCCTCGCCGACGAAGCCGACCACCGGTTGTGGCCCGTAGCCTTCACGCGCGCGCCAGCCGGGCCCCCGCAGGAACAGGTTGGTGATCATGCCGCCGGGATCGTAGGCCGACATCGCGCGACCGGGATATTTTTCCGCCCAGTCGCGGTGGATGTCGGCGCCGCTCTTGTACCAATCCACTTTGCCGACATAGCGCCGCAAGGATTGCCAACGCCAGCCGACGGCGCGGGCCTCGGGCCAGACGGCATCGCCGTGGCGGAGATTCCAGACTGGATCAATGCTCCAGGCTTCGTGCCCGATCACGTCGCCGAAGATGTAGAGCTTTCCATTCACGATTTCGAATTGCGTCGGGTCGCTACCGAGCTTCAGCGCGAACGCGGCACCGGATGCGCAGAAACCGCCGTACTGCGGCTCGTACTTATCCGGGCCGCTATCGAACAGGCGTTTGTTGGCTTCGCTGGCGAAATAATAGGTTCGCTGCGGCAGGCTGGTCTTGATCGACGGATCGCCATAGGTCGGCTTGCCCGCCGTGAAATAGGCGACCGGATCGTGACCGAGCAGCATTACGTCCTCGCCCTGCGAGTTCTGCATCGTCGCATGGGTCGTGCCGCACCCCTGCAAACTCGCGACAGCGACAAGCAGACTGAGGGCGCTGACCACCAGCTTCCAGTGTCTCATCCAAACTTCCCCATACCTGACCATAGGGTAAGCCTACACACGTGCCTCGGTGTCATGTCGCGGCAAGTGTCATCCAGGAAAATCCGACGCGCATGTAGTCGGCACCCTCCTCGATCAGTTCCGTCAGCCGAACGTGACGGGTGTGTTCCCCGGCCATGATTTCGTAGATTTCGCCGATCCAGATGGCTTTGCGTTCGATAAGCATCACCGGGCGCTCGTGGGCCTTGACGCCATCCGGCAGCAACAGGGCGCGCAGGTAGGTGTATTTGAAACCGCCGCTCGACGTTTCCCAGTTCGACGCCTTGTTGGTCTCGCTGCCGATCGCGCGCAGATGAGTGGCGATCGGACGCTTGGACATGATCCACAGACCGCAACGCACACGACCGAATTCAGAGGCTTCGACTCTGCGAATGATGCCGACCCACCACGGCGACGTTTCGTCGATGCGGACTGCGCAGAGGACACCGGGCTCGGCCCATGCGCCCATCCGTTGTGGAACTTCGACACCGACTCCCCATTCACTGCGATCGCGAATGGTCCAGACTTCGGGTTCCGAGTCAGGCGCTTCCGCCGCGAGTTGTACCCCCGATTGCTTGCGTTGCTCGATGTTCAGGTCATCGTCCAGCTTCGCATTCGATCCCGCATCCAGCGTCGTTACGCGCGGGGCGATCGCGGCAAAGCCATGGATGATCGGGACGGCGGCGGTCACCGCATTGCGCTCGAAGCGGCGCTGCGGAGGACTTGACCCAAGGTAGATGAGCAGGTGATGGATGACGCTGACGATTTGCGCCTGCGAGAATTCCTTGCCGAACCGCGCCTCGTCGGCGAGGAGATCCATCTCGACCAGGCCGACGATTTCCGCCAGTTTGGGGAGGGCCGGTCCACCGCCAAAGTAGCGTTTCGTGGGCGATGCGCTTTCGTCGGGGCGACGCTGCCGGGGCGCCGCGCCCGCGGCAAGATCGAGCACGAAATTGCAGTCGGGCAGAGGCTCCGTCGACCATGAAAAGGAAACCGCAAAACGTCCAAGTATGCGACCGGCAAGCTCTACCTGTTCCGGCGGCAACTCGTGCAGCGCGGCGAGGCTCATGCCCGCCATGCACAACAGCTCGGCGCGAATGTTCGAGTGCACTTCGTGCTCGTGAACCACGATCGCGAGCTGATCGACTTCCATCTTCTCGGCATAGGTGAACAGCCGGCAAGGCGATTCCCAGAGCTCGGCGCCGGAGCCGATATACCGCAACTGACTCATCCGCTCCGCATGTTCGCTGGCACGAATGGCGCGCGCAATGGCAAGGGCGAGATGACTGGTAAATCGGGCGGCAGCTGCTGCGCCTGCCTGGTGATCCAGAATGCAACGCTCGTAGGCGCCAACCACGGCGGACCAGTAACCGTGGAGCGACTCATAGAGCGTGCGCTGCTCCTGGTCCCGCATGTGGATGTGCCGCAGATAGTCCTGGAATACCGTCGCCGCGACGCGGTTGCCGTTGGCCTCGATCTCGGCAACGATCAGGAATCGGTCGTCGCAGGCAAACCCGTCGGTTCCCGCAAGGGAATTGGCCCAGCCCGCGATCTCGCTGAGTGCCGCAGCCGGTTTGGACTCATCCAGAGCATTCAGGAGATCACGCGCGGCCGCGACCGAATTCATCGGGTGGTCGGGCTTGTGCGAAAACAGTCTCCCAATTTCGAACATCGTGAAGCTCCTGTGCGGACGATCCGGGCGCGGTAGCGAACCGGCTCTCGGCAACGCTTCTGCCTTGCGGCGGGCTTGAGGGAAACATTCTAGCCGCCGGCGACAGGGAGCGAATGAGAACCCTATTTCGGGGGGAAGCTGATCTCGTCGCGGTGGCCGAAGCCCTTGCTGTTGTCGATGAAATGAAAGTGCTCGGGTACCAGCCTGAACCAGCGCACCTTGGCCAGCGCCTTGACGATGGCCGGCGGCACCTTGGCTACGGCGCCGACGATGGGGAACTTCTCGCCGTACAACTGCTGCGCGCGCTTCTCCTCGTCGCCCTGGAGTTCGCTGACCCGGCCTTCGAGCTGGATGCCCTTGATCGATGCCCAATCGCTGTAGTCTTCCTGGATGGTCGCGGCGCAACGGCTGTCCTGCTCCAGGTTACGGCAATGGCGGCTGTTCGGCGAGGACAGGAAGATTAGTGAAGCGCCTTCGCTGGCGTAGAACACGGCTGCGGCCCAGGGACCGTCCGCGCCCTGCGTGGCCAGGGTCATAACATGGTGACCGGCGAGATAGGCTGCCACCTGCGGCGGCAGCTGGGTTGGCAACTGTGTTGGCAACTGCGCCGCCATCAGGCAGACCCGGCGTGCGCCTGCTCGAAAGCGCCGGCTGTCGGGCCGCCGGCGGCGTCGGAATCGCCATGCAGGCGCTTCAGGCGATAGGCGATCTGTGGCCGGGTCAGGCCCAGCATGCGCGCCGCGGAAGACAGGTTGCCGCGCGCCTTGTCGACGGCGGCTTCGAGCAGCATGGCTTCTACCTGATCGAGCGTCAGGGCACCGTTGAAAACCGCGTCGCGCAGTTCCTTGCCGGTTTCCCAGCAGTTGATGTCGAGTCCGCCGCTGTGGTCGAGACCGAATTCGTTGGGTTGGACATCGCTGCAGGACATGAACAAGTGGCCCACTTCGATGCGCGTACCGCCGGGCGCCAGAATCACCCCGCGTTCGACGGCGTTTTGCAGTTCGCGAATGTTGCCCGGCCAGGAGTAGGCCAGCAGGGCGCGCTTGGCTTTGTCGGTGAAACCGCGCAGCTTCTTGCCGTGGATGGCGCAATGCCGGGCGAGAAAATGCTTGGCCAGCAGGGGGATGTCCTGCTTGCGCTCGCGCAGCGGCGGAATGACGATCTGATAGGCATTGAGCCGGTAGAAAAGGTCGGAACGGAAACGGCCTTCCTTGACCAGCTGCTGCAGGTTGGCGTTGGTGGCGGCCACCACGCGCACGTTGATCTTGCGCGTCTTCTGGTCGCCCAGACGTTCGATCTCGCCTTCCTGCAGCACGCGCAAGAGCTTGGCCTGGGCCGATGCGGGCAGGTCGCCGATTTCGTCGAGGAACAGGGTGCCGCCATCGGCGCGCTCGAAGCGACCGGGGCGCGAGACCAGCGCGCCGGTGAAGGCACCCTTCTCCACGCCAAAGAGTTCCGACTCGACCAGTTCGTGCGGAATCGCCGCGCAATTCACGGCGACGAAGGACTTACCGCGGCGCGGACTCATTTCGTGCAGGCTGCGCGCAAACACTTCCTTGCCGACGCCCGTCTCGCCGCGCAGCAGGACGCTGATGTGGCTGCCGGCGGCCTGCTTGAGCAAGTCGTAAGCGGCGCGAAAGCCGGGCGAAATACCGGCGACATCCTCGGGCAACTGGTCGCGGTCGCCAATCGATGAACGCAGTTGCACCACCTGGGTCTGCAGGTCGATCAACTGCTCGGCGATGGACTCGCTGCTGAAGAAGCGCATCTGTTCCGCGGCGTCGTCCCATTCCTCAGCGGGCTTGCCGACGATGCGACAGTTGTTGTGGCCCATGCCGGTGCACTCGACTTCCTTGTAGAGGATGGTGCGGCCCATGAACGCCGAGGTATAGCCGCAGGCATAGCCGATCTGGGTCCAGCACACCGGTTCGCTGTGTATGCCGTAGTGATGGCGATGCCACTGTCCCTCCCAGGAATGTTCCCAGAGGAACTCGGCGTAGAAGGTGCCGGCGTGGCGGTCGAGTTCCAGCGTGATTGGCGTCACGCGCACGATGCCTTCCAGGGTATGCAACTGCGGCCCGGTCATGAAGGCTTCAAGATCGCTCAAATCCTCGGCGCGGGTGCGGGCCAGTTCGGCATCGCGCACGCCGGAGGCGTAGCCCATGCGCGTCAGCAAGCCCCTTGCCCGGTCCATGCCCAGGGTATCGATCAGTTCCTTGCGCAGGGTCGCCTGCGCTTCGGCATGCACCAGCAGCATGCGGTGCTCGTGCAGCCAGATCTGCCCCGTCTCGGCGCAAAAATGCACGCGGGCACGCAGATCCTCATTGGTTGTCCGTCCGACGCTGCGGAGCTTGGTCATGGCCTCACTCTCACTCTCTGTTCTCCTCGACCCGCCTTTTTACGTGTTGATGCTGAACTCTGCCTTGATCGAAGTCAAATGAATCCTTGTTCAGCACCCAGCCCTTACCGATTGGACCACTGATCGAAACATCAATTCGGGCTGGATGCGCCCCGGATTTTGATCAAATGATCAATGGTCGACGCCGGAAAAATGACCGCGACCAGCCTCCGGTCCTGCGTGCCGTTGTCATTTTTGCTGCGCATGCATATTGAGTTGGATGGCCTTTCCGTCGCGGTCTTCGATGCCACGATGGCGACAGAGCAACAGAAATTATTGCACTGCGCAAGCGGCAGGTGGCCCGCGCCTTGCGTTATGTCCCTCGCACCGGAGACATGACCGGGACCGATCAATCCGAATTTAAAACAATTACAGAAGGAGACATTCAATGAAGTTTCCAGTTCCGCACGACGTCAAGGCCAAGGCAATTCCAGGGACCGAAGGCTGGGAGAGGATGTACCCGTATCAGTATCAGTTCGTCACCGACGATCCGGTGCGTAACCAGTACGAAAAGGAGTCGTTCTGGTTCTACGACGGATTGCACTATCCGGAGCCGCTGTATCCCTTCGACACCATCTGGGACGAAGCCTGGTTCCTCGCTCTGTCGCAGTTCAACAACCGGATCTTCCAGGTGCCGCCGGTGCGCGGCGTCGATCACCGCATCATCAACGGCTATGTCTACATCTCGCCGGTGCCGGTCAAGGACGGCGCCGAGATCGGTAGCCGCGTACCCAATTTCATGGAGCGCGCCGGCTACTACTACAAAAACTGGGACGCGCTTGAGGCCAAGTGGAAGATCAAGATGGAGGCCACCATCAAGGAACTCGAGGACTTGCAGATTTCGCCGCTGCCCGATCTCGAGGACATTTCGGTGGTCATGGATGCTCTGGGCGAATCCAAGGGCTATCACCTGATCAAGAACTACGACGATCTGATCAACCTCGGCATCAAGTGCTGGCAGTATCACTTCGAGTTCCTCAACCTCGGCTATGCGGCCTATGTCTTCTTCATGGACTTCACGCAGAAGCTGTTCCCCAGCATCCCGCTGCAGCGCATCACGCAGATGATCTCGGGCATCGACGTGATCATGTACCGTCCCGATGACGAGTTGAAGCAACTGGCGAAGAGCGCAATTGCGCTGGGCGTAGATGCGGCGGTGATGGGACATCGCGACTGGGAGTCGGCCAAGGCTGCCGTCGGCAATCTGCCCAAGGGCGCCGAATGGCTGGCCGCCTTCGAGACGGCACGCTATCCGTGGTTCAACATCTCCGACGGCACCGGCTGGTTCCACACCGACCGCAGCTGGAACGACAACCTCGATGTGCCGCTCTCCGGCATCCAGACCTACATCGGCAGGCTCAAGGCCGGCGCCAGCATAGACCGGCCGACGGAGCAGGTTCGCGCCGAACGCGACCGCATCACCGCCGAGTACCGCGCCCTGATCACCAACGAAGCCGACCTGAAACAGTTCGACGAGTTGCTGGGTTGCGCCAAGACCGTGTTCCCCTACGTGGAGAACCATCTGTTCTACGTTGAGCACTGGTTCCACTCCGTGTTCTGGAACAAGATCCGCGAAGTCGCTGCGATCATGAAGGATCACGGCATGATCAAGGACATCGAGGACATCTGGTACCTGCGTCGCGACGAGATCAAATCGGCACTGTGGGATGTGGTCACCGCCTGGGCCACCGGCGTCACGCCACGCGGCACCACCACCTGGCCGCCGGAAATTGAGTGGCGCAAGGGCGTGATGGACAAGTTTCGCCAGTGGAGCGTGCCACCGGCGATCGGCATCGCACCGGAAGTGATCCAGGAGCCCTTCACCATTGTGCTCTGGGGCGTCACCAACAAGTCGCTGTCTGACTGGTCCGCGGTGCAGGAAGTGTCTGATCCCGACAGCATCACCGAGCTCAGGGGTTTTGCCGGAAGTCCGGGCATCGTCGAGGGCAAGGCGCGCGTGTGCCGCACCGCGATGGACATCCGCGATCTGCAGGACGGCGAAATCCTCGTCGCGCCGACCACCTCGCCGTCCTGGGCACCGGCCTTCGCCAAGATCAAGGCCTGCGTCACCGATGTCGGCGGAGTCATGAGCCATGCCGCCATCGTCTGTCGCGAGTACGGCTTGCCGGCAATCGTGGGCACGGGGCATGGCACCAAGATCATCAAGACGGGAATGATGATCAGGGTCGATGGGTCTTCGGGTGTGGTTTCAATCACCCGCTGATGTTGTGTGAAACCGACAATGAACAGCGTTCTGGCGTTCGGAGAAATGGGCACGGAGGTGGCAATGGATAGCGCGACACCCATGGTGTGCTGGTTCCAGGAGTGCAACAAGGACTCCGTGGAACTGGTGGGAGGAAAATGCTCCTCGCTGGGCGAACTCATCAATGCAGGAGTGCGGGTACCGCCGGGCTTCGCCCTGACGACCCATGGCTTCAGGCAATTCATGCGCGACGCGGGCATCCAGTCCGCCGTGAGCAAGTTGCTCGACGGGCTCGACCATGACGATATGGAAAAGCTCGAGGAAGCCTCCCGCCTTATCCGCGAGATGATCGAGTCCTGTCCCATCTCCATCGAGCTCGAAGACCTGATCGCCGAGTCCTATCGCAAATTGTCGGTTCGCTGTTGTGTTCCGGCGGTCCCGGTCGCGGTGCGTTCCAGCGCCACGGCCGAGGACCTGCCCGGCGCCAGTTTTGCGGGCCAGCAGGATACCTACCTGTGGATTCGCGGCATCGACGATGTCATGCATCATGTGCGGCGCTGCATCTCAAGCCTGTACACGGGCCGCGCCATCTCCTATCGCATCAAGATGGGCTTCCCGCACGAGCTGGTGGCGATCAGCGTCGGCATCCAGAAAATGGCCAATTCATTTTCTGCAGGCGTGATGTTCACCATTCATCCTACCAATGGCGACCGCTCGGTCATCGTCATCGATTCGAATTTCGGCTTCGGCGAATCGGTGGTGTCCGGCGAAGTCACGCCGGACCATTTCGTGGTCAACAAAGTCGCGCTCGACATCATGGAGCGCACGATTTCCACCAAGGAGATCGCCTACACGGTCGATCTCAAGGAACAGAAATCCATCGCCACCGAAATCCCCTTCGAGCGCCAGAACGTGCAGTCCATCATCGACGACGAAGTGACCGAACTGGCCTGGATGGGCAAGAAGATCGAAAAGCACTACGGCCGCCCCATGGATATCGAATGGGCCATCGACAAGGATCTTCCCGCCGGCGGCAACGTATTCATCCTGCAGGCACGACCGGAGACCGTCTGGAGCAACAAACAGCAGGACCCGGTATCGACCGGCAGCGCATCGGCGATGGATTACATCGTTGCCAACATGATTGCCGGCAAGAAGCTGAATTAGCAGCAAGGTCATACCGGCGAACGCCGGTATCCAGGGGGTGAGGCAAGGCGCTCCGTAGATCTGGATTCCGGACTGCGCCGGAATGACGATGCCCTGAACGTTGTTTTGAACTATTCGGAGGAAAAGCAGAATGATCGTACGCAACTGGATGCAGTCCAATCCCGTCGTGATCGGCAGCGACACCCTGCTGTCCGAGGCAAAGCGGCTGCTGACCGAAAACAACCTGCACGGCCTGCCGGTGGTGGATGGCGGCCGCCTGCGCGGATTGATTACCCGCGCCAACTGCCTGCGCGCTGCACATTGCGTGCTGCGTACCCAGAATACCGACGAGTTCAACTTCTTTTCGACGCGCATCAAGGTCAAGGACCTGATGGTGCGCAACCCCGCCACCGTGGACGCCAACGACACCATGGAACACGCGCTACAGCGCGGCCAGGAACTCGGCATCGGGCAGTTTCCGGTGATGGATCAGGGCCAGGTGGTCGGCATGATTTCGGCCAACGAGATTTTTTCGCTTGCCGCGCACTTTCTCGGCGCCTGGGAAAAGCGCAGTGGGGTAACCCTTGCGCCCCTGGACATGAAGCCAGGAATGATAGGCAGGATCACCGACATCGCCGAAGCCGCGGGCGCGGAAGTGCAGGCGATCTACCCGATCGGCAAGCCCGAGGATATCAACCCGCAGCAGAATCACCGCAAGAAAGTCATCATCCGCTTTCATTCCGAAAACACCAGGATCGTGGTCAAGGCACTCGAGGATGCGGGCTTTCCCGTCATCGAGTCCGTCCAGGCCGTGCATTAGTCTGTAACGCTTCCCAACATCTTTTCAATCCAAGGAGTAGCCCCAATGGACCTCAGGTATTTCATAAACCAGTGCGAAGCCGCCGACGAACTCAAGCGCGTCACGGCCGAAGTCGACTGGAACCTGGAAATCTCCCACGTTTCAAAATTGACCGAAGAGAAGAAGGGCCCGGCCCTGCTGTTCGAGAACATCAAGGGTTATTCCTCGCCGGTGTTCACCGGCGCCTTCGCCACCACCAAGCGCCTGGCGATCATGCTCGGCCTGCCGCACAACCTCTCGATGTGCGAATCGGCGCGGGCATGGATGAAGAAGACCATCACCTCGGAAGGCCTGATCAAGGCCAAGGAAGTCAAGGACGGACCAATCCTGGAGAACATCATCTCCGGCGACAAGGTCGACCTCAACATGTTCCCGGTGCCGAAGTTCTTCCCGCTCGACGGCGGCCGCTATATCGGCACCATGGTCTTCCTGGTGTTGCGCGATCCGGAGACCGGCGAAACCAATCTGGGCACCTACCGCATGCAGATGCTAGACGACAAGACCTGCGGCGTGCAGATCCTGCCCGGCAAGCGCGGCGAACGCATCATGAAGAAGTACGCCAAGCTGGGCAAGAAGATGCCGGCTGCCGCCGTGATCGGCTGCGATCCTCTGATCTTCATGGCCGGCACGCTGATGCACAAGGGCGCCAACGACTTCGACATCACCGGCACGGTGCGCGGCCAGCCCGCCGAATTCCTCATGGCGCCACTGACCGGACTGCCGATCCCGGCCGGCGCCGAGATCGTGCTGGAAGGCGAGATCGATCCGAATAACTTCCGTCCCGAAGGACCTTTCGCCGAATACACCGGCTATTACACCGACGAACTGCACAAGGTCATCAACAAGCCGGCGCTGGAAGTGAAGCAGATCCTCCACCGCAACAACCCCGTGCTGTGGGCCACTGGCCAGGGCCGCCCGGTGACCGACGTGCATATGCTGCTGGCCTTCACCCGCACCGCCACGCTGTGGACCGAACTGGAACAGATGAAGGTGCCGGGCATCAGTTCGGTCTGTGTCATGCCGGAATCGGCCGGCCGCTTCTGGGCCGTGGTGTCGATCAAGCAGATGTATCCGGGGCATCCCAACCAGGTCGCCAGCGCGGTACTGGGAAGCAATACCGGTTCCTACGGTATCAAGGGCGTGATCACGGTCGATGAAGACATCATGGCCGACGACCTGCAGCGCGTGATGTGGGCGCTGTCCTGCCGCTATGACCC
>CAMBRI010000110.1 GCA_945870205.1 Sulfuritalea hydrogenivorans sk43H | reverse complement strand
TCAAGGATCGCGTGTTGCTGACCGCCTGTTCCAGCCTGGTGTTCGAAGGCATGAGCATCGCCGGTCTGGTGGTGGGCGCGAAAAAGGGCCTGCTCTACCTGCGCGGCGAATACCGCTACCTGCTCGAACCCCTTGAGGCGGCGCTGGCGGAGCGGCGAAAGGCCGGACTGCTGGGCAAGCACATCCTCGGCAGCGATTTCGAATTCGACATCGAGATTCACCTCGGTGCCGGCGCCTACATTTGCGGCGAAGAATCGGCGCTGATCGAATCTCTGGAAGGCAAGCCCGGGCGACCGCGTATCCGACCGCCTTTCCCGGTCACCAACGGCTATCTCGACCAGCCGACGACGGTCAATAACGTCGAGACGCTGGCTGCCTCTTGCCTGATCGCCGCACACGGCGGTGACTGGTACGCGCAGCACGGTACCGAAAAATCCACCGGCAGCAAGATCCTCTCGGTCAGCGGTGACTGCGAACGGCCCGGCATTTATGAGTACCCCTACGGCGTCAGCGTGCGACAAGTGCTCAGCGATTGCGGCGCCTCGGATTTCCAGGCGGTGCAGATCTCGGGCCCGTCCGGAATGTGCCTCGCCGAAGACGAGTTCGACCGCAAGATCGCCTTCGAGGACATCCCCACCGCCGGCGCTTTCATGATTTTCGACGAAACCCGCGACATGTTCGAGGTGGCCCGCAACTTTGCGCATTTCTTCGCCCACGAGTCTTGCGGCTTTTGCACCCCGTGCCGGGTCGGCACCACGCTGGTTCGAAACCTGATGGACAAGATCGCCAACAAGCACGGCTCGCCCTACGACATCAACGAACTGTTCAAGCTCCATCGCCTGATGCAGGGTGCCAGCCACTGCGGACTGGGCAATACCGCCTGCAACCCGGTGTTCGATACGCTGAACAAGTTCCGCCCGGCCTACGAGCACCGGCTCATGTCGCTCGACTACGAACCGGCCTTCGACCTCGATGCCGCCCTGTCGCAGGCCCGACAGATGACCGGCCGGGATGACGCCGATGCACACTTTTCCAAGCAATTGCCAAACGAGGCCGCAGCATGAAAACGAGCGACAGCGAAGCCAGCAACACTTTCCAGCTGGACGGCGAAGACATCCCCTTCACCCCGGGCCAAACCATCATCCAGGCCGCCAAGGCGCACGGCACCTACATTCCACATCTGTGCTGGCATCCCGATTTTCGTGCCCACGGCTCCTGCAAACTGTGCACCGTCAAAGTCAATGGCCGTTTCGGATCGAGCTGTACCATGGAAGCCAAGCCTGGCCTCGAAGTCGAGAACCGCACGACCGAGCTCGACGACAAGCGCCGCACCCTGCTGCAGATGCTGTTCGTCGAAGGCAACCACTTCTGCCCTTCCTGCGAAAAGAGCGGCAATTGCACCTTGCAGGCCACGGCCTACGAACTGAAAATGGTGTCGCCTCACTTCGACATGTTCTACCCCGATCGCGCCGTCGATGCCTCGCATCCCGACATCCTGCTCGATTTCAACCGCTGCATCATGTGCTCGCTGTGCGTGACCGCATCCAGCGAGGTTGACGGCAAGAATGTCTTTTACATGGGCGGTCGCGGCCTGCTCGGTCGGCGCGTGCATGTCAGCAGCGAAAGCGGCAAGCTCGCCGATACCGATTTTGCGCTTAGCGACCGTGCTGCCAGCATCTGCCCGGTCGGCGTGATCCTCAAGAAGCGCCGCGGCTTTGCGGTGCCCATCGGCGAGCGCACCTATGACCTCGCACCGATCAGCGAACAGCCCGCGGAGCAGACGCCATGAACGCACCACAAACCCCGGTGAAGAAACTGCGCGTGGCCACGACCAGCCTGGCCGGCTGCTTCGGCTGCCACATGTCCATCCTCGACATCGACGAACGGATCCTCAAGCTGCTCGACCTGATCGAATTCGACCGCTCGCCGCTGACCGATATCAAGCACTGCGGACCTTGCGATCTTGGCCTGATCGAAGGTGGGTTGTGCAATGCCGAGAACGTGCATGTGCTGCGCGAGTTCCGCAAGAACTGCAAGATCCTGGTGGCCGTCGGTGCCTGCGCGATCAACGGCGGCCTGCCGGCGCAACGCAACCACCTCGATTTGCGCGACATCCTCGAAGAGGTATATCAGACCGAAGTCGGCCTCTCCCACGGCGGCATTCCCAATGATCCCGAACTACCCCTGCCGCTGAACCAGGTGCATCCTATCCATGAGGTGGTGAAGGTCGACTACTTCCTGCCCGGCTGCCCGCCCCCGGCCGATGCCATCTGGAAACTGCTGACCGACCTGCTGGCCGGCCGCACCCCCAATCTGGGCCACGGCCTGCTGCATTACGATTGAGAAAACCATGACTTTCGAACTCGAAACTGCCATCTCTCCCGAAAAACTGCGCCGCGTCGCCATCGATCCCGTCTCGCGGGTCGAGGGCCACGGCAAGGTCACCATCCTGCTCGACGACGACAACAAGGTGCATCAGGTGCGCCTGCACATTGTCGAATTCCGCGGCTTCGAGAAATTCATCCAGGGCCGCCCATACTGGGAAGTCCCGGTCATGGTGCAGCGCCTGTGCGGCATCTGCCCGGTATCCCACCATCTCGCCGCATCGAAGGCGCTGGACATGATGATGGGTGTCAAGCAACTGACGCCAACCGCGGAAAAAATTCGCCGCCTGATGCATGCCGGCCAGATCCTGCAATCGCACGCTCTGCATTTTTTCCATTTGTCATCGCCGGACCTGCTCTTCGGTTTCGGCTCCGACGTCGCCGCACGCAACATCGTCGGCGTCATCGCCGCGCATCCGGAAATCGCCAAGAAGGGCGTCCTGCTGCGCAAGTACGGCCAGGAAGTGATCCGCATGACCGCCGGCAAGCGGGTGCATGGCACGGGCTCGGTGCCGGGTGGCGTGAACAAGTCGCTGTCGGCTGAAGAACGCGCCGAACTGCTCAAGGACGCTTACCAGATGGTGGCCTGGAGTCGTGACGCGGTAGGCCTGATTCGCCAGTTGTTCGAGCAGAACCTTACCGAGTACAACAGATTCGGCCGCTTTCGCTCGGCCGGCATGTGCCTTGTCGCTGCCGACGGCAGCATGGATCTCTACCACGGAGGGCTACGTGCGCGCGATGCCGACGGCAACACGATGTTCGACCATTTCGACTACAGCCGCTACTGGGATGTCATCGGCGAAGACGTCAAGCCCTGGTCCTACATGAAGTTCCCCTTCTTCAAATCGCTGGGGCCGGAGGACGGCTCCTATCGGGTCGGCCCGCTCACCCGCGTCACCCATTGCGACAGCATCCCGACCCCGCTGGCCGACAAGGAACGCGAAGCCTTCGTCGCTTTCGACGGCGGCAGTTCCGCCGGCGCAACACTTGGTTACCACTGGGCGCGCATGATCGAAATGCTGCACGCCGCCGAATGCATCAAGGACCTGTTGCACGACGATGACATCATCGGCCACGACCTGATGGCCACCGGCCAGCGTCAGGAGCGCGGTGTCGGCGTCATCGAGGCGCCGCGCGGCACGCTGATCCACCATTACCGCGTCGATGAGAACGATCAGGTGATACGCGCCAACCTGATTGTCTCCACCACGCACAACAACCAGGCCATGAACACCGCCGTACGGGAAGTCGCCAAGCAGTACCTCGATGGCGTCGAAATCACCGAAGGCCTGCTCAACCACATCGAGATCGCTATCCGTGCCTTCGACCCCTGCCTCTCCTGCGCCACCCATGCGCTGGGCCAGATGCCGCTGGAAGTGGCGATAGTCGGCGCTGACGGTAATGTAATCGACGAAGCCACGCGCGACCATCGCGGGCTGACGCGGCTTGTTTCTTGATCGCGCCGACGCTGATCTTCGGCTGGGGCAATCCCAGTCGTGGCGACGATGCGCTGGGGCCGTTGTTCGTCGAGCACTTCACCGCGCTCGCGGCACTCCATCCCGAATGGGGTGAACTTGAATTCCTGACTGACTTCCAGTTACAGGTTGAACACGCACTCGACCTGCAGGGTCGACGCCGCGTGCTGTTCGTCGATGCCAGCCTGGATGCAACGCCGCCCTGTTCGCTGGTTCGCATCGAAGCCGAACGCGACGCCAGCTTTACCACTCATGCCATGAGCCCGCAGGCGGTGCTCAAGGTCTATGCCGACATCGACGAGGGCGAAGCACCGCCCTGCTGGCTGCTGGCAATACGCGGCGAACGCTTCGAACTTGGGGAACCGCTCACCGAGGCCGCGCAGCAATCGTTGCAGGCGGCATTGCAGCTCGCCGCGGACTGGATCGCTGCCGGCTGAGACTTCGCTTGTTCCACCACGCCACCACCCTGCCCCTGGCCTTCTGGCTGCTGGCGATAGCCGCCACGGTGCTGGTCGGCATGTCCAAGGCCGGATTCGGCGGCGCAGCCGGCAGCCTTGGAGTGCCTTTGATGGCCCTGGTGGTGGCGCCGCCCTTCGCCGCCGCCGTGATGTTGCCGATCCTGCTCGCGATAGATGCCATCGGGCTCGTGGTGTTTCGTGGCCGGGGCGATGCCGCCAACCTGCGCATCATCCTGCCCGGCGCCATGCTCGGCATTGCACTGGGCTGGCTCACCTTCGGCCAGGTCGATGCACGCTGGATACGCCTGTTGATCGGGATCGAGGCGCTGGCCTTCGCGGTCGACCGCTTTCGTGCCGCAAGGAGCACCACGACCGCCGTGCTGTCCGCGCCTGCTCTCGGGCCGGGCATTTTCTGGAGTGCGCTGTCAGGCTTCACCAGCTTCGTCTCGCACGCCGGCGGCCCCCCGATCATGCAATACCTGATGCCGCAGAACATGGACAAGATGCGCCTGGTCGGCACCACGGTGGTCTTCTTTTCGGTGGTAAATTTCTCCAAGCTCGGCCCCTATGCCCAACTCGGCCTGCTCGACATTTCCAATCTCGGCGTCTCGCTGCTGCTGGCGCCGGCGATACCGGTCGGCTACTTCATCGGCTATCGCCTGCTTCATGCCGTCGACATGCGCGGCTTCAACCTCGTCACCGCATGGACGCTGCTGGCGGCCGGGATCAAGCTGGTTCATGACGGCCTGATGGGCTAGCGCTGCCCGCCGCAAACCGTCCGGGCCGCGACGTCAGCTGCCGAATGCTGCCGTCAAGGCGGCAATCATGTAGGGGTGATCCAGCGCACCGGCGCTTTCGCGTGCGCTGTGCATCGCCCACATGGGCGCACCGACATCCACACTGGCGATACCCAGCCGCGCTGCGACGATCGGACCGATGGTGCTGCCGCAACCCAGGTCGGTGCGATGGGCGTACTGCTGGCAGGGCACCCCGGCCTGCGCGCACAATCCCATGAATCGGGCGGCCGTCTCCGCCTGGGTGCTGTAACGCTGGTTGGCATTGCTCTTTATCACCGGCCCGCCATTGACCATCACCTTGTGGTCCGGTTCATAGGCCGCCGGAAAATTCGGCTGCCAGGCGTGGGCCATGTCGGCGCTGATGAAGAAGCTGCGCGCCAGGGCGCGAAGGCTGTCCTCGGCGTCGAGGCCCGTCTGCAAACCTATGCGGGCCAGCACGTCGGTAACGAAGCTGCCGCCCGCTCCGGCGGCGCTCTCGCTGCCGACTTCCTCGTGATCGAACAAGGCAGCGATGCACGTAGCGGCGGGCTGCTCCGTCGCCATCAGCGCAGCGATGGCCGCATGGCAGGAGGCGAGATTGTCCAGTTGGCGGCTGGCGATGAACTCCTGATCCGCGCCCCACAAACAGCCCTTCTGCGCGTCATGGACGGCAAGCTCCCAGCTCAGCAGGTCCGCCGCATCGCCCTGCACGGCCTCGGCCAGCAGTGTGCGCAGGCGGACTTCCGCATCCGCACCCTCGGCCAACTGGCCCAGGATCAGCGGCAATTCGGTCTGCTTGTTGAGCTTCAGACCCTGTTCATTCACCTCGCGGTTCATGTGTATCGCCAAATTGGGCAGTCGCAGCAGTGGCTGCTCGAAGCGCAGCAGTCGCGTCTGCGGACCGGCCGCCGCGCGCATCACGACACGCCCGGCCAGGCTCAGATCCCGGTCGGCGAAGGTGGCCAGGATCGGCCCTCCATACACTTCCACCCCCAGGCGCAGCAGGCCATCGCCCGCCAGCGCCGCCCGCGGCTTGAGTCGCAACCCCGGCGAATCGGTATGGGCACCCACGATGCGATAGCCGGTTTCAGCCAGGACTCGACTGCCCAGCACGAAGGCGATCAGCGACGCCCCGCCGCGTACCGTGTAATAGCGCCCGCCGGCTGCCAGTTGCCAACGCTCGCCCTCCTCCAGCCGGGTGAAACCACGAGCCCGCAGGCGCTGCTCGACACTAGCCACCGCGTGCCATGGGCTGGGGCTGGCATCGATGAAGGAGATCAGTTCATTGGCTGCTTTTCGGGCATCGGTAGGCATGGACATGGCGCACAGGAATGGAAACGAAAAAAGCGAAGCATACAAGATGAGTTGCGCTTGCCGATGGGCCGCGTCGCCCGCTCCGCACAACAGCACGGACGCCGCCATGGTCAAAAACCAAGGTCACAGGGATCGTCGTGACCAACGGTCGATGCAGGGTGCGAGTTCGACGGTGATGCCGGTGCGACCGATATTTCGCAAGCTTCCCGCAATTCCCGGATGCTCCCGTAAAATGTGCGGCGTGTTGGATGGAGGGCACCTGCTCCCGGCGATTCGCTTCCACGAATACGGGGTAACGCTGTGTCCGTCCAACCACGACAGCTAAGCAATCGATACGTTCAATGGCAAGACCCAATCAACAAACTAATAAACCAATAGCGAGGGGACAGTAATGGCTGCAGGCAAATCAAAAATCATCTACACGCTTACCGATGAGGCACCGCTTCTGGCGACGTATGCCTTCCTGCCTATCATCAAGGCCTTTGCCGCGCCAGCCGGCGTCGACGTCGTCGGCTGCGACATCTCGGTGGCCGCACGAATCCTGGCCGAGCTTTCCGATTACCTGACCGACGAACAAAAACTGCCCAACAACCTGGCCGAACTGGGGCGACTCACTCATGACCCCGAGACCAACATCATCAAGCTGCCCAACGTCAGCGCCTCGGTGCCGCAACTCATCGCGGCGGTCAAGGAACTGCAGGCGCGCGGCTACAAGATCCCGGATTTTCCAGAAGACCCGAAAACCGACGAAGAAAAAGCGATCAAGGCCCGTTACTCGAAATGCATCGGGAGCTCGGTCAATCCGGTGCTGCGCGAAGGCAATTCCGACCGCCGTGCCCCCAAGGCAGTGAAGGAATATGCGCGCAAGAACCCGCATTCCATGGGCGAGTGGAGCCAGGCTTCGCGCACCCACGTCTCGCACATGCACCACGGCGACTTCTACCACGGCGAGAAGTCGATGACGCTCGACCGCGCACGCGACGTCAAGATGGAGCTGATCACCAAGAGCGGCAAGACCAGCGTCCTCAAGCCCAAGCTTTCCCTGCTGGCCGGTGAAGTCATCGACAGCATGTTCATGAGCAAGAAGGCGCTGTGCGAGTTCTATGAGAAGGAAATCGAAGACGCCTACAAGACCGGCGTGATGTTCTCGCTGCACGTCAAGGCGACCATGATGAAGGTTTCGCACCCCATCGTCTTCGGCCACTGCGTCCGGATCTTCTACAAGGACGCCTTCGAGAAGCACGCCAAGCTGTTCGACGAGATCGGCGTCAACGTCAATAACGGCATGGTCAATCTCTACGACAAGATCGCCACGCTGCCGGAGTCCAAGCGCGAAGAGATCATGAATGATCTTCATGCCTGCCACGAGCACCGGCCGGAACTGGCCATGGTCGATTCGGCCAAGGGCATCACCAACTTCCATTCGCCCAGCGACGTCATCGTCGATGCCTCGATGCCGGCCATGATCCGCATCGGCGGCAAGATGTGGGGTGCCGACGGGCGGCCCAAGGACGCCAAGGCCGTGATGCCGGAGTCCACCTTCGCCCGCATCTACCAGGAGATGATCAACTTCTGCAAGTGGCATGGCAATTTCGACCCGAAGACCATGGGCACCGTACCCAACGTCGGCCTCATGGCCCAACAGGCCGAGGAATACGGGTCGCACGACAAGACCTTCGAAATCCAGGAAGACGGCGTCGCCAATATCACCGACCTCGCCACCGGCGAAGTGCTGCTCTCGCAGAACGTCGAGCAAGGCGACATCTTCCGCATGTGCCAGGTCAAGGACGCCCCGATCCGCGACTGGGTCAAGCTCGCCGTCACTCGCGCACGTCAGTCCGGCATGCCGGCCATCTTCTGGCTCGACCCCTACCGTCCGCATGAGAACGAGTTGATCAAAAAGGTGCACACCTACCTCAAGGATCATGACACCACCGGCCTCGACATCCAGATAATGTCGCAGGTGCGCGCCATGCGTTACTCGCTGGAACGTGTAATCCGCGGCCTCGACACGATTTCGGTGACGGGCAACATCCTGCGCGACTACCTGACCGACCTCTTCCCCATCATGGAACTCGGCACCAGCGCCAAGATGCTCTCCATCGTGCCGCTGATGGCCGGTGGCGGCATGTATGAAACCGGCGCTGGCGGCTCGGCGCCCAAGCACGTCAAGCAACTCGTCGAAGAGAATCACCTGCGCTGGGATTCGCTGGGCGAATTCCTTGCGCTGGCAGTGTCGCTGGAAGACCTCGGCATCAAGACCGGCAACGCCAAGGCGAAGGTTCTGGCCAAGACACTCGACGATGCCACGGGCAAACTGCTCGACAACCGCAAGGGACCCTCGACCCGCACCGGCGAACTCGACAACCGCGGCAGCCAGTTCTACCTCGCCATGTATTGGGCGCAGGCCCTGGCCGGGCAGACCGATGACAAGGAACTGCAGGCGCATTTCGCGCCGCTGGCAAAGACCCTGGCCGAGAACGAGCAGAAGATCATCGACGAACTGAAGGCCGTACAGGGCAAACCGGTCGATATCGGCGGCTACTACATGCCTGACACGACTAAGGTCGAAGCGGTGATGCGCCCGAGCCCGACCCTCAACGCAATAGTGGACGCCGCGCAGGTCTGACGGCGAAGGATCACGGATCTGCCGAATACGGCAGATCCGTGCCACGCCGGTCGGCCGGCATCGCATTGACGGGTACACTCTGGCTTCGCCCCTCATGAGTAGCCATCCCCGAATGCAAAAAGAAGTCAAAGAGAAACCCAAGTACGCCATTGTCGCGGCCGTGCAGTTGCCGAACGTGAGCGACATCGAATTCGAATCCTCGTTGGCCGAACTGCGCGACCTGGCCAAGACCCTGGGTTATGAGATCACCGCCACCTTCACCCAGAAGCGCTCCAGCTTCGACGCCACAGCCTATCTGGGCAAAGGAAAGCGGCAGGAAATGCGCGAATTCGTGGACAGCGACCCCGCGCCGGTCGAGTTGCAGAGAACGCCGCAAGCCGCGGCCGACCCTGATGCCGGAAAGATCGACGCCATCTTCGTCGACCACGAGATATCTCCATCCCAGGCGCGCGACCTGGAAAAGGAAATCGGCTGCGAGGTCATGGACCGCACCATGGTCATCCTCGAGATATTCCACCGCCACGCCACCTCCCGCGCCGCGCGCGCCCAGGTCGAGATCGCACGACTGGGCTACATGGCGCCGCGCCTGCGCGAGGCAGCCAAACTCGCCGGACCACAGGGACGGCAGCGAAGTGGCACAGGCGGGCGCGGCGCCGGCGAGTCCCATACCGAACTGGATCGACGCAAGGTGCGGGACCAAATCGCCGCGCTGCAACAGGAAATCCTGGCCATGGATGCCGAGCGCAAGACCCAGCGCGCGCGCCGCCAGGACCGCCAGGGAGGCGCCAACGTGGCGCTCGTCGGCTACACCAACGCCGGCAAGTCCACCCTGATGCGCGCCCTGACCGGCAGCGACGTGCTGGTCGAAAACAAGCTCTTCGCCACGCTCGACACCACGGTACGGGCGCTGCAACCCGAGAGCCGGCCGCGGGTGCTGGTCAGCGATACTGTCGGCTTCATCAAGAACCTGCCGCACGGGCTGGTCGCCTCGTTCAAGTCGACCCTAGAAGAGGCGCTCGATGCCTCGCTGCTGCTGCACGTCATCGATGCCAGCGACCCCGGCTTCGAGCGGCAACTCGCGGTCACCGACAAGGTGCTGGCCGAGATCGGCGCCCAGGACGTGCCGCGCATCCGCGTCTTCAACAAGATAGATCACGTTGGCGATGCCGCAGCGCAGACCGAACGCGAAGCGGCGTTACGCGACCAGTATCCCGATTGCATTGTCATGAGCGCACGACGCGCCGACGACGTGGCCTTGTTGCGCGAAATGATCGTAGGCTTCTTCCGGAAAGGTCTGGTCGAGGCCGAAGTTTTCCTGCCCTGGTCGGCCCAGCAGCAGCGCGGAGCAATCTTTGCCAGTTGTGAAGTGCTTGAGGAGCGTGCCGACGAGCACGGCGCTTTCCTTCGGGTTCGTGGCGAAAACGAGGCGGTGAAAGCCTTGTGCGAGAAGTTCGGGCAACCGTGACGAGCCGGCGCTGAAATGCCTGAACGACTTGCGCGATGATATGCGGCGAATGCCGGAAGCATGGATGGGCATGACCCGGTGCCGGCCTAACGCTCATGGCACCGAGCGCCATCCGCCGAAGATGAAACACGCGAAAGGCGAATTGAAGGCCCCCCACCCCCGTTCCACGGCCGGCCCTGCATGGCCGGCCGGCTGCGGCGGCGCGAAGCAGTGCTTCGCGAAACCCCGCCTGCGCCCCCTTCCTGGGGCGGGGCTACCATTCGGCTCGCTTCACTCGGCTGTCACCAGTCGCTCCGAATAAGTTGTTACGTTAAGCATCAAGATCCACATCTTTCGAGGAAGGCATCATGAAGAAACTGTTGGCCGTGTTGCTGCTGCTTGCCGCTGTGGCGGGCGGCGCCCTGTTCTGGTTTTCCGGCAACATGGATGGCTTGATCAAGACAGCGGTGACCGACTATGGCGGCGCCATGACGCATGCCAAGGTCAGCGTAGACGCCGTGAAGATTTCAGTTGCCGACGGCAAAGGCACGATCAGCAATCTCCAGATCGGCAACCCACCGGGATTCAAGACCGCCCACGCCATGAAGGTCGGCCAGATCGATGTGGAAATAGACATTGGTTCGGTGACGAAGGATGTCATCGTAATTCGCCGCATCGCCATCAAGGCCCCCGACGTGATCTATGAAAAGGGCGACGCAATGACGAATTTCGATGCGATCCAGAAGAACATCGCCGACTATCTTGGTCCGGCCGACAGCAAGAAGGAAAGCAAGGGGAAAAAACTGATCGTCGAGGAACTGACCATCCGTGACGCCAAGGCGCAGGCGAGTGCCGCCTTCATGGAAGGCAAGACCTTGAGCGTAGCATTGCCGGATATCACCCTGAAGGACATCGGCAAGGCCAAGGGCGGAATCACGCCCGGCGAACTCGGCCAGGAAGTCGCGCGGGCACTAAAAGCCAGGCTGAGCGCGGCGCTCAGTTTCGACCGGATGATGAAATCAACCGGAGAAGCACTCGGCAAGGCTGGAAGCGCGATCAAAGGCTTGTTCAAGTAGTGCGCTTGGCATAGTGCATCCAGTAATGCGGCCTGATGATTGTGACGCCGCATTCAAAGCATCGTCACTACAGCGAAGGAACACCAGCCCGGACTCCGATCCGGGGCCGGGCCAATGGCGTAAAGCTCGCCCGTCACACTCATCCCTTCCTGACATGCAAGACACCCAAAGTCCCATTCGCCATGCACTGAGCTGGTCCCGGCGGCCGTCGTGGCCTGGGGCCCTTGGTGGACCGCGGCATTGCTGCTGGGCTGGGGCACAGGCGCGGCAATGGCCTTTGCGTTGGACCGTCACGCGCGCGCCCTGACACTGGGGCATTTCCCGTCGACGCAGCGGCATGCGGACATCGACCGCCTGATCCATCCGCAGCATCGCCTGTGGTCGCTGGTGCTGCTGCGAATCACCTTCCCGGTGGACGTACTGTCGTACTCGCTGGGCCTGTTCAGCCGCAATACCACGCCGACCGAAAACCTGCTGTCCACCGCGATCGCTGCTGCACCGTTCGCCGTCTTGTTTGCGCTGTTCCCAACGCTGTCGGGCACGGCCCAGGCAACCGTATTCGCCGCATCGGCACTTGCCTTCGTCGCCTACGCACGCTGGGTGTGGCACGACCCGAACCAGGCCGGATAGGCTTCACGGCGCGGAAAATACGACCCGCGCGATTCAGCGGCGGATACAATGAACCACACCCAACCAACGCGGCCGAACGCGCCTGGAAACCTGGCACGGGGGTCCGTCACTAAAGGAAATTCCATGCGTGCCCTGATCTCCGTGCTCCTGGTCGTCTTTGCCACCAGCGTCACGGCTGGCTCCAAGGACGAAATCAATGCCGAAGTGCGCGAAGCCCTGAAGAATTTCCAGAAGCAAACCGGCGCCGGCCACGAGTTGTCGCGCAAGGCCTCGGGCGTGCTGGTGTTCCCCAATGTGATCAAGGCGGGCATCGGCATCGGCGGTGAATTCGGCGAGGGAGCGCTGCTGGTGAAGGGCAAGACAGCCGCCTACTACAACATTGCTGCCGCCTCGATCGGCCTGCAGTTGGGCGCCCAGGCGCGCAGCCAGATCGTGCTGTTCATGAACGACAAATCGCTGGCCGATTTCCGCAAAAGCGAAGGCTGGAAAGCGGGCGTCGACGGCAGCGTGGCGCTGGCAACACTGGGTGCTGGCGGCGCCATCGACACCGAGACCGCCAAGCAGCCCATCATCGGCTTTATCTTCTCGAACAAGGGCCTGATGTACAACCTGACCTTCGAAGGCTCGAAGATCACGCGCATCGAGAAATAGGGGCGCTGGCAGTCCACTATTCGGTCTCTGCCAGCAGCCGACGAAAGCCGAACAATTCGGCAAAAGGCCTGCATTATTGACGTGTAGCCTGCCGTGGACCGCCACGCTCTTTCCCAATT
>CAMBRI010000109.1 GCA_945870205.1 Sulfuritalea hydrogenivorans sk43H | reverse complement strand
TCTCGGCTTCCTCGAAATCGGCCGTCGTCGCGACTATTATCCGGCGCAGGACGGCCGTGAGGATGCCATCGTAATGGCGCGTGAGCTATGACAATGGAGCGGACACGAATCCTGCGCGAGATGGGCCTCGGCCCGGTCTGGAAACTGCGTGCGGTGCCCGCTGAGGCGGTGCTGGACGTGGGGGAGCCGCAGCCGGCGTCGATACCGCTTGCGGAATCCGTGCCCGTTGCGGATTTGAACCCGCCGCTGGCAACGGCACCTGCGATGCCGGGGAGCCCAGCTACGGGCATGGGTTGGGCCGAGCTTGCTGCTGCCGTCTCGTCGTGCCGCCGGTGCCCGCTTTGCCAAACCCGCAAGCAGGCGGTGCTGGGTGTCGGTGATGTCAATGCCGATTGGCTGTTCGTCGGTGAAGGACCCGGCGCCGAGGAAGATGCGCGCGGCGAACCTTTCGTCGGGCAGGCGGGCAAACTGCTCGACAACATGCTCGCTGCCATTGGCCTCAGGCGCGGACAAAACGTGTATATCGCCAATGCCGTCAAATGCCGGCCGCCAGAAAACCGCACCCCCACGCCTGAGGAAGTGGCTGCCTGCAGGCCCTACCTGGAGCGCCAGATCGAGTTGCTGCAGCCGAAACTTATCGTCGCACTCGGGCGTCCGGCGGCGCAGACGCTGTTGCAGGCGGAGGTCAAGATCGCCGCCGCGCGCGGGAAACTGCATGACTACCGAGGGATTCCGCTGGTCGTTACCTATCATCCCGCCTATCTGCTGCGTACACTGCTGGACAAGGCCAAGGCCTGGGAGGATCTTTGTTTCATGAAGCGCAGCATGCCAACGCTAAGAGGCGACTGATGACCCACGGCAACGACGCTTCGACGAATGGTTCGGTACGGGCCATTTTCTACGCCCTCGGCGCCAATTTCGGCATTGCGGTAGCGAAGTACATTGCCGCCTTCTGGACCGGTTCCGGTTCGATGCTAGCCGAAGCGATTCATTCGACAGCCGACTGCGCCAACCAGATGCTGCTGCTGCTGGGATTGAAACAGGCGCGCCGTCCCGCCAGCGCTGACTTTCCGCTGGGCCATCATCGCGTCACCTACTTCTGGTCGATGATCGTCGCGCTGATGCTGTTCTTCATGGGCGGCGCATTTTCTGTTTATGAAGGTATCGAACGATTGCTGCATCCGCAGCCGCTGCAGCACGGTTTGATCGCCATGGCCGTGCTGGCATGCGCCGTGGTGCTGGAAGCATTTTCGCTGTGGGGCGCGTTGCAGGAAATTCGCAAGATATCCGGATCTCAGCCCTTTCTCGTCTGGTTCCGCGAAACGCGGCAGTCGGAACTCATGGTGGTGGCCGGCGAGGACATTGCCGCCTTGCTGGGTTTGGCGCTGGCGTTTGTCGCGGTCGGTGCCACGGTGCTTACCGGCAACCCCCTGTGGGACGCCTTGGGCACGCTGGCGATCGGCGTCGTGCTGATGGTGATTGCGATTGCCGTGATGATCGAGGTCAAGGGCCTGATCGTCGGCGAGTCCGCTGCGCCGCAACTGCGCGCGGAGATCGAGGCTTTTGTTGCCGCGCAGCCCGAAGTCGAACAGGTGCTCAATGTCATCACCCTGGCCTGGGGTGACAAGGTGGTGATCGCGGTCAAGGCACGCATGCGTGATATGGAAACCCAGACCGGCCGGCAGATGGTCAATGCCATAAATGTGGTGGAAGAGCGCATGCAGCAGCGCTTTCCTGCCGCGCAGTGGGTGTTCTTCGAGCCGGACGTACGCTGATACCCCGTGCATCTGGATCGTTACGTCAACACCCTCGGCAAGCACTTGAAGGCCCGCTTCGGCGAGCGCGTGCGCAAACTGGCGCTGCATGCCGGATTCACTTGCCCCAATCGGGACGGCACGCTGGGGCGCGGCGGCTGCACATTTTGCAGCGTTCGCTCCTTCAGTCAGGGCGATGCCCTGGTTCCGGTAAGCGAGCAACTTGTCGCGCGCCGGGCGGAACTCAAGCGTGCCAGTCGCTTTATGGCCTACTTCCAAGCCTATACCAGCACATACGCGGAAGTTGAGGAACTGCGGCGCCTCTATGCCGAGGCAACCCGCGACGCCGACATCGTGGGCCTTTGCGTCGGCACCCGTCCCGATTGCGTGCCAGATACCGTACTTGAACTCCTTGCCGACTATCGTCAGCGTGGCTACGAGGTCTGGCTCGAACTGGGTTTGCAGAGTGCCCATGACGAAACGCTAAGCCGGATCAATCGAGGGCATGGCATTGCCGCCTATGCCGATGCGGTTTCACGCGCCCATCGCCACGACGTCCCGGTGTGCACCCATCTGATTCTTGGTTTGCCGGGAGAATCGGCCGCCATGTGTCGCGCGACACACGCACGTGTTCTCGATCTCGGTGTCGCCGGCCTCAAACTGCATCCGCTGATGATCGTCAGGGGCAGTCGCATGGCCGTCGAGTACTCGCGCGGCGAATTGCGGGCGCCGCTCATCGATGAATATGCCGCTAGCGCGGCTGAACTGATCCGCTGCACGCCTGCGCAAATCGTGTTTCATCGGGTGACGGCCACCGCTCGGGAGCCGACGCTGATCGCGCCGGACTGGTGCCATACCTCATGGCCGGCGATTCACGCCATTTGCGAGGACCTGATTCGTAGCGGGGTTCAGGGTTGCAACCAAGCCTTGTCGGAGCGACGTAAAGACACAGGCGCACCGCGTGCTATTGGTTGAAGGCCTTGCCCATCATTTTGGTCCAGGTCTGGCACTCGGTCATCCCCTGACGACGGCTATCTTCCACCAGGCGCTCCATTTCGGCGAGCAAACGCTGGCGGTCTGCTTCGTCGCGTGGCGTGCTACCCGGAGGCTGCGGGCGCAGTGCATCAAGACCTGCGCTGATCGCGTTGCGGCAATTGTCTTCGTTGGGCGCAGGGGCGGCCAGGGCAGGCACCGGAGTTGTGGCGAGGCAAGTGATCAACAGCGCGGTGTGCAGTCCGGATCTCATGGATGCTTTCCGTCCGTCAATGGTGGGCGACATCTTCCAGGTGCGCGACATCATCGCGTTCGCGCTGATTGAATTCATGATGACGTTTGACCAGCCACATGGTGCCGGCCACGAACAGACCGAACATGAGAATGACCCAGTAGATCGATATCTGGGCCCTGATCAGCACCGAGTAGGTGGTGGTCATGATCAGGATGGAAAGATTTTCGTTGAAGTTCTGCACCGCGATGGAATGCCCGGCACCCATCAGGATGTGCCCGCGATGCTGCAATAGCGCATTCATCGGCACTACGAAGAATCCCGAAAAGACTCCCACCAGCACCAGTAGCGGCACCGCCAGCCACATGTCGCGCACTGCCACCATGCCGATGACGCCGATGCCCATGGCGATACCCAGCGGAATGACGCGGACCGATTTCCTCAGGGTGATCATGCGCGCCGCGAGCACCGCGCCGATCGCGACGCCGACCGCGACCACTCCCTGCAACAGGCTGGCCTTGGACAAATCCAGATTGAGGGCCACCCTTGCCCATTCCAGCACGATGAATTGCAGGGTCGCGCCCGCGCCCCAGAACAGCGTGGTTACGGCCAGTGATATCTGGCCCAGCTTGTCGCGCCACAACAGTTTGAGGCAGTGGTTGAATTCGTGAAACAGATAGACCGGGTTCTTTTTCAGCGGCTTGTGGTCGACGCCGGTATCCGGGATGTAGAGATTGAACAGGGCCGCGATGAGGTAGAGCGCGCCGATGATGACCAGGGTCATTTCGGCCACGGTATCGACGCCGGTTTCGATCAGCGGAAGGTCCATCGAGAGAAGGCCGTGCGCTATTTCCGGCCTGATCAGCGCGCCACCCAGCACCACGCCGAGGATGATCGCACCTACGGTGAGACCTTCGATCCAGCCGTTGGCGACCACCAGCAAGCGGTGCGGCAGGTATTCGGTGAGGATGCCGTACTTGGCCGGCGAGTAGGCCGCGGCGCCGAGGCCGACCACGGCGTAGGCCAGCAGGGGATGAATGTCAAAGAACATCAGGCTGCAGCCAAAAATCTTGATGCCGTTGCTGATGAACATGACCCGCCATTTCGGCATCGAGTCGGCAAAGGCGCCGACGAAGGCTGCCAGCGCTACGTAGGAGACTGTGAAGAAGGTTTTCAACAATGGCTCATATTCCGCCGGTGCGTGCATGTCGCGCAATATGGCGATGGCGGCGATCAGCAGGGCATTGTCGGCCAGCGCGGAAAAAAACTGCGCCGCCATGATGATGTAGAAACCTGTACTCATTGAGTGGGCCGGTGGTCCGACCGTGTTTTGGTCCCCGGGTTTATATCACGAAAGGTATGTAGTAGCCGCAATGTGGCGGCGCAGCATTGGCCATAAATTGCGCTCATGATGGGTGATTTGTGATTGAATACCCTCAATACGGGAATCTTTTTATTCGGAGGTAGCAGAAATGGCCGATCGCCGCCTGCAGGTTTTTCATGCGGTTGCCAAGCAGTTGTCGTTCACCAAGGCGGCCGAAGTGCTGTTCATGACGCAGCCAGCGGTGACTTTTCAGATCAAGCAGCTTGAGGAACACTTCAATACGCGCTTGTTTGATCGCGGTCACGGACGCATTGCACTCACCCCCGCGGGCGACGTCGTTCTCGGTTATGCAGAGCGAATTCTCGGGCTGTCGTCCGAGATGGATGTGCGCCTGTCCGAGTTGACCGGCGAGATCGGTGGCTCCCTTATGGTGGGCGCCTCGACCACGATTGCCGAATTCATGCTGCCGGGGATCCTGGGTGAATTCAAGTCGGCCTATCCGAACGTGCGCTCGCGGCTCATGGTCGGTAATTCGGAATCCATCGAACATCGCGTCATTGAACACACGATCGATATCGGCTTCATCGAGTCGCTCTCGCATGAGCCGACCCTGGAATGCGAAGTGTGCTGCGACGACGAACTGGTGGTGATCTGTCATCCGCGTTTTCCGCTGGCGCGACACAAGGAACTGACGCCGCAGAAGTTGCTGGAGCATGCATTCATATCGCGCGAGCCTGGTTCGGGTACGCGCGAGTTCACCGAAAACTACTTGCGCAATGCGGGGATCTCGCTCGATCAGATGAACATGGTCATGGAATTGGGAAGTCCGATTGCGCTCAACGGAGTCGTCGAAACCGGCCTCGGTTTCGCCATCGCGTCGCGCAGTTCGGTGTTTAAGGAGCAACGCCTGGGCGACATCGTTGCCATACCGCTCAAGCCGCGCCTGATCCGCACGCTTTCGATGGTTTATCCGAAAGAAAAATTTCGCTCGAGGCTGGTGGCCACCTTTGTCGAATTCGCGTCAGCCAGGCTGCGCGCCCTGATCACCAAGAAGCAGGTCTAGGTCGTCGCATGTCGCGACCGATCCGTGCGCGCCTCGACTGGTCCGCGCTGCGTCACAATCATCAGCTTGTGCGTCGTCGTGCGGGCAGTGCCCGAGTCTGGAGCGTGGTCAAGGCCGACGCTTATGGTCATGGCCTGTTGCCGGGAGCTCGCGCCCTGCTGGAATCCACCGACGGCTTTGCCCTGGTCGAACTCGAAGGCGCCATGGCCTTGCGCGATGCGGGCATCGCCCATCCCATCCTGATGCTGGAAGGGCCCTACCAGGCGGATGATCTGCCGCTGTTCGCCGAGCTCGAGCTGATTCCCGTGTTGCACACCATGTGGCAGGTCGATGCACTGGTCGATGCCGGCTTGCCAAAACGGATGCCGGTCTATCTGAAGCTCAATACCGGCATGAACCGCCTCGGCTTCAATGCAGATGAATTCGTTGTGGTGCTGGCCAGGCTCGCCGCGGCGAATTGTGTCGCATCCGTCACCCTCATGACCCATTTTGCCGACGCCGACGACGCCGCTGGCATTCAGCAGCAAATGGAGCGCTTTCACACTATGGCGGGTGGCCGTGACTTGCCCGTGTCGCTGGCCAACTCGGCGGCGCTATTGCGCTTTCCCGAAGCCATCGGCGACTGGGTCCGCCCAGGCATCATGCTTTACGGCTCATCGCCTTTTCCTGCCATGCAAAGCTCGCGAGATCTCGACCTGCAGCCCGTGATGACCCTGGAAAGCGAATTGATTGCCGTACGCGACCTGATGCCGGGTGATGCCGTGGGCTACGGCAGCAGTTTCATTGCCGAGAGCGCCATGCGCGTCGGCATCGTCGCCTGCGGCTACGCCGATGGCTACCCGCGCCATGCCCCGACCGGCACGCCGGTGAATGTCGCCGGACGCCGGACGCGGACTCTCGGCCGCGTGTCGATGGACAAGATCTGCGTCGACCTGAGCGAACTGCCCGCAGCAGTCGGCGTGGGCGAGACGGTCACCTTGTGGGGTGGGCAGGGCGCGATGCATGTTGCCGCCGACGATGTCGCCACGGCCGCCGGAACGGTGGCTTACGAATTGTTCTGCGCCTTGGCCGCGCGCGTGCCGGTGATCGACGTAAATTGATGATGAGCTGATGGCCAAGGCAAAGACACAGTATTCCTGCACCGAGTGCGGTGCCAGTTCGCCGAAATGGCAGGGGCAGTGCCCAGGCTGCGGACAGTGGAACACCCTGGTCGAAGCGGTGATTGAAACCATAGCGCCTGCGGGGCGCAACTTTTCCGCGCTGGGCGGCGCCAACGGCCTGCAGATGCTGGCCGAAATCCGTCCGCGCGAAGAACCCCGCCAGCCTACCGGGGTCGAGGAATTCGACCGGGTGCTGGGCGGCGGGCTGGTGGCCGGCGGCGTGGTGCTGATCGGTGGCGATCCCGGCATCGGCAAGTCGACACTGCTGCTGCAAGCCCTGGCACGGCTGGCGCAGGCCAGCGAGAACGTGCTGTATGTTTCCGGCGAGGAATCAGGCGAGCAGGTGGCCCTGCGCGCCAGGCGTCTGCAACTCGATGTCGGTCGCATGCAGTTGCTGGCCGAAATCAACCTGGAAAAAATACTGGCCACCCTGGTCAAGCTGCGCCCGGCGGTGGCGGTGATCGACTCGATCCAGACCGTCTGGTCCGATGCACTGCAATCGGCACCTGGTTCAGTGGCCCAGGTGCGCGAATGCGCGGCGCAGTTGACGCGCTTCGCCAAGCAAAGCGGCACCTGCGTGATACTGGTCGGCCATGTCACCAAGGAAGGAAGCCTGGCGGGGCCCCGCGTGCTGGAGCACATGGTGGATACCGTGCTCTATTTCGAGGGCGACACGCATTCGAGCTTTCGATTGGTGCGTGCGGTGAAAAACCGCTTTGGCGCCGTGAATGAACTCGGCGTGTTTGCCATGACCGAAAAGGGCCTGCGCGGCGTCGCCAATCCTTCGGCCCTGTTTCTTTCGCAGCATTCTCTGGATGTCGCCGGCTCCTGCGTGCTGTGCACCCAGGAGGGCACTCGCCCGCTGCTGGTCGAGATCCAGGCACTGGTCGACGGTTCCCAGGCGCCCAGTCCGCGCCGGCTCACCGTCGGCCTCGAACAGAATCGGCTGGCGATGCTGCTCGCGGTATTGCATCGTCATGCCGGCATCGTCTGTGGCGACCAGGATGTGTTTGTAAATGCGGTCGGCGGCGTCAAGATCGCCGAGCCGGCGGCCGATCTGGCCGTGCTGCTGGCCATCGTATCTTCGCTGCGCAACAAGCCCTTGCCGGGCAAGTTGGTGGTCTTTGGCGAAGTGGGACTGGCCGGCGAAATCCGCCCCGCACCGCGTGGCCAGGAGCGCCTCAAGGAAGCCGCCAAGCTCGGCTTCACCCACGCCATCGTGCCCAAGGCCAACGCCCCGCGCGCCGCGATCAAGGGCATCGAGGTGATCGCGCTCGACCGCGTCGAGCAGGCTATCGAACAGATGCGGGCATGGTGATGTGGTACATGGTTTTTTGACAAGGATGGATTTCATGCAAGACGACGATATCGAGTTCAACGATGAGAGCACGGCCGAAATCGACCGGCTGATGCGCGAAGCCACCCGGATCGTCTGCGGCACCCGCGATTTCGCGACCGGCTTGACCCGCTTCATCGATGTATTGCCGACGCTGGCCCCGCAACTGGCCCTCGCTACGGCTGAGAATGATGCGGAGTCCCGACGTGCATTGTGCAGCGTGCTGTTCCGTGAAATCTGGAACCATGTGCCGCGCCCCGACAACGGCTTTCGTCCGCTGCCCATGCCCAAGCAGGAGCGCAACAATCCGTGCCAGTGCGGATCGGGGAAAAAATACAAACAGTGCTGCGGGCGCTTCGAGGGCGCGGCTCCGTTCGACGCCCAGGGTCTCAGCCTGCTCAAGTATGTGCTCGAAGACCTTCCCCCGGCGGCCTACGCGACGCTGCCCTTCCGCCACCTCTCGGCCGAAGAACTGGCCTTTGTCGCCGACCAGTGGCTGCAGGAAGGCCACCCCGACAAGGTCACGCTCCTTCTGGTGCCCCTGCTCGCCGACTTGCACAAGCTCGATGCCCGCCATGAGGCAGCGTTTGATTTGCTGGGCGACGCCTACCTGCACCTCGGCATGCCGGAAGAACGCGAGGCGCTGGTCGAGCGCATGATGAATGCCGGCGATGCCACGCTCAAATGTGCGGCGCTGCATCGCCGTTGCACCGTGCTGTCCGATGCCGGGAAGTGGCCCGAGGCCTGGCAGGTTTTTGCCCAGGCCCAGCGCCTGCAGCCGGACAATCCGGCGTTGTCACACCTTGAAGTCATCATGCTGGCGGCCGAAGGCCGCACCGAGCAAGCCCAGGAACGGGCGAAGTTCTGGTTGCTTCGGTTGGCGCGCAAAGACCTGGTCGCGCCGAATGATCCGCTGCTGGATTTTTTGCGTACGATGAGCGAGAGTCCGGCTGCCGCACTGGCCATGATGCACGGTGAACTGGACGCCGAGGACGATCTGTTCGACGACAACGACGGCGAGTGGGCGTTTGCTTTGATCGATCTGCTGGACGACTTGCCCGAGCCCGCGTGCCACTATGCTCTGCGCCCGCTGAACGGCAATGCCGGTGAGTTGGAAGCCGACGGAAAACTGCGCGCACTGGAAAAGCAATGGGGCGACGTATTTCCGCAGGCTGGGGAAAATCTCGACGATTTCTCGCCCTGGGACACCACCGACTGGCTGGACTGGCTGGCCGTCAACCCGCTGGCCTGGCAAAGTTTCCGCATTGTCGAGGATGTGGTGACCGTCATCGATACCGGCGAGGTCGTCGACCATGATGTCGATGATGATCTCGCCGAGGTGGAAGAGGGTTTGCTGGCCCACGCAACGACCCTGCTGGAAACCGTCATCGCCCGCAACAAGGCCGAGGGCTGCCGGTTGGAGTGGGGCTGGCTGGAAAATCGACCGGCATTGCGGCTGCTGTCCGCGCACATCGATCGGCTGGACGAGGACAGCGAAAGACTGCGTCTGCTCGACTGGTTGGTGATCACCCTCAACCCGAGCGACAATCAGGGGTTGCGCGAAACGCTGGCGCGCGACCTGATCATGGGCAGTCGCGCCGTCGATGCGTTGGCGCTCTGCGATCGCTATCCCGACGATGGGCTCGGCGCCATGATCTATGCCCGCGTACTGGCCCTGCAGCAGAGCGGCCGCCTCGACGAGGCCGCGGCCGCTCTGGCTCAGGCGCGCAAGGAAAGGCCGAAAATCCTGAAAACCCTCCTGGCCGCCCGGCCGCGCATGCCCGATCTGGACGTCGATACGGTGCAGATCGGCGGCGACGACGAGGCCTGGTACTACAGGATGGACTGGCTTCCCCTGTGGCAGGCTCGTGGCGCACTGGCGTGGCTGAAAAAGACCGTGAAGTCTGGGTGATGGCGTGCCTAACGATCATTGCAGCGAGAGCCACCCGCAGAAGATGAAACACGCGAAAAGCCGTCTATTCGCCCGCCCCCCTTCCCCCCTTCCCCCCTCGCGGGGGGTTACTGATCAGATCGCTTTGCTCGACATCACCAAGTGCTCCGAACATGTTGTTTCACGTTAATTCACTGCGCTTGATGCGCTCCTCAGCGCGCCTCGCCTTGCGCATGCTCGCGCGAGACTGGCGCGCCGGCGAATTGACAGTGCTGGGCATCGCCCTGATGCTGGCGGTTGCCGCATTGACCAGTGTCGGCTTTCTGACCGATCGCGTCGAACAGGCCTTGCGCCTGCAATCCCACCAACTGCTCGGGGGTGACCTGCTGCTGACCGCGGACCATCCGTGGTCCGATCGCATTCGCCAGGAGGCCACGGTGCGCGGCCTGCGGCAGGCCGAGAGCGTGACCTTTCCCAGCATGGTGAGCCTGGGCAACGCCGCCTTGCTGGCCGAAATCAAGGCCGTGTCGGCGGGCTATCCCTTGCGTGGCACCTTGCGCACAGCACCGATACTCAACGCGCCGGACGCCACCACTCCACGCGTGCCGCAGGCCGGTGAAGCCTGGCCCGACGAGCGCCTGGCGACCACCCTAAGCCTTGCCGCCGGCACCTCGCTTGCCCTCGGCAACATCACGGTTCAAAGCGGCCCGGTGCTGACCCTGGAGCCGGATCGCGGCATGAACGTATTTGCGCTGGCGCCGCGCCTGATGATCAACCTCGCCGACCTGCCGGCCACCGGCCTGATCCAGACCGGCAGTCGCGTCAGTTATCGCCTGCATCTGGCCGGCGAACCGAGCGCCGTCGTGGCCTTCGAAACCTGGGCCAGGGCCCAACTCGGGCGCGGCGAAAAAATCGAAAGCCTGGACAACGCGCGTCCCGAGATTCGCAACGTGACCGAACGCGCGCAGCGGTTCTTGCGCCTTGCCGCGCTGCTGGCGGTGATTCTTGCCGCCGTGGCCGTGGCATTGGCCGCCGAACGCTACATGCGGCGGCATCTGGACGGATGCGCCGTGATGCGTTGCATGGGGGCGAAGGCCGCACAATTGCTGCTGATCCACGGTGGCGAATTTCTACTTTTCGGCCTGCTCGCGACTTTGATCGGCTGCGCCGTGGGTTACGGCGTGCAGGCCGGGCTGGAGCAAATGCTGGCAGGACTGCTGGTGACGACACTTCCGGCGCCGTCACTGCTGCCCTGGTTGCATGGACTGCTGGTCGGGCTTACATTGATCATCGGCTTTGCCTTGCCGCCCCTGCTGCGCCTGAAGCGCGTGCCGACCATACGCGTGCTGCGCCGCGAGTGGAGCGGCTCCGAGCCGGCGTCGATCGGCGCCTACCTGCTGGGTGCGCTGGTCCTGGCGGCCCTGATGTTGTGGATGGCCGGCGATTTGCGCCTCGGACTGATCGTGCTCGCCGGCTTCGTCATCGCCCTCGGCTTCTTTGCCCTGATGGCGCGCGCGCTGCTGGCCTTGCTGGGCCGGCTGCGCCCGGCCGGGAAAGGTTACGGCTGGCGCCACGGCCTGGCCAACCTGCGCCGGCGCCTGGCGGCAACCCTGGTGCAGGCGGTGGCGCTGGCCCTCGGCCTCACCGCCCTGCTGTTGCTCACCGTGGCGCGCGGCGACCTGCTCGACAGTTGGCTGGCACGTGTTCCTGCCAATGCGCCGAATCGGTTTGCAATCAACATCCAGCCCGACCAGCGTGCTGCCATTGCCGATTTCTTCAGGACGCGCGGACTGCCAGCACCGGAACTGGAGCCCATGGTGCGGGGGCGCCTGGTGCAGGTCAACGCACAGGCGGTGGGGCCCGAGAGCTATGTCGACGATCGCGCCCAGCGCCTGGTCGATCGCGAATTCAACCTGTCCTGGTCGGCACGCCTTCCCGTCGGTAACACCGTCAGCGGCGGGCGCTGGCACGGGGCAACGGCGGACGCGGAATTTTCGGTGGAGCAGGGACTGGCCGAAACTTTGAACCTCAAGCTGGGCGATCGCCTGATCTACGACGTCGCCGGTAACCGCGTCGAGGCGGTGATCACCAGCCTCAGGAAGCTCGACTGGGATTCGATGCGCGTCAATTTCTTCGTCATGTCCCCGCCGGCGGTGCTGAACACTTATCCCGCCAGCTACATCACCAGCTTCCACCTGCCGGCCGGCAAGGGAAATGTCATACCGGAACTGGTGCGGGCTTTCCCCAATCTGACCGTGATCGACGTTGAGGCACTGGTCAGGCAGTTGCATGCCACGATCGATCAAGTGGCCCGCGCCGTTCAACTGGTGTTCGGCTTTGCCGTCCTCGCGGGCCTGGCGGTGCTCTATGCGGCGCTGCAGGCCAGCAGTGACGAACGTCGCCATGAACTGGCCGTGCTGCGCGCCCTCGGCGCACGCAGCCGACAGCTTTCCGGCGCGCTGCTGGCCGAGTTCGCCGTGCTGGGGGCGCTGGCCGGCCTGCTCGCCGGCATTGCCGCCAGCCTTATCGGCTGGGGTCTGGCGCGCTTTGCCTTCCGCCTCGACTATCTGCCCCAGCCGCAACTGTGGCTGATCGGCATGGCAGTCGGCACGGTGCTGGTGGTGGGCGCCGGCTGGCTCGGTGCGGCGGCCATGTTGCGCCAGTCGGCACTGCCCGCCTTGAGGGCGGCGCAGTAGGCCAGGCAGGGTTCAGACGGTATCGATCCAGGTTTGCCGACCGGGCTGCCGAGTTGTTGCTGGCGCGCCCGGTCGACTGATCTTAACGTAATGGAACAACTTGTACGGTACGACTGGTGATAGTCGAGCGAAGCGAGCCGATCAGTAGCCCCCTGTGAGGGGGGATGGGGGGGCGGGTCTTCAATTCGCCTTTCGCTTCTCAGGGCAGCTTGACCGGGTGGGTGAATACCCAATCCCTGTCCTTGACCGGCGTGTGGCAGCCGAAGCATTCCTGCACGAAGCTGGCGTCCTTGCCATAGGGTTTCTGTTCGGCCCCCAGCCAACGGGCAAAGCCCCAACCGCCGGTCGCCGCAAATTTCTCGCTGTTCTTGATCATGAATTCGGCATGAACGAAGGCGCCTGGTTCCAGTGCGGTATCCCACTTGTCGTGCTTCACGTTCTTCCAGACCATCTTGCCGAGCATGGCGCCTTCCGGCCATGGATTGGTCTTGCCTTCGCGCGCAGCCTTGATCGCGACATCGTTGCCGA
>CAMBRI010000108.1 GCA_945870205.1 Sulfuritalea hydrogenivorans sk43H | reverse complement strand
GTGTTCTCCTCCCCCTTCAAGGGGGAGGCCGGGAGGGGGATGGGGTTCGATGACGTGGTTTGCTGTCCTCCCCCATGCTTGTTATTGCCCCATCCCCACCCCAACCCTCCCCTTGAAGGGGAGGGAGCATCCTTCATGCGATTGCCCTGAGGAAATGGCATGGTCGCCTTGCCGCGCGGGCATGCGAATACAATGGCCTCCAGTTGGCCGCCGTTTGTCGCCTCATCCCGACCAGCGGTCGTCAGGCGCTTGCCTGGCGCGGCGAACCCGTCAATCATCCTGCCAAGGAGCTTCCAATGAAAATTCATGCACGTGGTTTTACCCTGATTGAATTGATGGTGGTTGTGCTGATCATCGGCATCCTGGGCGCCATTGCCATGCCGCAATACAACGAATATCTGCTGAAGGGCAAGCTGACCGAAGCCATGTCGCTGTTGTCCGACTTGCAGATTCGCCAGGAGCAGTACTACCAGGACAACCGCACCTACTCGAACGGCATGACCCCGCGCGCCGCCGGCCAGTACTTCACCACAACGTCCTGTGTAACAGCCAACGCCGGGCAAACCTATACCTGCACTGCGACGGCGCCGACCATCAGCTACACCTACACCATCAATGAAGTAGGCACCAAGACCACGACGACGCCCGCCGGTGGAACTGCTTCCCCGTGCTGGCTCAAGAGCAGCAGTACAGCATGCTAGTAGCCAGTCATGCAGAATCCGATGGATCGACCCGTCATTCCGGCGAAAGCCGGAATCCAGTCGGCGGCCGTTTCTGGATCCCGGGTCAAGCCCGGGATGACTGTCGGAATGATGTCCATCGGTTTCAACTTGACCCTGTACTAGTGCGCGAGCGCGGCTTCAATCTGATTGAAATCCTTGTGGTGGTGGCGATCGCCGGGATCGCCATGGCCATCGCGGTGCCAAACCTGCAAAGTCAAATCGTCAGCAGCCGCACGCGGGCGGTGGCCGAATCGATTCAGTCAGGCTTGCTGCTGGCTCGTTCGGAGGCGATCAAGCGCAATGCCCTGACACGCTTTCAGCTTGTGTCAAACATGGATGGCACTTGCGCCGCAAGCGCAACCTCGCGATTGTGGGTCGTGACGCAATACACCGCGGTCAATAGCCGAGGCGAGCCCTGGCTGCGTTGCAATGTGAATAACTACTCGCCCCCCGATCAGGAGGAGCCGTGTCCCGCCACCCAGACATTGGCCGCCTACAACGCGCTTGGAGGAAACGCGCCAAGCTGTGCCACCGACCCTTTCATTGCCTACAAGAGCGGAACCGAGACCGCCACCAGCGTCGACGTCTCGGCTACCCCGGCGTCGGTTGGCGTGCTTCCCGGCTTCGTCATTACCTTTGGCCCTCTAGGGCAACTGCTGCCCAACTTCGATGGCGCGACAACCCAGGCGGCCACGACAGCCTCCATTGCGGTCAGCCCCAGCGCGGGCGTGACGGGTCGCCGCTACCGTGTTCTGGTCAACGCCAACGGCACGGTTCGCCTGTGCAACCCCGATGCCGCCGACGCCATGGCCTGCTGAGGAATCCAACATGATTGCGACGACTACCGCAAACTCAGTTAGCCGCCAACGCGGCTCTTTCATTCTCGAAGCGCTGATCAGTCTGCTGCTGTTTGCCGTTGCATTGATGGGCCTCATGGCCTTGGCAGCCCAGGGCCTGAATCAGGTGGGGCAATCCAAGGCTCGCAACGACGCCAGCTATATGGTCGGCGAACTGCTCTCCGAAATGTGGGTCAGCGCGACGGTCGACCTCGGCACGGCGCTGGCTCCGGGTCCCTGGCCTACTAGGCTGCGAGCCGCTATCCCCGGGGCGACCGGAGCGGTCTATATGTCCACCTGCGACTGCGCCGATACCGGTGCAGGCGCCTGCGCCGGGCCGGCCACCGGCACGGTCGCGATTGCCAACCCGCAGCCTGTAACGGTATGCGTGAGCTGGACGGACGCCAAAGATGCTTCCAATCCGCGCCGCTACCAGGCCAGCAGCATGATTACGCGCAACTAAGCGTGCAACCGAACCGAATGAGTATCCCTATGCGCCGCCAACGAGGTTTCAACCTGATGGAACTACTCATCGGACTGACCATCAGCCTGATGGGACTGGCGGCCGTGTCCTCGATGATGGTGACCTTTTCCAAGAAGCGTGGCGCGATTACCCAAACCATGGCGACCCAGGACAATGGCGTCATGGCCCTGTACCGGCTGGAGCGCGACATCAGCCAGGCCGGCTACGGCCTGGCGCCGCTTCAGGGCTGCAATACGGTGGTCGATGGTGTCAATTCCTTCGTGCCTTACCCCATCGTGATTGCCGACGGCGGTAGCGGTGTATCGGACAGCATTCTCGTACAGGGCACCAATCCGGCGTCGGGGATTCCGGGCACCGAGCTGACGGTCGTTTCGGGAAATACCATGACAACCAATGCATATAACGTTCGTTCGACAACGGGATTTAGCGTCAACGACAAGGTGGTGACGACCAACTTCATACCGACCTGCACCATGACTACAGTAACCGCCCTCGGGGGTGTTGTCGGCGCGGCTACAGTCAGCTACACGCCAGCCCTGGCGGCGTCTTCGGCTGCGGGTTACCTGGTCTTTTTTGGCGCATCCAGTGCCGGCGTTCTCACTGAATTCTTCAGCCGTACCTACGCGATTGGCACCAACGCATTGACGGTGGGGGACTATCCGACCTATACCGCCAACAACTTGGTTGACGACATCGTTTTCCTCAAGGCGCAGTATGGCATGACAGACAGCAACACCAGCACCACGGTGACCCGCTGGGTCAGCGGTGCAACGGCGCTGAGCGGTGCCACGGTGGGCCGCGTCATCGCTATTCGGATTGGCGTCGTGGCGCGTAGCTCGGCGCGGGAGAATGAAGTCATTGAGCAACCCAATCCTCTGCCCATCTTTCCGGAGTTGGCCGACAGTTCTGGCACTACCGATGCCGTGAGCTTCACCATTCCCGATACCCGATCGCGCTATCGGGCCTATACGACCATCATTCCTCTGAAGAACGTCATATGGACGCGCTGAAAGACAGTTGTCAGTCCGGGCGCCAAAAGGGGTTTGTACTCCTCATGGCGCTGGTCATCATGGTCATCATCACCCTGTCGGCGGTAGCCATGATCACCAGCCTGCGCGGAGGAATTTCCGCTTCGGGCAACATCGCCTTTCGTCAAGCAGCGACACGCGCGGCCGATGTGGCGGTGGATAGCGCCTTCCGTTGGGTGCAAACGCAGATGGCGGTGGCCACGGGCCTCAACAGCGATATTGCGGCGGCGGCAACCCCACGCTATTACGCGACCATGTTCGGCGCCAACTCGGGATGCAAGAAAGATGGTGTCGGTGATGCTTTTACGCCCCAGCAATATCGCTTCAGCGACACGGTGACCGGGGCCGACGGCTTTCCTTGCGCCGCACTGGTCGCCGGAAATCCAGCGGGTTACACCTTGTACTACGTGGTCCATCGAATGGCGAACACGGCCGGATCGGCCTGTCCCGCTGCAGGATGCCTGGCTCCGCCCGTCACGGCTGCCGCCGGCAGCAGCGCCGGTTGCTCGATGGATCCGACGAGTGCCAGTTTTTGCGGCGCATCTACCACCACCAATACCCTTGTCTACTACCGAATCACGATCAAGGTGGTTGGACCCCGACAGAACAATCGTTACATTCAGGCCTTCGTCTATTGACGATGCAGGCCGACTTTCAACGAGGTGGCTCCATGAAAAACAATTCCATCTACCGACCGTTAGCCTGGTTTCTGATGCTGACACTCAGTCTGGGTAGCATCACACAAGCCACCGCTGCGGCGCTAAGCCTGGCTACCACGCCGCTGGCAGCGACCACCAGCGGCACGGCGGTGAGACCCAACCTGATGTACGTGCTGGACGACTCGGGCTCGATGGCTTGGGACTACACGCCGGACTACATCAATGACAACGGGATCACTGACCCCACCAATGTCCTGTATGGCCCGCCCGGATCGTCGGGCGACCGCGGCACCATAACCGTCGATGGTTCCGGGAGGATCCTGACAATCACGGCCACCGGTGGCAATATCTACGAACACGCAACGCCCACGGTATTGATTCAGAGCAGCGATACGCCTCCAGGTACCGGCGCGGCGGCCACGGTGACACTGGCCGCCAACAAGACGATCTCCTCCGTAAACGTCACGAGTGGCGGCAGCGGCTACAGCGCAGCAAAAACCTATGTCACGTTCCTCGGCGGCCTAAAGACCGCTGGTTGGGGCATGTGCTGGGGCACCACCAGCAGCGGTAGTACCAGTGGCCCGCCCAAGGACACGCCCTCATCCCCTGCCTGTAGCCTGACCACCCAGCCACCCTATTCAGCAGCACCGATCAATTATCAGTACTACGACCCTGCGGTCCGGTATTTGCCGCCGCTCAAGGCGGACGGCACATCCTATGATCCCGCCAGCACCAGCAGTCCCGTCTCTGACGGATTCGCTGGCGGAGCGGGGACCGCCAATCGATTCACCACCGGGTGGCCCCATGAAGTCTGGTGCACCACCTCAACGGCGGCACCTACCGCAGGCGATCCCACTGCTGGCGGGAAATGCCGCGAGAACCTAGATACCAGCAACAACACCCTCTACCCGAACGCGATCTATACGTTCCGCCGCCCCTACAGCGGCGTGGCTTCGTACTACACCATGGACCCGTCGGAGTACTGCACCAGCACCGACTACACCAGTTGCATTTCACGGGCGGCCGCGCTTGCGGCCGTTCCCCCCTACCGTATCGGCTCGGTTGACTATACGGTACCTTCCAAGTATCGCTGGTGCGCCTACTACAACCCCATTTCGAAGTCTTTCGGTGGTTGTCAGGGGCGGCGAGACCTTGACCATTACATACCGAACTATCTGGGGGGCTGGACCAGTTCCGCCACGACCGGGGTGCAGGCAACGGCCAGCCTGGTAGTCAGCCCGACCAATGGTGCCCAGAATCTGACTGGTGTAAGCATCGGCGGTGTGGACGTGGTAGGCGGGACCAGTTTCACGTCAACCGTGGCTGGTGATCAGGCAACCGTTGCGCAAAGCATTTGCACCGCGATTCAAGCGAATTCGGCCACTAGCGGCTACACGTGCGCCCGCACGGGCAGCACCGTCCTGATCCAGGCCGTTGAACCAGGAATCGTTCCTAACGGCAAGCAGATCCTGGCAAGCGGCAATGTCGCCAGTGGTACCTATTCCAAAGGCACAATGAGCGTATCGCCCTCTGGCGCCGCTCCCGGGCTGTCGATCAACACCATTTCAATCGCCGGCACCGAGTTGCTAAACTCAGTGGTTACCGCTAGCGGGGTATCGCCCGGCAATGAGAATGCCACGGCCAAGGCCATCTGCGAGGCCATTGTTGCCCATAGCGGAACCAGCGGTTATACGGCGCGTTCGGATACTGGGGCGCGCATCGCAGCGGATCTAACTGCCTGGGGAAGCTGCGTGTTGCCCGATGATTCCACCCTCGGGATCAAGCGCATGGCAGCCGATGCCACCGTCAACGGCGTTCAGATCAACTATGACGGGCCGGCGACGGCCACGACCAACGTAGGAGCAATTCAGGTCAACAGTAGTTCGGGCGCGACCAACATCACCGATGTGACGCTGGCTGGTGTCTCGATTCTCAGTCCGAAGCCGTTGAGCATAGCCGACGGTACCGCCACGATTGCGATTGCCGACAGTCTTGCGGCGGGATTGAGCGGCCACGGCGGCTGCACGGCAACGGCGACGGGGGACGTTACCGTGGTAACGATTACAGGTTGTACAGGAGCCCTTGTGGTGACTTCACCGGGAGGCTTGCCAACCGGCGTCATCAAAGTAACTAGCACAGGGCACGCCGGTTTCGGAGCCCGCATCGGCGGCATCAAGGCTGGAACTCAATCCATTCTCGGCGATACCTCGTTTGCCAGCGGCACGGCTGCCTCGACAAATGCCAACGCCATTGTCGCGGGGATCAACGCTGGCACCCTAACGGGCCTGACGCACGGATTTACAGCCGCAGCGCCGGTTTTGAGTGGCAGCGATTACACCATTACCGTCACGGCGCCATCGCTTAGCTACAACGGCTTGTCGTTCGAGTTCATGGATGGCGCGGCCAGCGGAGCCGTGGCCGGCACGGCACCGCAGTGGACGTTCGTGCTCAATCAAGCCGATGACGATGGTGCCCGGATCGACAATATTCAGTGCAACGGCGTAGACACGTTTTTAGGCGACGCGTACACCGGGACGACCTCCTACCGAACCAATCTGATAAATGACATCGCCAGCCATGTGAATACAGCAAACGGCTTCGATTCTGCAAAGTCCTACTGCACTACTTCGGGGGTGAACAGCGACGAAGTGAAATGCGTCTTCTACAAGGCGGGGACAACCAGCTGTACGCCGACCCGTACCCGCTCTGGTGGCAATCTTGACCTTAAGGATTTGTCAAACGGCAACTCTGGTATCTATTCTGGGTATCGATACTACCAATTCACCATCGACGAAATCAGTACCAACGACGAAGGCCTTTCGGCAATCACCTGCGCCGGCCTCAACATGCTCTCCGCAACCGTAACCACGGGCAAGCGCACAGCGACGCGAATCAATAACCTCACGGCGCATCTGATGGCCAATCCGGCCAATGACTACAGCTATTCCTGTACCGCGGCAACAGCTTCGAGCGCGCAATCAACCTGCACCGTGACCGGCCCTGTGGGAGCTGCCGCGTGCACGACCCTGACCTACGACCTTGATTCGGGCGCCAGTAACGACAGTTATAGCGACATCGACGATATCGGCGCCAACACGCGCACCAATGCGGGCGGCGGCGCGACAGCCGGTGTTGACAACTTTGCGCCGTATCTGATCAGCCCAAACTCGCCCTCTTTTTCGGGAGGTGTCGCCACACAAGGAACAACGGTTACCGCAATCACATCCACGACCGTCGGGAAAATCACCGCCAACGCCAGCACGATGTCCGCGGGAGTTGTTGCCGCGGACATTATCCCGACCAATGCCTCCGGTGGGACTCTGACCATGGGGACCGACACCTTGGGGGTGGCGCCCGATCCGACCGCGAATCACTGGACGGGAGTCGGTCTGTTCAAGCGCGTCGATATCAAGTCCGGCACCACCTACAATCGCGCTTCAGGCCGCACAGATTGCGCGGATGGGGTGAGCTGCTCCGCTGCCGAGGAGTTGCAAAACTTCGCCAACTGGTACAGCTATTACAGAACCCGGATGCTGTTGATGAAGTCGGCTACGACGTTGGCGTTCAATCAACTTGACGACAAGTATCGGGTCGGCTTCGACAGCATCTGTGGAGTGGCCAGCAGTGGCAGTCAGCACGCATCCTGTGGCGGCGCATGGACGGCGGGGCAGCAGTTGACCGCCCCGGTGTGTCCGGTGGCGGAGTTTTCGGGCACCGCCAGATCGAACTGGTGGACGAGCCTGACATCGATTGGAACGTCCTGTGCGACACCCCTGCGCGCCGAAACCGCCAAGATCGGCCGTTACTATGCAGGAAAACTGTCCACCGACCCGGCCACCCATTCCTGCCAGCAGAACTACATGTTATTGGTGACCGACGGCTACTGGAACGAGAGTGAGCCGAGCAACACCAACATCGCCGGGACCGGTGATATCAACAACACCGACAATGCCGCTTCCCGGCCCTATTACGACGGCGCGGTCGGAACGTCATCGAACGCCGCGACATGCGCCGCCACGCCTGCAGTTGGTACCAGCCGCGGTGCCAGCGCTTATTCCTGTCGCACCTTGGCTGATATTGCCTATTACTACTACAGTACCGACTTGCGCACGACCGCGCTGGGTAACGCAACCAATGCCGCCGGAGATGTCGGAACCAACAACGTCCTTACCACCAGCGACGACAAGAATCAGGCACAGCACATGAACTTTTTCGCCATGGGACTAGGCATCGACGGCAAGCTCGATTTCAATTCGGACTATCAGACATCGGGAGTGGGTGACTATGCAGCCATCGTTGCGGGCACTAAGCAATGGCCTGCCGTGGCCAATCTTGATCCGACCGGTGTCGACGACCTGTGGCATGCCACAGTCAATGGGCGCGGAAAATACTTCAGCGCGCGCAATGTACCCAACGTGATTGCCGGTTTGCGGGAAGCACTCAATAAGATCGGCGCACGGGTCGGGTCGGCGGCGGCGGCGGCCACCTCCAATCTCGAACCCGTTGCTGGCGACAACTACGCCTATGTGGCGAGCTATGCCACCGTGGATTGGACCGGTGATCTCCAGTCACGTTCTATCAACGTTGCGACAGGTGACGTCTCGTCCGATACCAACTGTGGTAGCACGGGTATTGCCACGACCATTACAGGTAGCAACGGCGCAACCAGCATAACCGTGGGTAGCGCAACTGACCTGGTGGTTGGGTCTGCGGTTTCAGGCACCGGTATCGCCACCGGCGCAGTTGTTACCGCCATCTCAGGCACCACGCTAACGCTGTCGTTGCCCAATACCACCGACGTCTCCGGGACCGGGACATTCAAATATGGTTGCCAGTGGTCCGCGCAGAGCAAGCTCGATGCAACGACTTGGTCGTCACGCCGAATTTTTGTCAGGCCAAGCTCGGGAACCAGTGGCGATTCGCTACGCCTGTTCACCTACTCCGGTCTGTCGGCCGCCGAAAAGGCCTACTTCAGTCCTACGACCTTGAGCCAGTACTCCAGCCTGTCTAGTTCTGTGGACATCACCGCCGAAAATCTTGTTAACTTCCTGCGTGGCCAGCGCAGCTTCGAGCAGGACGGCGACAACAGTCACGATCAGATATGGCGTCGTCGAACCCACGTGTTTGGCGACATTGTCAACACCCAGCCGGTCTTTATGAAGCGGCCGAGTGCTGCCTACACCGATGCCGGGTACGCGGACTTCAAGACAACCGGAACCGCGGCCAATCGCAAGCCCGTGGTTTTTGTGTCGGCGCAGGACGGCATGCTTCACGCGATAAACGCGCACGTAGCGGCGGTGTCGGTGAGTGGCGCAACCGTGCAGCCAGGCGGAGAAATGTGGGCATTCATCCCGACCCAGATATTGCCGAGCATGAAGGTTCTGGCCGACGTGAACTACGCGCATCGCTACTTTGTTGACGGGCAGATCACCATCGCAGATGTCGATTTTGGCAGCGGTGATTGGCATACCATCTTGATAGGCGGGCAGGGCGCTGGCGGTACGTCCTACTACGCTCTGGATATCACTGATCCTGAAAATCCGACTTACCTGTGGGAATTCAGTACCGCGAATCTCGGCTATACCTTCTCCAATTCGACGGTAAGTAAGCTATATAGCGGTGAATGGGCTGTGCTGTTTACTTCCGGGTACAACAACACGGGCGGCGACGGTCAGGGTCATCTGTTCGCCCTGAATCCAGCCACCGGAGCGGTAAAGACCGGTTTCCCCCTGTCTACAAACTCGGGGAACAGTGGCAGCCCGAGCAACCTGGGCAAACTTGCGGTGTGGGCTGACAGTCCATCGACAAACAACACGGCGCAGTATGCCTACGCTGGCGACCTGAATGGCGATCTGTGGCGCTTCGACCTGGATCACACCGGTACAGGCCATACCGGCACACAGGTCTTCAAGCTCGCCCATCTGGAAAATGGTGGCGTGGTTCAGCCAATTACCACCAAGCCAGAGTTGTCACAGCTGGAAAGCGGCACCCGTCTTGTGTTTGTGGGTACCGGGAAGTACGTCGAGACAGCGGATCTGTCCAATATCGATGTTCAGGGGTTCTACGCGATAAAGGATACATTGGGCGCCGCGAATTTCGGTGGCGCTTCGCAGGCCACATGGAATCCGGCCACGGATACGACGACAATTGACGTGCTTGGTGTTCCGACTGTTGTCCCAAAGTTTCTCGCACGGCGGCTGCTTTCGGTCAATCAGGACGGCGTTGCAATTACGGAAGAATCAAACGGTGTCACGCGAAACGCGCGCAAGATCTGCCCTGGAGCGTCGTCTCAGATTGCCCGCGTTGTTGCCCCGTTGGCGACCAAAACCGGTGCCTGTATTGATACGGATCCGACCGCGATGGACTGGGACATCTACGGCGGCTGGTATGTATCTCTTCCCGAGAATGGAGAGCGAGTTAACGTTGATCCGAAACTGGTGCGCGGCACTCTAGTGTTTGCGTCGAACATTCCGGAGTCGAGCGCCTGCACCGTGGGTGGGCGATCATGGGCCAACTTCCTCGACTACTCAACGGGCCTTGGAGTGACTGGCCAGGAGACCGTCTCGATCAAGATAAGTGATTCGTTGGTAGTGGGGATTACCGTCGTCAAGCTTCAGTCCGGTCACTACAAGGCAATCGCCACCAAGTCGAATTACCAGCAGGAAACGCTTTCTGTTCCCGTCTCCGCGTCGGCGTCCTCCGGTGGGAGTGGTAGCAGCAGTGTCTTTGGTGGCAAGCGAGGTCTGTGGCGGGAGTTCGAGGCATATTGATGCCGCCGCAGGACCACTGGTGCCACATCGACTGGAAGCGCAATGACGAAAGGAGGTTCCGGCTCGCTCTCGGCGTCTCAGTTCTTATTCATGCGCTGCTGCTGCTCGCGTGGAAGCTGCCTCCGCAAGCTTGGAGAGCGACCGATAACGCGATATTGACTGTGGTGTTACGCGGCGTGGCACCACTGGCGCAGAGCGGCCAACCTGACTCGGAAAGGAAGCATCATCGCGCCGCGCTGGTACAGAATGATCCCACCATGGGGGCACTTTCCCTAACCCCCAAAGCAACGATGCCAATGGCGGTGGCAACAACTGCGCCAGCCACGCGGCCCGTTGCTGCGGCAATGCTGGCTCGCGCTCCATTTCAGACCACGTCTGGCCTAGGCTCCAATGCGCCAGCCGCCCGTGTTGGGGTACTGGTGCGCCTGTTGATTGGGACAGACGGACGGGTCGATCAAATTTTCTGGGACAAGCTGCCGGCGCTGACCGACGATCAGTTTCGTCGCCTTGAGGCGGTGATACGCGAAAAGAACTATCAGCCTGGGCAGACCCTCAACGAAATTGTCGACGTGCGGGCCATCCTGAAGCTTCCCCCCGCGCGAACGGACGAATCCCCGATGCCGCCACAACCGGCGGCCGAGTAGGCGGCGCCAATTGCACGCGGCGGCGCTGCCTTCGCGCCACGGTAAAATGCCGCAAACACTCCAGGATGAACCCTATGAACCAGGACACACGCGGCCTCGGCCTCGCTCCCGCCACGATCGGCGACTACCGCGAACTGGCGCGCCGGCGCCTGCCGCGCCATCTGTTCGACTACATGGACGGCGCCGCCTACGACGAGCTTACGGCGCGTGAAAACCAGCTGGGTTTTCAGCGTCTGCGCCTGCGCCAGCGCGTGATGCGCGACGTCTCGCAACTGAAGTTGTCGACGCGCGTGCTGGGCCAGGATCTGGACCTGCCGCTGATCCTCGCCCCGCTCGGCATTGCCGGCGTCATGGCGCGGCGCGCCGAGGTGCAGGCAGCGCGTGCCGCCGAAGCCGCCGGCGTGGCGTTTTGCGAATCCACGGTTTCCATCTGTTCGATCGAGGAAGTGCGCGCCGCAACAATGGCGCCCTTCTGGTATCAGCTCTATGTGATGCGTGACCGCGGCTACGCGCGGGAACTGATGCAGCGGGCGCAGGCGGCAGGCTGTCCGGTGCTGGTGCTGACCGTCGACCTGGCGGTGATGGGTGCGCGCTACCGCGACATCCGCAACGGCATGGCCGGGCAACTTGCGCTCGGGGGCAAACTGAGCAAGGCCTGGGACCTGGTCTCGCACCCGGGCTGGCTGCTCGATGTCGGCATCCGCGGCAAGCCCCTGACCTTCGGCAACCTGACCATGGCGGTGCCGGACGCGCGCAGCCTGCCGCAATTCAAGGCCTGGGTGGATAGCCAGTTCGATCCGCGCGTGACCTGGGACGACCTGGCCTGGGTGCGCGAAAACTGGCCGGGCAAGATCCTGTTGAAGGGCGTGCTCGATATCGAGGATGCGCGCCAGGCGGCCACCGCCGGCGCCGACGGCATCGTGGTTTCCAACCACGGCGGGCGCCAGTTGGACGGTGTCGCCGCCAGCATCGACGCCCTGCCGCGCATTGTCGATGCGGTCGGTGACCGGCTCGAGGTGTTGATGGATGGCGGCGTGAGGAGCGGCCTGGACGTGGTCAAGGCTCTCGCGCTGGGCGCCAAAGCCTGCATGCTGGGCCGCGCCTGGGGCTATGCCGTGGCGGCCCGGGGCGAGGCCGGCGTCGCACACCTGCTGGCATCCATGCGCAGTGAAATGAACGTGGCGATGGCGCTGTGCGGCGTCACGGATGTCGCAGCGCTGGATCGTGAAACGCTGCTGAACCCATCTTCATAGCAGCAACGGCGATTCGTGGCTGCCCGGGGACAATTCGTGACGGACGCGATTCGGCGGGGCCAACTCGCAGGGCAATCGCACGAAGGATGCTCCCTCCCCGTCAAGGGGAAGGTCGCATGCGACGTTTGCGATTGGCGGGTTGGGGTGGGATGGGGTTATGGACGCGCGGGGAAGGCCAGATAACCACTCCATCGTGCCCCATCCCCCTCCCGGCCTCCCCCTTGAAGGGGGAGGAGAACACCACAACGTCATTCATGCGATTGCCCTGGATCAACTCGGTAGCAGCCGTTTCAAACACCCACCTGGGTTACAAGCGGGAATTGTTCGGGATGTCTTATCGACTCGACCGCCAGATCAACATCCAGTTCCGGCCAATAGAGATGATTCGGGGATGGCAATTCGACATGCAGGATCTTCCCGACCGCGACATCACGGAACCATGGAAACTCTGAGAACGCGAGGAAGAGTTCTTCATCGCCCAGCAGAATCCAGAAGCCGTGCTGCGAGATGTTGGTTACTTCAACCGGGGAAATGTTTGCGCCAAGCGCTGCGGATGTCATTTTCATGCTCCTGGACGAGGCGGAGAGCCTCACTGATTTCGCGTCGGGAAAGACCCGTATGTTGGGCAAGTTCAATTCCCGGCTCAAGCCAGAACTTGGCCTCACCGT
>CAMBRI010000107.1 GCA_945870205.1 Sulfuritalea hydrogenivorans sk43H | reverse complement strand
GCCTCGTGGATGGTCGCCATCATGCTGAAGACGCCGACCCGGTTGGCGATGAAGTTGGGCGTGTCCTTGGCCCGCACCACGCCCTTGCCCAGGGTGGTGACGAGGAAGCCTTCGAGCTGGTCGAGGATTTCGGGATTGGTCGTCGCGGTAGGGATCAGTTCCACCAGATGCATGTAGCGCGGCGGATTGAAGAAATGCACGCCGCAGAAGCGCGCCTTCAGCCCGGCATCGAATCCGTCGGACAGGGAGGTGATCGACAAGCCCGAGGTGTTCGAGGCGAAGATCGCGTTCGGGGCAATGAAGGGGGCGACCTTCTTGTACAGGTCGTGCTTCCAGTCCATGCGCTCGGCGATGGCCTCGATGATCAGGTCGCAGCCCTTGAGCAGTTCGAGGTTGTCGTCGTAGTTGGCAACCTCGATGCAAACTGCATCGTCCTTGTTGCCCAGCGGGGCCGGGCTGAGTTTCTTGAGTCCTTCGATGGCCTTCAGGACGATGGAATTTTTTGCGCCCTCTTTTGCCGGCAGGTCGAACAGCACCACCGGAACCTTCGCATTGACACAGTGGGCGGCGATCTGCGCACCCATGACACCGGCGCCGAGAACGGCGACTTTCCTGACGATGAAATTGCTCATGATGCTCCTTTGTTGACAACGCGGATATTCATTCGTCACCCCGGCGTATGCCGGGGTCCAGGCCTTTCGTCGCACTGGATTCCGGCCTTCGCCGGAATGACGGATTCGCTTTTTAAAACAGTTCGGCTTCGAGATCGAGCAGCGACTTGGCGCCGGAGCGCGCCTGGCGTATCAGCATGGCGGTTTCCGGCAACAGGCGGGCAAAGTAGAAACGCGCCGTGGCCAGTTTCGCCTTGTAGAACACATCGCCTGAATCCAGCTTCTCCAGTGCGATCTTCGCCATCCGGGCAAAGAAGTAACTATAGACCAGGTGACCAACCACCCGCAGGTAGGGCACGGCGGCGGCGCCGACTTCGTCCTGGTTCTGGAAAGCCTTCATGCCGATTTCCATGGTCAGCTTGGTGACCTTGTCGCCCAGATCAGCCAGCGGCGTGACGAATTCGCTCATGGCTTCATCGGTACCGTTCTCCTCGACGAAGGCCTGCACCAGCGCGCCGAACTTCTTCAGCTTGGCGCCATTGTCCATCAGGATCTTGCGACCCAGCAGGTCGAGCGACTGGATGGTGTTAGTGCCTTCGTAGATCATGTTGATGCGGGCATCGCGTACGTACTGCTCGACGCCGGTACCGGTGATGAAGCCGGAGCCACCATGCACCTGCATCGCTTCGGAAGCGGCGATCCAGCCGTTGTCGGTCATGAAGGCCTTGATGATGGGCGTCAGCAGCGTGACCATGTCCGCCGCATCCTTGCGTACGGTCTCATCGGGATGATTCAGTTCCTGGTCTATCAGCAGCGCGACGAAGGACGAAAAGGCGCGACCGCCTTCCGCGTAGGCCCTAGCCGTAAGCAGCATGCGCCGCACGTCCGGGTGCACGATGATCGGGTCGGCCGGCTGATCCGGCGCCTTGGGGCCGGACAGGCTGCGCATCTGCAAGCGTTCCCTGGCATACACCACGGCGTTCTGGTAGGCCACTTCGGTCAGGCCAAGGCCCTGCATGCCGACCCCGAGGCGCGCCGCGTTCATCATCACGAACATCGCGTTGAGGCCCTTGTGCGGCTGGCCGATGATCCAACCCGTGGCGTCGTCGAGGTTCATCTGGCAGGTGGAACTGCCGTGGATACCCATCTTCTCCTCGAGCGCACCACAGGTGATGGTGTTGCGTGCGCCCAGGCTGCCATCCGCATTGGGGATGAACTTGGGCACGACGAAGAGCGAAATGCCCTTGGTGCCGGCCGGTGCGTCGGGCAGACGCGCAAGCACGAGATGGATGATGTTTTCCGCCATGTCGTGCTCGCCGGCAGAAATGAAGATCTTGCCGCCGCTAATCTTGTATGAGCCGTCGGCCCGGGGCACGGCTTTGGAGCGTAAAAGGCCCAGGTCTGTGCCGCAATGCGGTTCGGTCAGGCACATGGTGCCGGTCCATTGGCCCGAAACCAGTTTGGGCAGGTAGAGCGCCTTCAACTCGGGCGTGCCGTGCTCGTGCAGGCATTCGTAGGCGCCGTGAGAAAGGCCCGGATACATGTACCAAGCCTGATTGGCCGAGTTGAGCATTTCCGACAGCGAGTTGTAGACCACTATCGGCAGCCCCTGGCCCCCATACTCGGGGTCGCAGGTCAGCGACGGCCAACCGCCATCGACGAACTGCCTATAGGCCGCCTTGAAGCCGGTCGGCGTCGTCACCTCGTGTGTCGCGCTGTCAAGCTGGCAACCCTCGAGATCGCCGACCTGGTTGAGCGGGAACAGCACCTCGGAGGTGAACTTGCCACCCTCCTCCAGAATCTGGTTGATGGTATCGGTGTCGACGTCGGCATGTGCCGGCAGGGCTTTGAGCGCGCTGCCTACGTCGAGCAGTTCATGCAACACGAAGTGCATGTCGCGCAAGGGGGCGTAGTATTGACCCATGGGGTCCTCCTGTCTTTTATTGGCTACCATCGACCGCAATATGGCGAACGGCCGTTTCAAACAACCGTTTTAATAGTAGCTCAGTTTGACTTCTGCGTGTAGTCGCACGCCTCTAAATTTGTCGCTGGATCGGCTTGGCCGGACGGGTCAGCGCAAAAAGTTGCGGCTGATCTCTCGAAACAGATCGGAATCGGCCCGGCGCAGCCATTCGAAGGCCACCATTTCACGGCTGACGATGCTGGCGCCGGCATCGCGCATGCGGGCCAGGGCCAGCGCCTTGTCGGAATCGCGGCGTGAGCCGACAGCCTCTTCGACAACGAAGACCCGCTTGCCGCTGTCGAGCAATTCCATCACCGTCTGCAGCACGCAAACATGCGTCTCCATGCCGCAAACGACGATCTGCGCCTTGCCGGCGGCCCGATCGAAGCCATGGCAGGCGCCAGCCACGGCCGAAAAGTGCAGCTTGCTGGCGATGCAACCGTCTGGTAGTTCGGCCGCCACAAGCGGGTGCGTCGGACCCAGACCTTGCGGGTACTGCTCGCAGGCCAGCACCGGGACATCCATCTTGCGCGCGACGCGGATCAGCCAGATGACCTGATCGAGCAGCGTCTGCCAGCCGGCTATCGCCGGTACCAGCTTGCCCTGCACATCCACCACCAGCAGCGTCGAGTTACGGGCGTCTATCAGCATGATGCCTCCCAAGCGGCGATGAATTCTTTCCAGTGCGGCAGACCGGTAGCCGTCAGGGTGCCCTTCACCAGTTCCAGTTCCAGGTCGTGTTCCGCCGCCGTGAGCAGGCCGCGCATCAGCTGAAAGCGCAGGAATACCAGCCAGGTGTTGACCACGTCGGTCTCGCAATAGTCGCGAATCTCGTCGATGCGCCCGTCCAGCCACGCACCCCAGACGGCGGAGCCATCCATGCCCAGTTTGCCCGGCAAGCCCATCAGGCGCGCCAGTTGATCGAGCGGCGCACTGCCGCGCGGCTGGTACATGGCCAGCAGATCCATCAGGTCGGTATGTCGCATGTGGTAGCGGCTGATGTAGTTGTTCCACTTGAAGTCGCGCGAGTCACGGTAGTCGCCTTCGCCCATGTCCCAGTAGCGCGGCGCGACAACGCGGTGCATCAGGCCGCGGTAGTGCAACACCGGCAGGTCAAAGCCGCCGCCGTTCCAGGACACGATCTGCGGTGTGAATTTCTCGACGCCGTCGAAGAACCTTTGAATGATCTCGCCCTCGCCCGACTTGGGTTCGGCCAGCGACCAGACGCGAAAGCCGTCGTCGCTGCGCAAGGCGCAGGAAATCACCACCACGCGCTGCAGGTGCAGGGGCAGGAAATCGCTGCCGTTTTTTGCCCGCTGGCGCTGGAAGGCGAACTCGGCCACTTCCGCGTCGCCCAGTGTTGCCGGCAGTTCGTGCAGCGTGCGCAAGCCGGCGATGTCCGGGATGGTTTCGATGTCGAAGACGAGGATAGGAGTCATAGGCAGGTTTCTTTTGGGAAACGGCAATAGGCAGGTGCTGGAGTCGGCGCTGGCAATGCGGCGATTCTATAATCCCGCTCCATGTTAGTCGAAGATAAAGACGAAGACAGCCGTCAGGGCATACAGTCGATTGAGGTCGGGGTGCCGCTGCTGCGGGTGCTCGCCGATCACGGTGCGCCGATGATGCTGCGCGATCTGGCCAGGGAAGCCGGGATGCCGGCCGCCAAGGCCCACCGCTACCTGGTCAGCTTCGTGCGTACCGGCCTGGCCACGCAGGATGCAATCTCGGGCCGCTACGACCTCGGCCATTTTGCGCTGGACCTGGGCCTCGCCAGCCTCGCCCGGCTCGACGCGGTGCGCGTGGCGACACCCGCGCTCGACCTGCTCGGCGAGGAGATCGGGGAAACCGTGGCCCTCGCGGTATGGGGCAACATGGGGCCGACCATCGTGCGCTGGGTCGAATCGCGCCGCCCGGTAACGGTCAACCTGCGTACCGGAGCCGTCATGCCGCTGCTGCATTCGGCCATCGGCCTGTGCTTCGTCGCCTTTTTCGACTCACCCCTGCTGCAGCGCCGGATCGAAGACGAACTCCTGATCAACGCACACGGTGAGGATACCCGGGCACCGGTCACGCGCGAGCAACTCGATTCACTGACTGCCGAAGCGCGCGAACACGGCATGTCGCGCGCCGTCGGCTCGGTGATTCCCGGCATCAACGCCTTTTCCGCTCCGGTGTTCAACCACGACGGCCAGATGGCGCTGGCCATCACCGGGCTCGGTCCCGCCGGACTCATGCCCCCGGGCTGGAATGGGCCGATCCCGAAAGCGATTCGCAAGGCCGCCCAGGACGTCTCGCGCCAGTTGGGCTGGCGCGGCGCTTCCGCTCGCGATCCGAAATAACGTAGCGGTAGCCGGCCGCCAAAGCCCAGGCGGCCGATGTTGCGGGGCTTCCCGACCCGGCCTCAGCGATTCAGCACCAATCCACTTTGCGGGGCAGAAAAAACCTTGTCCGGCAGCACATCGGGAAACTCGATCGCCTGCAGGGTAGTGGTGCCGATGAACTGGCCCATCGCGAAGTGCTGCTCGACAAAGGCCACCAGGCGACCGGCGACCGGCCGGTAATCCTCATAGCGCGTGGCGAATTCCATCGAGGCATTGTTTATGGTCAGTATTCCTCGTGAACGCATGACGAGCCGGGTCGCCGGATCGATGTCGACAATCAGTTTGACGCCTTCCTGCACAGTCCACTCCAGCACCCGGATCGGCCTGCCCTCGGCGCTGTCCAGGCTGCCGAGATCGACCACACGCCCGGCATTTTCACGAAGACGCCAGGGCAGTGCCATGCGCGCCGCCTGCAACACCAGGGCGCCGTGAAAAGGCGCCGTCGCCGGCTGCCCCTGCTGCCAGGCGTCCGCGCCACGCAGCAAACGGGTTTCCTCGGCGCCGGGATAGCGGATATCGATGCGGAAGCGATCGGGCGACTGCCACCAGCGCTCCACCGGCCCGGCCCCTCGCCGCTGGGATTGCGTCACGCCGACCTCATGGATTGCCGTGGGGGCAGCACCGCCGCCATGGGCGGCAACCACCTCCGAAATAAATGCGCCGACATCCGCCAGCGCTGATGACGCCAACACCAGCCAGGACAGTACTCCTGCTGTCGCCCTGATTCCGAATCCACCCATGACCGCTCCCGTACTCTGGCCCCGTAACGCCGTGTGCGTCAGTCTGCCAATTTGCCAGTTTAAGTCCGCTAGCCATCGTCCGTGTCATCAGAGAAAATGAAGGACTCGGGCGCGACGTTGCCCGCCAGGGATTCGACGTCAGCATGAAAGATGCAGTGCTTGCCTGCCGAGCAAGCGGCATCCGCTACTTACGGCAAGTACAGCAGGATTCACAAAATCCGCATTGACGGAGGTATCAGGCTCGGGGATACTCGACCGTGTGCCGTCAACTTCGTGACGTCAGCCAAACCCGGAAAGTGCAGGTGCATCATGTTCGATTCGCCGATGGACCACTGCCCGGTCTGCGGACAAATGGTGGTACTGGACCAGCCTCAGACCGAATGCGCCGGCAAGCACAAGTGCTGCGCCGAAACGCCCTGTCCGCTCCAGAAATATTTCGCCGCCGCCGAGTCCGGCCCGGATCTGTCGAAATCCAAGCCGTCGCTGCCCTGACTGAGGGCCGCGCCTGCAATTGATGCAGGCGATTTCAGTGTTTCGCGAGTGGCACGGTTGTCAGCCCCAGGCTCTTCCATGACTGCATTCCGCCCCGATACCACTTGAGCTTGTGCGCCGGATAACCCAGCGCCAGCAACTGCCTGATGTTGGTCGGCGACTGCCCGCACCAGGAACCGTTGCAGTAGAACACCAGGGTCCGGGCATTCTCGAAGTTCCATAGCAGCCCGGTGCGACTGGCGCCGAACTGCAGGGTCAATATTTCCGCAATGGATTCACCATCGGCCTGGGCCGGATGCAGGCGAGTCCATGGCAGGTGGATCGCGCCGGGAATGATGCCGGATCGCTGCAACCAGTCTGCATCCCTCGAGTCGATCACCAGCACGCTGTCGTCGCGATTCGTGATGCGCTGCAGATAATCCATGAGTTCGAGTTCGCCCAGCGTTTCGACCCCGGGCGCCAACGACATCGGCTGCACGCAATAGGGCGGGCAAGGCCGCGACGTCATGGCGAAGTCGGGGTCGATCTGATTGAGGTTGTCCGGCTCACGTTGAATGCGCACCTGACGGCCCTCGTGCATCACGTCGAGCCACGCCTGCCGTGCCGTGATGCCTACCGGCTGATCGGCCAGTGCACTGCCTGCCAGCAGCAAGCCTCCCAGCAATATGAACCAATATGGAGCCATGTTGCCGGCTGATGGTGTCGAATTCATGGATGCTTTCACGTCTCGGGTGCCTCCGGTTTGTCATGTCAGGCGAAGTGTAGCGCCGCAAGGCCACGCCCGGTCAGCCGACGAAGGGAGACGGCCCGACCCGCACCAGGCGAGCCTCCCGCCCATGGGGCATCGACATACCACGAGCGTTGTTTACCTGGCCCGGGCAATGGTAGTAGTCTGCCGGGACCGATCGCTTGCAGGATCGGACTCATAACACCCACCCACAGGAGAAATCGACATGCCCAAGCTTTTTGCTCATCTGCCAAAACTTCTTTCGGCGCTCGCACTCGGCGTCCTCGCGGTCGGCTCGACCGGCGCCCGGGCCGCGGACGATAGCGCCGCGCTTGCCGGACTCAAGGACGGCAAGATCGCTTTCGACATCCATGAAGGCAACCCCAAGCTGCTTCTGGCCAGACTCAATGTCATTGACGAAACCCGGCAATCGCTGATCCAGCAGGGTGTGAAGCCGCATTTCATCCTGGCCTTCCGCGGGCCGGCGACCAGGTTGGTGCAGACCGACCAGGACAAGATCAAGCCGGAAGACCGCGAATTGGCGGCCAAGGTCGCCGCCCGCATCAAGGAAATGAGCAAGGCGCCCGGCGTCGACGGATTCGAGCAATGTGCGGTCGCGTCCCGAACTCAGGAAACCAGGACCGAGCTGGTTCTTCCCGAGATTCGCGTGGTCGGCAACGGCTTCATTTCGCTCATGGCCTACCAGGCCAGGGGTTACGCCTACATCGCTCCCTGATATTCCGAGGCGCTTCCGGGACGTCAGGCGATACCGGCGGCCGATCCGGACGATCGGCCGCGTTCCCCGTCAATCCTTGGATTGCCGGCTACTGGCCAGCCTCGGTGATACTCTTGGCACTGCCCCTGAATTTCAAAATCCACATGCATCGTTCGATTCACCGCCTGGCTCTCATCTTGTTCGCCGCCCTGCTGCTGCAAAGCTGCAGCGCGGTGCGCCTGGGGTACAGCAATGCCGACAGCCTGGCCCGCTGGTCGATCGATCAGTATCTCGACTTGTCGCCGGAACAGGATGCGCTGACCCGCGAACGCCTCACGCGCCTGCTTTCCTGGCATCGCAAGACCCAGTTGCCCGACTACGTCACCGTGCTGCGCCAGGGCAAGGACTTTGCCGCCGGCCAGCCCACGGTCAGCGACGCGCTGACACTGGGCGACGATCTGATCCGGCGCGTGCGTGTGGTGGCCGACCAGACCACGCCGGACATTGCCGACCTCATGGCCACGCTGACACCTGCCCAGATCGACCGCATGGCGGCGCGCTTCGCCGACAAGAATATCGACCTCGCCAAGGACATGCGACTGGCGGAAGGCGAGGCCGCGCAGCACAAGGTACGCTACAAGCGCCTGCTGGAGCGATCCGAGTACTGGTTCGGCAACTTCAGCAGCGAGCAGGAAAACGCCTTGCGGCGAATGGTCGAAGCCCAGGATCCCGGCAGCCAGTTCTGGTTCGAGGAAAGACTGCGCCGCCAGCGCGAGTTGGTGGATCTGATGCGCCAGGTACAACGGGAACGTCCGCCGCGCGAGCGCATCATCAAACTGTTGCGCGATTACACGGCCCGCTTCGATCTGCCCAGCGATCCCGCGCGACTGGCACGTGCCCTGGCCATGCGCCGCGCCTCGGCCGAACTCAGCGTGGCGATACACGCCATGACGACGCCGGCACAACGCGCCCATGCCCGCCAAAAGCTCGATGACCTGATACACGACATGGCCGAGTTGTCGAAAGCCGAATAGTCGCTCGCAGCAAGGCACGATAAACCGGCGATGGACAGGCGGCCGCCGGCTCGCGATGCTGCGCGCCTCGCGCCGTGCAGCACAGTCCGCTGCTATTCACCAACGGCAAGGGCGGCTCGCGACTGGCTGCCCTGGCCAGTGCACCGGGCGAGTTCTTCGAACGCCTGTCCTGCAACTACTTCTGGACCCACTACTACCCGGACGGCAGCATCGACGCCAATACCCTTGTGGACCTGAATTCAGGCGACAGCGAACGCGGCATCTGCGCCCTGCCCTATGTACGCCAGCGTGATGGTGCCACCGTCTGGTTCCCGGTCAACCTGATCGGCAACCTGTATGTCAGTAAAGGCATGTCGGCCGGCAATACCGAGATGGAAGCGCTCAGCCAAGCCCTGTCGGAAATCCTCGAACGCCACATCAAATTCCGCATCATCAGCGAAGGCCTCTGCCTGCCCGATGTGCCCTTATGTAAAGCTTTACATAAGGGCACCAGGCCCTGGTTGCGGCCTACGCCAAACTGAGTCACTAGAGGCTTCACAGCCCCAGGGACAGGTCCTTACTTCTTCGGCGTGATACTGGCTTCTTCAATCAGCAGCGGATAGGAGTAGCCGGCGCCGAAGTCGCGGTTCAGCACGACGACGCCGGAAATCGTGACCTGGTCACCGACGGCGGCCGTCTGCTTGCTGGTGACGATCAGGTTGTTGGTGCCCTTGGCGGCATCGCCCGTACCGTCCTGTACGTGTACGAAGTTGCGACCCATGATGCCGTTATTGACCTTGACCACCTTGCCCTGGGCGCTGATGGTCTTGCCACCGAGGCCGGCCATGCCCTGATTCAGGGCGGCGACTGTCTGTACTTTCGGCTCTGCGGCGGACGCACTGAAAGCCGCCAGGCCCAGCGTGGCAAGCATGGCGGTAAAAACAAAGGAATGAATCCTCATCAAAAACTCCCGGATATGGTTGGCATTGACCAAGCATTCCAGCCTGGCGGGCCACAGTATAACCGGCCGGAGCCTGTAGCCCCGACACAAGGTCCCGCACATCAGCGCTCGTCGAAGGACAGCACCACGCGCTCCGTCAGCGGATGGGCCTGGCAGGCGAGGACGAAGCCCGCGGCGACCTCGGCCTTGTCCAGCGCGAAATTGCGCTCCATGCGTACCTGGCCCTCCATCACCTTGCAACGGCAGGTGCCGCAGACGCCCGAGGTGCAGGAAAAGGGCACTTCCAGCCCGGCCGCAGAAGCCGCGTCGAGAATGCTGGGCTGCTCCTTGCGGAAGTCGATCTCGCGCCGCATGCCGTCGCGGATGATGACGACCTTCGCCTGCTCGGCGTCGCCCGGCAGGGCTTCGTGCAGCACCGCACCCACCGGCGTGCCGGTCGGTAGCGCGACGCCGAAGCGTTCGATGTGGATGGCGGCCTTGGGGACGCCGCCCGCCAGCAACGCCGCTTCGGCTTCGTCGTTCATCTGGAAGGGGCCGCAAACATAGACATGGTCGATGCTCGCCGCCGGCACCACGCTGGCGAGGAACTCGCCGATCTTGTCGCGGTTCATCACGCCCATGTTGAGCGGCGAATCGGTCGGCTCATCCGAAAAAACATGCTGCAGGGACAGCCGGGTCATGTACTTGTTCTTCAGGTCTTCAAGCTCTTCCTTGAACATCGTCGAGCGCAGCATGCGGTTGCCATAGATCAGCGTGAAACGGGAGAGCGGTTCGCGCGCCAGCACCGTCTTCATGATCGAGAGGATAGGCGTGATGCCGCTGCCGCCGGCGATGCCGACGTGGTGGCGGCGCGCCTGCGGCTCGATGGGGACGAAGAAGCGGCCCTGCGGCGCCATGGCGCTGATGCGGTCGCCGGGGCGCAGATGCTCATTGATCCAATTGGAGAACACGCCGCCCTTGACGCGGCGCACGCCGACACGCAGTTCGCCGTCATCGACGCCGGCGCAGATGGAGTAGGAGCGGCGCAGGTCCTGGCCATCAATCCTGGCGCGCAGAGTCAGGTACTGGCCCTGGGTGAAGCCGAACACGGAGCGCAGTTCGGGCGGCACCTCGAAGCTGACGACGGTGGCCTCGGCGGTGTCAGCTTCGATGCTGCGCACGCGCAGTTCGTGGAACAAAGTGGACATGGTCAGATTGGCTTGAAATGTTCGAAGGGCTCGCGGCAATCGAGGCAGCGATGCAGTGACTTGCAGGCGGTGGAACCGAAGGCGGAGAGGCGCTCGGTGTGGGCACTGGCGCAGCGCGGACAGGGTACGGCGGCCTGGCGACGACCGACGATGCGGATCGGCACAGCGCCATCGGCGAGCGCCGGACCGGGCGGCGCGATGCCGTACTCGAGCAATTTACGCTTGCCCTCGGCGCTGATCCAGTCGCTGCTCCAGGCCGGAGCACGGCGCATGGTCACGCGTGATGGACCGAGCCCGGCGGCCTCAACGGCATCGATCACGCTCTTTTCGATGACCTCGGTGGCCGGGCAGCCGCTATAGGTCGGCGTCAGCACGATCTCCAGTCCATCGTCATGCTCGATTACCTCGCGCACCAGGCCCAGATCGACCACCGACAGCGCCGGCACTTCGGGGTCGAGCACCTCGTTGAGGACTGCCCAGGCGCTGTCTGTGCGCGAAGCGGCGCTAAGCATCACCACGCGCCACCGGGATAGCTGCGCTGCAGGTGCTGCATCTCGGCCAGCAGGTAACCCATGTGCTCGCTGTGCAGCCCACGTTTGCCCGTGCTGCGGAAAGCCGTCGCGCCAGGCATGGTGAGCGTCGCCTCGCCGAGGATCTCGCCCATCTCTGCCAGCCAGGCTTCGCGCAATTCCGACCAGGCCGGGCCGAGGCCGGCGGCGACGGCCTCTGCGTCGACCGCGTCATCCTCGAACAGTTCGGGGGTGTAGAGCCAGATCTGCGCCAGTGCCGCCTCGCAGCGGTGGCGCGATTCGTCAGTGCCGTCGCCAAGGCGCACCGCCCAGTCGGCGGCATGCTGCTGGTGGTAACGTGCTTCCTTCAGGGCCTTGCCGGCGATGGCGGCGAGCTCGGCATCACTCGAATCACGCAGCCGCTCCCACATCAGCTTGAGCCAGGTAGCGAGGACGGTATTGCGCAGCACGGTGAAGGCAAAGTCGCCGCGCGGCAGTTCGGCCAGGGTCGGGTTGCGGTAGTCGATTTCGTCGCGCAGGAAGGCGAGTTGATCTTCGTCATAGCCCTCGCCGCTGCGCTGGCCGGCCAGCGTGAGTAGCGCGCGCGACTGACCGATCAGGTCAAGCGCCATGTTGGACAGCGCGATATCCTCTTCGAGGATGGGCGCATGGCCGCACCACTCGCCCAGCCGCTGGCCGAGGATCAGGCAGGTGTCGGAAAGGCGCAGCAGGTAGGCCAACTCGGGCGCGGCAGAAATCTTGATCGAGGCGTTCATCGGCAGCACCTCACATGTGATCTACCGAATCCGGCAGCTTGTAGAAGGTGGGATGACGGTACACCTTGTCCTCGGCGGGATCGAAGTACATGTCCTTGTCACTTGGGTCGCTGGCGACGATCTGGTCCGAGCGCACCACCCAGACGCTGCTGCCTTCCTGGCGCCGGGTATACACGTCGCGCGCCATCTGCACCGCCATCTTGGGGTCGGCGGCGTGCAGGCTGCCGCAGTGCTTGTGGTCGAGTCCGGCTTTCGTCCGGACGAAGACTTCCCACAGCGGCCACTCGGTATTGGTAGTCATGCTGCCTCCTTTAGTGTTTCCTTGCGTGCATGGGCCAGTGCCGCCTCGCGCACCCATTCGCCGTCTTCCCAAGCCTTGACCCTTGCCGCAAGTCGTTCGCGATTGCAGGGGCCCTCGCCGCCGACCACGCCCCAGAACTCGGCCCAGTCAATGGCGCCGTAGTCCCAGTGCTGACTTTTCTCGTTCCAGCGCAGGTCCGGATCGGGGAAAGAAACCCCGAGTACCTCCGCCTGCTGCACGGCGGCATCGACGAACTTCTGGCGCAGGGTGTCGTTGCTGACGCGCTTGATGCCCCAGCGCATGCCCTGCGCCGAATTCGGGCTCTGGTCGTCGGGCGGGCCGAACATCATCAGGCAAGGCCACCACCAGCGATTCACCGCTTCCTGCACCATGGCCCGCTGCGCATCGGTGCCCTGCTTCATCATCACCAGCAGGCTGTCGAAGCCCTGCCGCTGGTGGAAGCTCTCCTCGCGGCAGATGCGCACCATGGCACGTGCATAGGGCGCAAAGGAACAGCGGCAGATCGGCACCTGGTTCATGATCGCCGCACCGTCGACCAGCCAGCCTATGGCGCCGACGTCGGCCCAGGTCAGGGTCGGGTAGTTGAAGATCGAACTGTACTTGGCCTTGCCCGTATGAAGGGCGTCGAGCATCTGGTCGCGACTGGTGCCCAGGGTCTCGGCCGCGGCATAGAGGTAGAGGCCGTGGCCGCCCTCGTCCTG
>CAMBRI010000106.1 GCA_945870205.1 Sulfuritalea hydrogenivorans sk43H | reverse complement strand
GTGTGCCGCATCGCGTCACGGCGCGCATCGAGACCCTGCTCACCGCCGGCGCGATCGGCTCGCCGATGATCCTGCAACGCTCAGGGCTAGGCCCCGCCGACTTGCTGCAACAACGCGGCGTGCCGCTGGTGCATGAATTGCCCGGCGTCGGCGGCAACCTGCAGGACCACCTGCAACTGCGCATGATCTTCAAGGTGCATGGCATCACCACGCTCAACCAGCGCGCCAACAGCCTGTGGGGAAAGGCCATGATGGCGCTCGAATATGCGCTGTTCCGCTCCGGGCCGCTGTCGATGGCGCCGAGCCAGCTGGGCGGCTTCTTCCATTCCTCGCCCGAGGTGGCCACACCCGACCTCGAATTTCACGTGCAACCCCTATCCCTGGAAAAATTCGGCGACCCGCTGCATCCCTTCCCGGCCTTCACAGCCAGCGTCTGCAATCTGCGCCCTACGTCGCGCGGCGTGGTGCACATCCGCGACCGCGACCCCGCCACGGCACCTATCATCGCGCCGCACTACCTGTCCACCGACAACGACCGCCAGGTCGCGGCGCGCGCCCTGCGCCTGACACGCAATATCGTCGCGCAGCCGGCCATGGCGCCCTACCGGCCCGAGGAACACCAGCCCGGCGCGCAGAAGCAGAGCGATGAGGAACTGGCGCAGGCCGCCGGCGACATCGGCACCACCATCTTCCATCCGACCTGCACCTGCGCCATGGGCTCAGCCTCCGACCCGAACGCGGTGGTCGACTCCGAGCTGCGCGTGCGCGGGATCGGCCGCCTGCGCGTGGTCGATGCCTCGATCATGCCAACCATCACCTCGGGCAACACCAATGCACCGACGGTGATGATTGCCGAACGCGGCGCGGCGCTGATTCGCGCGGCGCGCAAAGCCGGGCATGTGCACTAACTTGGCAAGTTCCTCCCCCATCCCCTCCCCAGCCCTCCCCTTGAAGGGGAGGGAGCCATGGATCGGCACGGTTACGTTATGGCATATGCCCTCTCGGGGCGAGGGCGTTGCGGGGAGAGCCTCTTGTTGATCGACTACCACAATGGCATCTACGCATTCGATGCCGGCTACATGCGGCCGCTCTTGGCCGCTATCCACATGATCGAAAGCGAGGGCCGTATTGCCTTCGTGGATACCGCCAACTTCGAGGTCATGCCGCAGGCGCTGGCGGCTCTGGAAGAACGCGGCCTCGGGCCGGAATCGGTGGATTACGTGATCCTGACCCACATCCACCTAGACCATGCGGGCGGCGCCGGGGTGATGATGGAGGCCTTTCCCAACGCCAGACTGGTAGTGCATCCGCGCGGGGCGCGGCACATGATCGAACCGACCAAGCTGATGGCCGGCGTCGAGGGTGTCTATGGCCAGGAACGCGCGCGGAAAATGTACGGCCAGCTGTTGCCAATCCCGGCCAGCCGCATCATCGAAGCCCACGACAACACGTTACTCAGGCTCGGCTCCCGCGAATTGCTCTGCATCGACTCACCGGGCCACGCGAAGCACCACATCGCCATCGTCGACCGCCAGAGCAGCGGCATTTTCACCGGCGATACCTTCGGCATTTCCTACCGCGAGCTCGATGTCGACGGCCGTCCGCTGATCTTCCCCTCGTCGAGCCCGATCCAGTTCGACCCGGACGAGATGCGCGCCTCCATCGAGCGCATGCTGTCTTTCAAGCCCGATGCGGTCTACCTGACCCATTTCAGCCGGCTGGCGCCGCCCGAGGAACTTGGCCGCAAGGTGTTGCGCCTGCTCGACCGCTATGTCGAAATCGCGCTGGCCTCCAGCGTCGAGGTCGACAAGAACGCCTTCATCCGCGACGGCCTGACCCGCCTGCTGCTCGACGAAGCGCACCGCCACGGCTGCCGCCTCAACGACGCCGAAATCCTCGACATCTGGCACCTCGACCTGGAGCTCAATGCCCAAGGCCTGGCCTACTGGCTGGAAGCCCAGAACTCCGCCTAGCGCCGGCGATCCGGTTAGACGATGCGCGCCACCTCGTCGAAGACCAGGCGTGGGCCACGTGGGTAGTGGCCGCCCGCCTCCAGGCCGTAGCCCATGTTGACAATGAAATTGGACTTCCAGTGCCCGTCGGGGAAGAACTCGGCGTCCACCCTGGCTGCATCGAAGCCGCTCATTGCCCCGCAGTCCAGACCCAACGCACGCGCAGCGAGCATCAGGTAGGCGCCTTGCAGCGAGCTGTTGCGGAAGGCGGTGGCCTCAACCAGCGGCGCATTGCCGGCAAACATCGGTCGCGCGTCGTAGGCCTTGAACTGCGTCGGCAGGTGGTCGTGGAACTGCGTGTCCATGGCGACGATCACGGTCAGCGGCGCCTGGCGGGTCTTCTCCGCATTGGCGGCGATCATGGCCGGAACCAGCCGCTCCCGCGCCGCCGCGCTGTGCACGAAAAGATAGCGGCCGGGTTGTGCGTTCATCGAGGTCGGCCCCCACTTCAGCAGTTCGTAAAGCTCGCGAACCGTCTGTTCGCTCACGGCCTGGTCGGTGAATTTGTTGAAGGTATGCGCCTCGCGGAAAATCTGGTCAAGCGCGGTCTGGTCGAGTGCGGATTTCATGAGTGACTCCTGATGGATTGTTTGGGCAGGAAGAGCGACGGACCTTACCACTTCATCTCGCCCTTGTTAACCTTGGCACCGATGTCCAGCGCCACGGCCAGTCCGGCATCCGGATAGGCCGACTTCATCGCCGCGATCAGGGCCGCGGCGTTCGGCGCCTGGCCCAGCTCGCCCTCGAAGCGCGCCAGGTAGGCCTGGGTGTAGGCGATCTGGCTGGCGTCGCGCTGCTGGCCGGGCAGCATGTGTCCGGGGATCACCGTCTCAGGCTGCTGTGCCGCCATTGCCGCCAGCTTCTTGCTCCAGTCGGCGCGCTCCTGGGCGGACTGGGTGTCGGCGGTCCATCCATGCAGGCCGGCGAAGACGTTGACGCCACCGGCGACGGCCTTGATCGACGGGATCCAGACAAAGCTGCGATGCGGCAGCGAGTCCTCCAGTCCGCGGACTTCCAGCGTCTGTCCTTCGAGCGAAATCGTGCTGCCGCTCATGACGTCGGGGATCGGCACCTGCTTCGGCGCGTTTGCGCCCAGGCGCGGCCCCCAGACCTGGAGCTTGGTCGCCAGCGTGGCCTGGATCTTCTTCACCGTCGGCGCGCTGGCCAGCAGCTTCGCTTCGGGAAAGATCTGCTGCAGCACCTCGGCGCCAAAGTAGAGATCCGGATCGGCCTGGCTGATGTAAATGGTCTTCAGGGTCTTTTTGCTGTCCAGCACCATCGCCGCGATGCGATAGGCATCGGCGCGGGTGAAGCCTGTGTCGAGCAGCACGGCCTCGGTCTTGCCGCTAACCAGCGTGGCATTGACATGGAAGCTGCTGCCTTCGGCGTTATAGACCTGCAGCGCAAGCGGCGGCGTCTGTGCGGCGGCATCGCCGGCGACGACGCCGAGCGACAGGATGGCGGGAACGAATATGCGGATCAGGGATTTCATGATGTGTGCTCCAGGTTATGGGTGGGCGTGGAATGCACTGTATTGAGTTGATTGGTTCAGATAAATAGCTCAATATGCGCTTCTTTATTTCATATTCTGAGCATATGGACCGACTCGCGGCCATGCGGGTATTTGCCGAAGTCGCCCGGCGCGGCAGCTTTACCGCCGCCGCCGAGCATCTGGATATGAGCCGCGTCATGGTCACGCGCCATGTCGCCGCGCTGGAATCCTGGCTGCAGACGCGCCTGCTGCAACGCTCCACCCGGCGCATCTCGCTGACCGAAGCCGGCGAGGTGTTTCTCACGCAATCCAGGCAGATGCTGGAACTCTCGGCCGAAATGCAGGAGCGCTCGGGCGAGCGCGACCGCGCCCCGCGCGGGCAGTTGCGGGTGACGACCAGCATGTCCTTCGGCATGGCCCATCTCGCGGCCGCCATCGCCGAGTATTTGGCGCTCTATCCCGAGGTGTCGGTGGATCTCCTGATGATCGACCGCGCCGTCAATCTGATCGAGGACCGGGTAGACCTCGCCGTGCGCATTTCCGGGGAACTCGATCCCAATCTCGTGGCGCGGCGCATCGCGCCCTGCCGCTCGGTCGTATGCGCGTCTCCGGCCTACCTGGCAAGCCGCGGAATCCCTCGGCGCCCCGCCGACCTGGCAGAACACAACTGTCTGACCTATTCGCGCTTCGGCAAGAGCGAGTGGCGCTTCAACGCCGGCGGCGAGGAAACCAGCGTGCCGGTCGGCGGCAATCTCAGCGCCAACGAAGCGACGGTGCTGACCCAGGCCGCTCGTGTCGGCGCCGGCATCGCGCTGCAGCCCACCTATCTTGCCGGCCCCCTGATCCGCGCCGGCGAATTGGTGCAACTGCTGTCGGACTGGCAGCCGCCGGAACTGACCATCTGGGGCGTCTATCTGTCGCGCCAGCACGTTCCGGCAACGCTGCGCACCCTGCTTGATTTCCTAGTGCAGCGCTTCGAGGGCCAGCCGCACTGGGACGCAGGTATCAGCGCCTGATGCATCTTCGCCGCGCACGCTGATTCCGTGGCATAGCCTGGGGCGAAATTCCTGCGACGATTTGTCGCAGCGCAACACGGAATAGCGCGCCGATGCGCCGGATTCTTGTCCTGAATCAATTACCCGACTCCCCTCCTCGGGCTATCTTCGCCCTCACGAGATTCCCCGTAGTTCGATTCAACCGCGCGCTGCAGCGCGCCAACCGTTAGAGGGCAGAAACATGGCGAATAACAACGACGACGACGTTCCATTCATGCAGAAGTTGCTGGACAACCACTTCCTGCTCCTGTTCCTGGGGGTAGCGTCTCCCGGTGTCATTTACATCCTGTGGGGCATCATCGACATCATGAGCGTCCCGCTCGCCAAGTAAGCATTTCAGTCAATCAGGGAGAAATTTATGAGTGCAATCCTGCCGCCAGCAGAGCGGTTGTGGTGGAAACAGCCGATCGCCGGCCAAGAGTGGGCCTGGATCGGTATCGCCTTCGTCTGGGCCATGATCATGTTCGTCATGATGGTCTATTGGCACATCAACGGTAAGCAGAACCTCTCGAACGAGGTTTACAAGACCACCACGGAAATGTTTACCGCCAAGACGGAAGCCTTCGTCAAGGAAAACACCATCCGTACCGAGACCGACCAGAAGATTCCGGTGGTCAAGCCCAATGCCAAGGGCGAGGCTTTCCTGCTGGCCCGCCTGTGGTCCTGGTATCCGATTCTGGAACTGGAAGCCGGCAAGACCTACAAGATCCACCTGTCGGCAGTCGATTACAACCACGGCTTCTCGTTGCAGCCGACCAACATCAATATCCAGGTCATTCCCGGCTATGAGCATGTGGTCAAGATGACGCCGACCAAGGCCGGCACCTATGCCATCGTCTGCAATGAATACTGCGGCATCGGGCACCACACGATGCTTGGCCGTATTTACGTGAAATAAGGGGATAACAGATGGCAACTACTTACCGTACCTGTCCGCGCACCGGGCTGCAGTTCGACCTCGATGCCGACAAACTGATGCGCTGGAACGCCGTAGCCGGCGTGCTCTGGCTGCTGGTGGGCGGCATCACCGCCCTCCTGGTGATCCTGACCCGCTGGCCGGCCATCAAGCTGCTGCCGGCCGACCAGTTCTACCTGATCCTGACGGCCCACGGCATCGACATGCTGATCCTGTGGATCATCTTCTTCGAAATGGCGGTGCTCTACTTCGCCTCATCGACCCTGCTGCGCTGTCGAATCGCCACGCCCTGGCTGGGCTGGGTGCAGTTCTGGCTGATGGTTGTGGGCGGCATCATGACCAACGTCGCCATCTTCCAGGGCGAGTCCTCCGTGATGTTCACCTCCTACGTGCCGATGCAGGCCGCGCCGCACTTCTACCTGGGCATCATCCTGTTTGCCGTGGGTGCGCTGATCGGTTCCGGCGTGTTCTTCGGCACGCTGGTGGTCGCCAAACGTGAGAAGACTTACACCGGCTCACTGCCGCTGGTGACTTTCGGCGCCCTGACTGCCGCGATCATCGCGGTATTCACCATCGCTTCGGGTGCCGCGATCCTGATCCCGACCTTCTTCTGGTCGATGGGCTGGATCAAGGAAATCGACGCCCAGTTGTATCGCATGGTGTGGTGGGCGCTGGGTCACTCCTCGCAGCAGATCAACGTCGCGGCTCACGTCTCGATCTGGTATCTGGTCGCTGCCGTCGCCTTCGGCGCCAAGCCGCTGTCGGAAAAAGTCTCGCGCTTCGCCTTCCTGCTCTACATCCTGTTCCTGCAACTGGCCAGCGCGCACCACCTGCTGTCCGACCCGGGCATGAGCGCCGAGTGGAAGGTATTGAACACGTCCTACTTCATGTACTTCGCGGTACTGGCCTCGATGATCCACGGCTTCACGGTTCCGGGTGCAATCGAAGCGGCACAGCGCAAGAAGGGCTTCAACAACGGCCTGTTCGAGTGGCTGCGCAAGGCACCGTGGGGCAACCCGATGTTCTCGGGCATGTTCATCTCGCTGGTCGGCTTCGGCTTCATCGGCGGCATCTCCGGCGTCGTGCTCGGTACGGAACAGATCAACATGCTGATGCACAACACCTTCTACGTCCCGGGCCATTTCCACGCCACGGTCGTCGTCGGCACCACGCTCGCCTTCATGTCGATCACCTACCTGCTGGTGCCGACTCTGTTCAAGCGCGAAATGATCTTCCCGAAGCTGTGCCAGATCCAGCCCTACCTGTACGGTCTCTCCATGATCGTGCTGTCGCTGGTAATGATGGGCGCCGGTACCCTCGGTGTCTCCCGTCGTCACTGGGACATGGCCTTCTCGGGTGCGCCCTTCCAGTATGAATGGCCAGGCGCGGCTTACCTGATGATGGGTCTCACCGGCATCTTCGGCGTGATCGCAGTCATCGGTGGCGGCCTGTGGATCCTGCTGGTGGTCGGTTCGCTGCTGTTCGGCAAGAAGCTCGACGGCGGCCCGACCTCCGACAAGACCGTGCCGATTCCGGACCAATCCGCTGCCGCTGCGGCTTCCGGCACCGGCAGTGCCGAGCACACCAACGTACCGGGCACGGTGGTTCTGGCCATCACGCTGCTGGTCTGCTTCGTCCTCTACTACTTCGTGAACTGGAAGTACCTGTCCGAAGTCTGGGGTCTGAGTTAAGTAAAGACTGAACAGGTTCCCCGCGCTTCGGCGCGGGGAACCTGCCTGAATCGGGCTTGGCATCCAGGCCCGATTCAAGCAGGTTACGCCGGCTAAAATAGATACTTCGACGCCCCAAAAAAAACACCCATGGAATCGACGCTGCCCAGCACCAAATCCTCCGGACTCAGCTTGCGCGCCATCGCCGGCGTGTTCAAGCTGCGCATCGGCGTGGTCATCACCTTCACTGCACTGGCGGGACTCGCCGTCAGTTCCGGCCCGAGCCTGAGCGCGCTGCAACTCGTCGTGCTGACCCTCGCTGTGCTGGTTTCCTCGGCCAGCGCGGGCGCCTTCAACCAGTACTACGAGCACGACACCGATCCCCTGATGTCGCGCACCAAGAACCGCCCCTTCGCCACCGGCGAGGTCAAGCACGGGCCCATCTGGCTGGTCGTGATCTTTGGCCTGATGGGCCTGTCGGTCGCCGCCGCATGGATCGCGCTGAATGCCTGGTCGGCGCTGTTCACCTTCCTTGGCGCCTTCTTCTATGCCATCGTCTATACGGTATGGCTCAAGCGCCGCACCTGGCTCAACATCGTCTTCGGCGGACTGGCCGGCAGCTGGGCCGTGCTGGCGGGTGCCACAGCCGCCGATCCGCATGTCGGCGCCGTACCCCTGACACTGGCCCTCGTCCTCTTCCTGTGGACGCCGCCGCACTTCTGGAGCCTGGCCATCGCCTACCGCGACGACTACGCCGCAGCAGGCGTGCCCATGCTGCCGGTGGTGGTCGGTGACCAGCGCGCGGCCAAGGCGATCTTCGGCAGCACCCTGCTGCTGGTCGCCGCCTCGATGCTGCCGCTGACCTTCGGCCTCGGCGCCATCTACTTCGCCGGTGCCGCGATCGGCGGCTTCCTGTTCATCCAGAAGGCCTGGCGTCTGGTGCAGGATACCAACCGTGCCACCGCCATGACCTGCTTCCATGCCTCGCTGGCTCAACTGACTCTGGTACTGACTGCTGCAATCATCGACGCCCGCTTCTAGGCTCGCGTCTGCCACCGTGACCTGCTCTTATTTTCGCGCTGCGTTCGCAGCCGCCATGTTGTTGCTGTCGGCAACGCAGACGCCGGCCGCCGACAAGCCAGCGGAGCCAAAACTCAGCCAGCAGCCCCAGGGCGCCCGCACCGGGCTGGCCTTGACCACGCTGGACGAAACGGCCGCGCTGCAACTCTCGCAAAGTGTCGTCGGCAAACCCGTGGGCGACCATGTGCTGCTCGACCGCCAGGGGCGCCCGACGCCGCTGACCAGATACCGGGGCAAACCCCTGCTGGTCAGCTTTGTCTACACCGCCTGCTTCCAGGTCTGCCCCACCACCACGAAAAACCTGCAAAAGGCGGTTGAAAATACCGTCGGCATGCTGGGTGCCGATCGCTTCAACATCATCAGCATCGGCTTCAACCAGCCTTTCGACTCGCCGCAGGCGATGAAGGACTTCGCCACCCAGCACGGCATCCATCTGCCCAACTGGGAATTTCTCAGCCCGGCCGCATCTATCGTCGACGAACTGACGCAAAACTTCGGCTTCAGCTATGTCGCCACCACCGCCGGCTTCGACCACATGAACCAGATCACCCTGGTCGACGCCGAAGGCAGGATCTATCGCCAGATCTACGGCCAGAGCTTTACCGCCCAGGATCTCGCCGAACCGCTCAAGGCGATGATCACCGGCGCCCCGATCCCGCCGCAGACCAGCACACTCGCCGAACTGGTCGACCGGGTGCGCATCATCTGCTCGGTGTATGACCCGATCAGCGGCAGGTACCGCACCAACTATGCCCTGTATTTCGAGATCGCAGGCTTCATCAGCTTCATGTTTTTCATGGGCTGGGTCGCCTGGAGCTTCATGCGCAAACGCCGGGACGAGAAGATTCAATCGGGTTGATTCGAGTCAAGTCGGAAAGCTTCCGATTTGAATATCATCAACCGCTAATAGTCGGCCGTTTCACAATCAGTACCGACGTTACTGACCCCCAAGGCGAGCATGCACGCAGCAATGCGCAACAGTGCGCAATCCCTCTTCGAACGCAGCGAGAATTTCTTCGATGCGTCCTTCGGTGGTGCCGACAACCCGCTGCGCCATCTGGGCGCGCTGGGCCTGTACTTCCTCTGGATACTGGTCGCCACCGGGCTCTACCTCTACACCGTTCTGGACACCAGTATCGAGGGCGTCTACCGCTCGATCGGCTACCTTTCGCAGCAGCAGTGGTACCTGGGCGGCATAATTCGTAGCCTGCATCGCTACGCCTCCGACGCCTTCGTGCTGGTGATGATGCTGCACCTGCTGCGCGAATGGGCCTATGGCCGCTACCATGGCTTCCGCCTCTATTCCTGGGTCACCGGCGTGCCGCTGATCTGGCTTGCTTATATCTCGGGCATCGGCGGCTACTGGATCGTCTGGGACCGCCTGGCCCAGTTCTCTGCCATCGCCACCACCGAACTGCTCGACTGGCTGCCGATTTTCAGCGAGCCGGCGGCACGCAATTTCCTCGCGCCCGATTCGATCAACGATCGCTTCTTCACCGTGCTGGTGTTCATCCACATCGGCATTCCGCTGATGCTGATCCTCGGCCTCTGGGCCCATGTCAATCGCATCAGCCGGGTGGATTACCTGCCATCGCGGCGACTCATGCTGGGTGTCCTGCTCAGTTTTCTGGCCTTGTCCGTACTCAAACCGGCGCAAAGCGAACTGCCTGCCGATCTGGCATTGGTGCCGGCCAATGTTCCGGTGGACTGGTTCATCCTGTTCCTCCACCCGCTGACCGACATCAGCTCGCCGGCGGCCGTGTGGGCGCTGATTTTCGGCACCACCATCCTGCTCTTCGCCCTGCCCTTCCTGCCGCACCCGGCCGCGGCGCCGATCGCCGTGGTCGATGCCGCCAACTGCAACGGCTGCAGCCGCTGCCACGTCGATTGCCCCTACGAGGCGATCACCATGGCGCCGCACCCGGACAAGCCGAACCACAAGATCGCCATAGTCGACGCCGACCACTGTGCCGGCTGCGGCATCTGCGCCGGGGCCTGTCCCTCCTCGACACCCTTCCGCAGCCAGGAAAGGCTGGTGACGGGCATCGACATGCCGCAGCAGCCGGTCGACGTCCTGCGCCAGCAGCTCGAAGCAAAGCTGGAAAAGCTGGAGGGCAAGACCAAACTCGTCGTCTTCGGCTGCGATCAAGGCGCCGACGTCAGTGCGCTGGCCGCCCGGGATACGGCCACGCTGAGTCTTATCTGCACCGGCATGCTGCCGCCCTCCTTCATTGAATATGCGCTGCGCAGCGGCATCGATGGCGTCGTCATCAGCGGCTGCCGCGAAGGCGGCTGCGATTTCCGCCTCGGCATGGAATGGACGCATGCGCGCCTTGCCCGCCAACGTGAACCGCATTTGCGCAATCTCGTTCCCCTGGACCGCCTGCAGTTGATCGACGCATCCCGTGGCGATGGCAAGCAGCTTGTCGCTGCGGTCGTCGAATTCAGGAACCGCCTCGAAACCCAATCGAATGCCACCAGGCCACCCGCCTACACAAGGAAGAGCCATCATGCCTAAACCCGCCGCCATCGTCGGCCAGATCATTCTGTACGGCGCTTTCGCCGCCTTCATCGGCTACTTTGCGACCGCGCCCACCTATAAGCAGATTCCGGACGACGTGGCCCTGATCAAGCTGTCGATGAGCCACCTCGGCGGTCGTGAGTGTCGCAAGCGCACACCCGAAGAACTCGCCAAACTGCCGCCCAACATGCGGGCACCGCTGGATTGCCCGCGCGGTCGCTCCGACATCAAGCTGGTGCTGGAACTCGACGGCAAGCCAATGTTCGACACCGTGATGCATCCCACCGGCCTGTCGAAAGATGGCATCTCGACCGTCTACAAGCGCTTCGAGGTCAAGGCCGGCACTTACCAGCTTGCCGTGAAGATGAACGACAACCTGGTGCTCAACCCCGACTTCAATTTCGTCAAGGAAGCGAAAGTCACGCTGAAGCCGGCGCAGATCCTGGTGATCGACTTCAACCCGGACAGGGGCGGCCTGTTCTTCCAGTCGGCCGACGCGAAATGAACCGGCCCTTCATGACGATGCACACCATCCATCTGCACGGACAAAGATCATGCTGACCCTCCTGCAAAAGCTCCTGCGCTGGTTTTTCATGCGCGCCGAGAACCTCTTCAACCACGCCTTTGGCGAGAAGATCAATCCCTTCTATCACCTCGGTACCATCAGCTTCTGGCAGTTCTGGCTGCTGATCGGCACCGGCATCTATCTCTACATCTTTGCCGATACGGCGGTGCATGATGCCTACGAATCGGTGGAACGGATCACGCACAATCAGTGGTGGGCCGGCGGCATCATGCGCAGCATTCATCGCTACGCCACCGACGGCATGATCCTGACCATGCTGCTGCACATGCTGCGGCACTTCGCCTACGACCGCTACCGCGGCTTCCGCTGGTTTTCCTGGGCCACCGGCATTGCGCTGATCTGGCTGGTATATATCTCGGGGCTGAACGGCTTCATGCTGGTGTGGGACAAGCTGGCGCAGTTCGTCGTGGTGGCCACCGCCGAATGGTTCGACGTGCTGCCAATGTTCAACGGCACCCTGATCCGCAACTTCATCTACCAGGACAACGTCACCAGCCGGCTGTTCACCCTGCTTGCCTTCATCCACCTCGGCGCCCCGCTGATCGCCGGCGTGGTGGCCTGGGTACATGTACAGCGCGTGCCGCGCGCCCACATCAACCCGCCGCGCGAAATTGCGATTGCCTTCACCCTGATGTTCATCGTGCTGGCACTGGTCAAGCCTGTACTGAGCCAGGGCGGCGAAGCCGACATGCTGGTGGTGCCGACCAACATCGCCTTCGACTGGTTCCAGATGCCGGTGCTGGCGCTGGTCTACGTCGTCAATCCGATGTATCTGTGGTTCGGCATCGTCGGTCTGACGCTGCTGCTCTTCCTCGCCCCCTGGCTGCCACCCAAGCGCATGGGCGCAGCCAAGGCGGAGGCCACGGTGACCTTCCGTCCCGATCACCGGGCCGTCGCCATCCGTTTCGACGAAACCCTGCTCGACGCCGGCCTGCGCCAGGAGATCAACCTGCCCTACGAATGCCGCAACGGAGGCTGCGGCCAGTGCAAATGCACCGTGCTCTCCGGCAAGGTCGATCCCGGTCTCTATCAGCCGAGCGCACTTTCGGCCGAAGAACTCGCCGCCGGCAAGGTGCTGCTGTGCTGCGCCACCGCTTTGGGCGACGTCGAGATCGAGTATGAATCATCAGCGGCACCCGCCGCGATTCGCCAATACACGGCGCATGTGCTGAGCATGGAAAAGCTGAGCCATGACGTCATGCGCGTCATGCTCAAGCTGCCGCAGGGCCAGCAGATCCCGTTCAAGGCCGGCCAGTACATCAACATCGTGCTCGACGATGGCCAGCACCGCGCCTTCTCCTTCGCCAATCCGCCGCACCAGCCTGACCTGATCGAACTGCAAATCCGCCTGATGCCGAATGGCCGCTTCACCACGCATGTCTTCGAGCAGATGAAGGTCGGCGACGCGGTCAAGTTCGAAGGCCCGCTGGGCGATTTCGCCTTGCGCGAATCCGAGCGCCCGATCGTCTTCGTTGCCGGCGCCACGGGCTTCGCGCCGGTCAAGAGCATGGTCGAGGATGCCTTCCAGCGCGGCCTCAAGCGACCGATCTATCTTTACTGGGGCGTGCGCAAACTGGCCGACCTCTACCTGCCCGACCTGCCGGTGGGCTGGGCACGCGATCATGAGAATTTCCATTTCATCCCGGTGCTCTCGGACGCCGCGCCGGAGGACAACTGGCAGGGTCGCACCGGCCTGGTGCACGAAGCGATACTGGCCGACTTCCCCGATCTCGCGGGCAAGGAAATCTATGCCTGCGGGTCGGTGAAAATGGTCGAGGCGATCTTCCCCTCGCTGAAGAACCAGGG
>CAMBRI010000105.1 GCA_945870205.1 Sulfuritalea hydrogenivorans sk43H | reverse complement strand
TTCACCACCTTGTCCGGCGTATGGTCGACCACATCGACGCCCGACGAAAAGGTCTTGTCGCCATTGCCGGCGATCACCAGAACCTTGGCCGTGGTGTTCTCCATCGCCATGTCGAGCGCGGTATTCATCTCTTCCATGGTGGCGATGTCGAGCACGTTGTAAGGCGGCCGGTTGATGGCCAGGCGCAGCGTATCGCCCTGGTCTTCGTACGAGATGAACTTGAAATCTGCCATGAATGTCTTCCTCTTGAATTCCCGATTGCTGCCGATTAATCGATGTCGCCGGTCTTGCCCGCGTCCGCCAGCGTGCAGACGGCCTGTCGCCGGTCCTGCCCGCCCTTGCCTGCGCTACCCTCCTGGAAACGATAGGGACAGACCGTATCGCAATCCGCACAGCAGACTTCACCCGACTTGCTGATATGCCATAGATCGGCGCCGCAAATCCCGCAGCGACATTTCGTGTCTTGCGCTGGCGCCGGACGATACTCCCGCGCTGTCCAGAAATCGATCACCTGTCCCATGATGCTCGCCTAGAAGAGATCATCCATTTCGTCGGCACCCACCCCCGGTGGCATGCCGCCGTATTGCTGCATGTAGGCCTGCACCAGCTGGTTCTCGCGCTGGCTGAAGAAGGGCGCATCCTCGAAGACGAAGTACTTGGCGATGTCGGCCTTGTCGAGCATGGCTTCGAGGCCTTCGCGCAGGTTCTCGACGCCCTTGATCAGCAGCACTTTCTTGTCGGCGTCGAGCAACTGGAATACGCAGGAGTCGGTCGGCACGCCGGCGACATTTTCAGCATTGAATTCCAGCCAGGCTTCTGGCGGCAGCACCATGTCCTCGATCTTCGCCGCGAGGTTGCACTTGAGGCAGCGCAAGGCTTCGGCGCGCGCCGTCGCATCGTCAAAGCCGAGTTCGACTTCGTCCCAGTTGTTGCGCTTGGCGGGATCGATGAAGGTCGGGTGCTGGCGCTTTTTCGTGTTGAAGCCATCCTCTCGTCCGATATGCGGATCAGTGTCCCAGTCCGGTAGCAGCTTTTCCTCGATGTTGCCGTCGCCACCCAGGTAGGCGTCCATCGCGGCGGCCGCCTTGCGGCCCTGCGCGACCGATTCGATCAGGGTCGATGGCCCGAGCACGCAGTCGCCGCCGGCATAGACGCCGGGGCGGCTGGTCAACATGCTGTCTTCGCGCACCTGGACGCGGGAATTCTTGGCCAGTTGCACGCCAAAACCGGAAATCTCCTCGGGGCGCTGACCGATGGCGGAAATCACCAGGTCGACATCTTCGGTGAATTCGCTCCCCGCCACTTCCATCGGCCGGCGACGTCCGGAGGCATCCGGTTCGCCTAGTTCCATTTTGACGTAGGTGATCCTGAGGCGCGAACTGCCGCTGTCATTGAGTTCGATTTTCTTCGGCGCCAGCAGGAAACGGAAATTCACCTGTTCTTCGATGCAGCCCTGCACTTCATCGTCGCGCGCTGGCATTTCCTCACGGGTACGGCGATACACCATGTCGACCACTTCCGCGCCCAGACGCTTGGCCGAACGGGCATTGTCGGTCGCCACGTTGCCGCCGCCGATCACCGCCACGCGCTTGCCGATGACGATGCCACTCTCGGGGCTGCCGATCTTGCCCAGTGTTGCGGCCCGCAGGAAGCTCGGGCTATCGACCACGTTCGGCAGCCTGTCGCCCGGAATGCCCAGCGCATCGCCGCTTTGCGCACCGATGGCCAGAAAAGCGGTATCAAACCCCTGCGCCAACAAGTCGTCGACGCTTTCGACACGGGTATTGAACTTGAATGCCACGCCCAGTTTTTCCACTTCGGCCACTTCGCCGTCAATGACGTCCAGCGGCACGCGATATGACGGAATGCCGTAGCGCGCCATGCCGCCGGCCGCCGGCAGCGCGTCGAACACGGTGACGGCATGACCCTTCTTTGCCAGATAGTAGGCGGCGGTCAGTCCGCCCGGCCCGGCACCGACCACGGCGGCCTTCTTGCCGGAAGTTGGCAACTGAATCGAATGCTTGCGCCACAAGCCGGTATCGTTGTCGGCGGCGATGCGCTTGAGGCTGCGAATCGACAGCGGATCGTCGAGGTCCTTGCGCCGGCAGGCGGATTCGCAGGGACTGAAACAGGCGCGGCCGAGGATGCCCGGGAAGGGCAGCTTTTCGCGAACCACGGCCACGGCTTCGCCGTACATGCCCAGACCCACCAACTGCACATAGCGCGGCACGTCGATGCCGGCCGGACAGGTCGCCTTGCACGGCACCTGCGTTTCTTCGACGCGTGCGACATCCAGTGTGCGGTCCATCAATGCGCCGGTGGGACATACGGTGACGCAGGCGCTGCAGAACTTGCAGCCTGAATCGAGCAAGGTCGCGGCGATGGTGCCGACCCAGCTGCGGCCGTCGGTATTTTTGACTTCCAGGCAGCCGACGCCGCGCACGTCGTTGCAGGCCACCAGGCAGCGCCGGCAGTCTATGCACAGGTTGTAGTCACGATCATAGAAGGGCTCGTCCTTGATCACCGGCAGTTGCACGTGCTTGTAGTTCGGCGTGGTCGGCGGGATGCCGACGTAATCGGCGACCTTGCGCAATTCGCAGCTGTTGAAAATCGAACAGCAGCGTTGTTCGACCGGGTTGCCGAAGGAACAGGTGGTGCGGCTGCAGCCGTCGCGCTGCGGGCAGGTCAGGCAGACGTGGGGATGCGTACCGAGGGTCTTGGCAATTCCATCCTTGCGCAGCTTGTCGATCGCGGGAGACGTGGTGGTGACGACCATGTCGGCCTCGACCGCGATCGAGCACGAGGTGCGCATGCCGGTCATGCCGGCAATTTCGACCACGCAGAGGTTGCAGCCGCTGGAGCCGCCGCCGCGCTGGGCGCTGGGCGGCAGGTCGGGATGGGCACAGAGGGCCGGAATGTAAATGCCGGCGGCCGCTGCGGCGGAAAGCAGGGACACACCTTCGGGCGCATCGACTGCCTTGCCGTCGATGGTGAGGCGAACCATGGTGCCGAATTCCACCGCCTGCGGCGACTGCCGGGTCTTGTACCACTTGATCTCGGACGTCTGTACGGCTTGCATTGCTTCCTCCTCGATGCCACGCCTGTGGTTTGGTGCGAAGGCGCTGTGTGCCCCGCACTTTCTGCTGCGTACTGCCCTGCCCTAGCCGGCTAACATGTAAGGCGGGTAGTAGGCGCCCCGGCAGGCTCCGGCCTTGACTGCCGCGATGAAACCCGCCATGTCATTCACCGGCTCGAAGAACTCCGTTGCGCAGCGCCCGACCGCTACCGTCTTGTGGCAATCGCTGCCACCCAGCGTCGGCAGTTCCATGTGCGCCGATGCCTTGATCGCCAGTTCGTTGTCGCTCTCGCGGTTGCCGCCGTTGTGCGTCTCGACCGCTGCTATGCCCTGCAATTCCAGCAAACCATCGAGCAAACTGGCCAGTCCGACTTCGCGAAACGGATGCGCCGGAACACAAATCCCGCCCAGATCGTTGATACGCTCGATCACGTCTTCCATCGGCAGATAACTGTCCCTGCCCCAAAGATTCCAGCCGTCATCCACCACACCGTAGGCCAGCATATGACCCCGATCGGTGGCGATTTCGACACCGCGCAGGATCAGCATCCCCTCATCACGCCCGATCCGCTCCACCGGCTCGGAAGCCTCGTAGGAATAGTGCTCCGTAATGCAAACCCCATCCAGACCGAGGGACTTGGCGCGGCGGATCAGGTCAAGCGGTTCGAGCCAGTTGTCGTACGAGTATTTCGTATGGCAATGGGTATCGATCCACATGACAGCAACGCGCCCGCAAACTCAGTGCTTGTGAAGAAATCGTAGCGAGCGGGCCGCAGCGGGGTGCGGCCGGAGCGCAGCTACCGGAATGTACGTTTCTGTACATGAGGATAGCGAGCACCGCCCAAGCCCCGATCCGGCACGCGCAGTAGATTTATTCACAAGCACTCAGGGAAGGACGCACTCGAGGTTGATACGCTTCGACGGCACGAACTTGTTCGCCGAGAAGAACTTTTCGAGGGCGAAATCGTCCCAGTTCACCAGCGTATAGACCTTCTTCACGCTGGCAGCTTTCATGTTCATCATGAATTGATCGAGCATTTCGGCGGCAACGCCGTGCTTGCGAAATTCGGGACTCACGCCCAGGGTATCGATGGTCGCGGTGGCATCGCTGATGCCGAATTCGCCGAAGAACACGTAGCCCATGACGAAGCCGACCACCTTACCCTCCACTTCACAGACGATCGAGGTGTTGATGTTGGCATTCCTGTTCAGGATGCCGGCAATCTTGCGCTCGTAGTATTCCTGGCGCGGTTCCTTCGATGCGAATGCATCGATTGCCACGATGGCGTCCAGGTCCCCCTGGCGCAACACGCGCATTACTCTTTTCTGATCAGCAGCCATTTCATTCCTCCTTGTTTAGTCAGTAGCGCCTCAAGCGCTCCAGAATCTTTAAAACAGTTCGTCTTCGCCAGCCGGTTCGCTGCGCTTGCGCACATAAACCGTGCCGTACATGAAGCCCATTTCCTGACCCGCATCGAAACAGGTGTTGCAGCCCTCGCCGTCGGTCTTGAACTCTTCGACATGGACCTCGAAGCCCATTGCCTTGTAGTTGTTGACGATCTCGGTCAGGCGCGGCTCGCCGATGGTGGTCTGGCGCACCCAGCCCTGCTTGAGCAAGGCGTCCTCGGGACTGAGCACCTTGGCCTGGGCGATCGGAATCACGCGCCGTGTCTCTGCCATGGGAATCACTCCGCTTACCACGAGTGCTTGATCGCGCCCGGCGTGCAGGCGGCGATACAGGGCAGGCTGGTGTAACCGCCCGAAGGCTTGCAGTCGCCGCAGTCATACGACAGGGTGCGGCAGTTGGGCTTCTTCACCCAGGCCACCTCGTCGTCGTAATCGTCGGTGATGATCTCGAACATCTGCTTCGGACACGCCGTCAGGCAGGCGCGCTCTGCAGCACAGCCGATGCACTTGTCGGTGTCGATGCTGATGTAGTACTCACCCGAACCGTCCTTGTAACCGTAGTTGGCGATCATGATTCTTCCCTTCTGGTCAGATCGAACCGAGGCCGGCAGAGAGCCAGCCTCGGCAAGAAGCTATCAGGCGGCCGCAGCCTTCTTCGACATCAGCGTGTAGCCAAACAGCGCAGCGCCCAGGGCACCGGCGATCTGGCTGTCGACCTTGGTCTCCATCGCCTTGATGCCGAGAATCTTCTCGATGCGCTTGACCACGCCCGGATTCTTGGCGATACCGCCGGTGATGAAGAAGCCTTCCTCGACGCCGATCCGTTCCAGCAAGCTGACGACACGCTCGGCCATGGCCTGGCAATACGCCGCAATCACCTTGTTCTTGGTGTAGCCGGCCTTGAGCAGGCCCAGCGCCTCGGACTTGGCGAACACCACGCACACCGACGAAACCGCCGACGGTTCGACATCGACGTCAAAGGAACGGGGGCCGAGTTCGGCGATTGGGATCTGCATCAGGTCGGAGATGACTTCCATGCCGCGCCCGGTGCCGGCGGCACACTTGTCGTTCATCAGGAAGTTGGTGACCTTGCCCTTTTCGTCGCAGTGGATGGCCTTGCAGTCCTGGCCGCCCATGTCGAGAATGGTGCGCACGCCGTTGCCGCCCATGTAGTTGGCGCCGCGGGCATGGCAGGCGATTTCGGTAATGGCCTTGTGCGCGAAAGGCACATTGACGCGACCGTAACCGGTGCCGACCACATAGTGGATGTCCTCGAGCTTCATGCCGCACTTCTCCATCACGCCGGCCAGCGCGTTGGTGGCCGAATCGGGCGAGTTGTTGCCGGTGCGCATGCTGTTGAAACCGTACAGTTCGCCATCGACCACGAGCACGGCCTGTGACGACACGGAACCCACGTCAATGCCGCAGGTAACGATTTTTGCGGTTTTCCAGTCCTTGGTCTCGTCGATCCAGACGTTTTCCTGCCAGCGCCAGAATTCCTTCTTCTCCGGGACGGTCTCAGCTATCACTTCTGCATTCATGTTTTCGCTCCTAATCCGTGGGGGTTCAATGCTGGCGTTCAGCCGCGATCATCGCGCATCCCAGCGCGCTGATGTACTCGGGCATGTCCGGCAGGGAAATCGTATCGACGCCCATCGCAACCTTCAGCGATTGAACGAAACCGGCGTTATGCACCATGCCGCCGATCAGCACCACTTCGCCCTCGATGCCGACGCGACGCACCATGGCGCAGACGCGACTGGCAACGGCGTCGAGCACCGCCTTGGCGATGTCGTTCTTCGGCGTCGCCGAATGGATCAGCGAAACCACTTCGGACTCGGCGAACACCGTGCACTGCGCGTTCATCGGGATCGACTTGTCGGACTTGAGGCTGGCCTCGCCGAATTCCTTGAGCGTCATCTGCAGCGCGCGGCTCATCGCTTCGGCAAACGATCCGGCGCCGGCGGCGCACTTCTCGTTGCCGGCAAAATCGATGGCGCGGCCGACTGCGTCGGTCTTCATGCCGCGGCCTTCTTCAGCACCGACATCGACCACGGTGCGTGCTTGCGGATACATGAAGATTGCCCCCTTGGAGCCTGCCGTCATCTCGGTGATGCCCTCGGCGGCAAAACTCACCTGCTTGCGTCCGGCACCGGTGGCGAACACCGACTTGACATCCTCGCGCTTCAGGCCGGCCGAGGCCAGGGCCTCGTCATAGGCCTTGTCGGCCGCGACGTCCTGATCCAGGTCGCCCGGCATCATGATGTGTACCTTCTTCACGCCGTATTTCAACTGCGGCGCACCATCCACATTCAGTTCCTCAAGCAGCACCACCTTGATGCTGCGCGAGCCCATATCAATTCCAGCGGTAATCATTGTTGATTCCTCCTAACTTTCATGCGGCGCTTGAGCCGCACGCCTGATGATGAAACACGCGAAAGGCGAATTGAAGGCCCGCCCCTCCCATCCTCCCCTCGCGGGGAGGCTACTAATCAGCTCGCTTCGCTCGGCTATCAACGTCGCTCGGAACGAGATATTTCACGACAATCCGGTCAGGCAGCCTGCCGGCGCAAGCCGAGCTGCTCCATGAAGGCGTCGACCCGTGCCTGCGTGCGCACTTCGTCGAATTCGCGCTCGTCGCCCATGTTGCCTTCGAAGGTCATGATCGGCACGCCAGCCTTGGCGATACCGCTGCGATTCTCCATGATCCCCAGGGAGAGTCCCTCGCAACCGCGGTTCAGGTGCAGCATCACGCCATCGACCTGCCATTCCTTGACGATGCGCAACATCATCTCGGTCTTCAGACGAGGATCGAAGAAATGCTGGAATTGTGGCTTCGACAGGTTCCAGTCGGCATAGAGGCGCACCGCCTGTTCGCGGGTATCCATCGGGATGCCGTTTTCCCAGGGCAGCGAACGACCGCCCCAGCTGCCATCGGGCTTGTCTTCCCAGATGCCTTCGAGAGCAAAGGTATAGAGCGAACCGATCGACACCGCACCGTAGGTTTCGAGGTAGCGGAAGATCTTGAGGAAGGACCAGGGCGGCTGCGTGTCGGACATCATGCGGCACTTCTCGTTGGGTACCGCGGCGATGCCACGCGCAACGCGATCCTTGACTTCGTCGTAAAGCTCGTCGTAGAAGTCGGCACACCATTGCGAGGACTTCGACAGCGTCGCCAGCACGTACAGCGAGTACATGGTCTTCTCGTCGAGCGGAGCGGGCTTGACCTTGTTCAGGGCGCAGATGTCGGCCCAGCGACTGGTCGAGCGCATTTCGTTCTTGACGGCCTTGATGAACTTTTCATCGTCAAAGGTGCGGCCCGTGGTTTTCTCGAGGAACTCGATGCCGTCATGCAACTGGTTGGCCACGTAGTCGAGGCGCGCGGCATTCAAATCCTTGTAGGGACCGACGCCGATATCCACGTAGAACTGCGGAACCTGCTCCACCTTTGAAACGTGCTGGTACCACTTGGAGTGCGAGCAGCAGATCTGGGTCTGGAAGATGAAATCGGGCTTGGGGAACTTGCCACCGTAAAGGTACTTGTCGAGGTGCATGCCACCCCAGTAGATGCGCATGTAGGAACACAGGTCGCGGGCAAAGCCCACCGACTCGGCGGCATCCATGCACTCCTTGGCGAATTTCTTGTCGTGCGCCACCGCCGCCGCATACGGCTCGCCGGTCAGCGAAAAGACGTCATCGCCAAGTCCTGCCGGGATTGCATCCATCGCCCAGGCCGATCCGGACCAGCGCAGGCCGCCGTTCTCCTTGGCCTTGGCGTAGTTCATGTAGTACTGCTCGCGCAGTTGCTTGGCCTTGCCCCACAATTTCAGGGATTCGGTCGGATACTTGTTTGGTGCATTCATCATGGTCTCCCGAATTTTTAGAACAGCTCTTCGTCGCTCATCGTCTCGAGGAAGGCCTCGATACGGATGCGGAAGGGGCCGATGGGGTTGGTAATGTCGAATTCCAGGAACAGCGTCGGGATGCCGTTCTTCTCCAGATGCTCTTTCAGATCCGGATAGTCGCCCTCATGCGGATCGCAGAACTTCTGCTGCAGGAAGATTGCCGCGCGGGCGTTGTAGTCCTTGGCCAGACCCAGCACATGGTCGAAGCGAGTGTGGACCGGGTAATCCTTGGTCGGGCAGGCCGGGCGGTCGCAGTAGCGATCGGCAATGGCCTTGATCACGTCGTCTTCGGGCTTCGACTGATTCCAGAAATAACGGGTGCCGGAGCACTGGTCGTCGATCACGATGGTGGAACCGACGGACTCCACCATGGCCATGAAAGCCAGGTCATCGTTTTCCGAACCGATGGTCATGAAGCGCACGCCTTCCTTGCGGTTCAACTGGCGCGACGGCAGAGCGGCGAGAACTTTCTTCAGCATCTCGTTGTGCTCGCGCTTGTCCACAAACTGGGCGGTGATGGACGCGTAGAGCGCTTCGACCCCTGTAACCTGGGGATTTTCGGCCTTGCGATAGTCGAACAGTTCGCGCAACAGGCGGCGATTTTCATCGACCACGGCCAGCGCTTCCTTCAGCATCGCATCGGTGAGTTCCTTGCCGGTCAGTGCCTGCAGGAAAGTGCGGAAGGATTGCAGTTCGGCGTGGTGGGCCTTGCGTGCGTGCGGCGACTGCACGTCGTTGGGCATCGGCACATAGTAGTCCCACTGCACGCTGGGCACGTTGCTGCGCCAGGAACTGAAGGTCTGCCGATACTGGATGCACGACTGGGTCAGCGTCACGCCTTCGCAGTAATCAAAACGGCCGAGCAGGCCCTGCGCCAGTGAATCGCGGCAGAAGGGACAGAACATGCCGAAGATGTGCGGCTCGGTAACGTTTTGCGGCTCATGGGCGCCCAGCACCCGCACCGGAAGCATCCCGGCGGCAATCAGCAACTCTTCCGCCGTGTAGGTGCACATCGTTGCCACTACCTGACCGCCGGTACGTGCTTTCCAGTCACGCGCATAGTCGTGGCGCTTCTCATACCAGTTCTGGAACTGGTCGAACAAACCATCAGCCATTGCTGCCTCCTTTTTAGCTATCCAGCGCACAGCGTCGCTTTGGATGCTGCATTCAGTAAGTGGAACTATTGTTCCGTTGATGAAGCGTACTGCACAATCTGAAACGGAGTATGAGTCAAAAAAACCCTCTCGTCAACAGCGTCATGAAATATTTTTCTACACAGATTAAATTCCACTGATTGCTTTTTTTTCAATCTATTAGGACCTCTTTATGACCATTTTTACATTAGGTTTAAAAATTCTTTTTCACATTCAACACCAACATGTACTATAGTTCCTCTACTCGATCACAGCTTGCCATGGGTCCAACCCGACTGGTAAACCAAGATGGAATCAACCCAAAAGCCCGACACACCAGCACCCCGACGTTTCATCGATGAAACGGCCGATGCCGACTTCGTCCTTGCGATGGGCCTTCGTGTTCGCGAGTCGCGCGCACGGCGCGGCATGTCGCGCAAGGCGCTAGCGCTAAGCGCCGATGTCTCCGAGAGATATCTGGCGCAGGTGGAAAGCGGCGAGACCAATCCATCGATCATGGTCCTGCGCCATGTCGCCCACGCCCTTGGCATATCCCTGATCGAACTGCTGGAGCCGCAGCACAGTTCGCCCGAGTATCGCCTGATCTCGCGCTTCCTCGAGCAGTTGGCGCCCAATCGGCTCGAAGAAGCGCTGTTGAGACTCATGCGCGATTTTGGCAGCGAAGATGCTTCACGCCGAAAGCGCATCGCGCTGGTCGGCCTGCGTGGTGCCGGCAAGTCGACTCTCGGCCGCGAACTGGCCGGCGAACTTGCCCTGCCCTTCGTTGAACTGAATATGGCGATCGAGGCCGAAGCCGGCATGAGCCTCAACGAAGTCTTCATGCTTTACGGTCAGCCCGGCTTTCGCCGGCTGGAGCGGCGCTGCCTGGAGAGTTTCATTTCCGAGCACCAAAGCGCCGTCATCACGGTAGGCGGCGGCATTGTTTCCGAAGCGGAAACCTTCAATCTGCTGCTCATGAACTGCTTTACCGTCTGGGTCAAAGCAAGCCCCGAAGAACACATGTCCCGCGTCGTCGCCCAGGGCGATTTTCGTCCCATGGAAGGCAACACCGAAGCCATGGAGGACATGCGCCGCATCCTCGTTGCACGCGAGTCGCTGTATTCGAAAGCCGACTTCACGCTCGACACCACCGGCCGGCAACCGGAAGAATGCCTCATGCAGTTGCGTCAGGCGGTAACAGCACTCAAATAGACAAATCACAATACGGAGAAGCAAATGACTTATCCCGATGCCCCCCGGCAGACCATTACTTATGACACACATCCCGACCAGTACAAGCACTGGCGCCTCTCCTTCGACGGCGCGGTTGCCACGCTGCATCTCGCCATCGACGAAGACGGTGGCATCAAGCCCGGCTACAAGCTGAAGCTGAATTCCTACGACCTCGGCGTCGATATCGAACTGCATGACGCGCTGCAACGCGTCCGCTTCGAGCATCCCGAAGTGCGCAGCGTCATCGTCACCTCGGGCCGCGACAGGATCTTCTGCTCCGGCGCCAACATCTTCATGCTGGGCCTATCGACCCACGCCTGGAAGGTGAATTTCTGCAAATTCACCAACGAGACGCGCAACGGCATCGAGGATTCCAGCCGTCATTCCGGCCTCAAGTTCATCGCCGCCTGCAACGGCACCACCGCCGGCGGCGGCTACGAGTTGGCCCTGGCCTGCGATGAAATCATCCTGGTCGATGACCGTTCATCGGCCGTGAGCCTGCCCGAAGTGCCGCTGCTGGGCGTGCTGCCCGGCACCGGCGGCCTCACCCGCGTCACCGACAAGCGCCACGTCCGTCGCGACCATGCCGACATCTTCTGCACCCTGACCGAGGGCATCCGCGCCCAGCGCGCCAAAGAGTGGCGCCTGATCGACGACTATGCCAAGCCGCAAGTGTTCGCCGAAAAGGTCAGGCAACGCGCCACCGAACTCGCCGCGCAAAGCGATCGCCCGGCAGACGCCAAGGGCGTTGCCCTGCCGCCAGTCAAGCGCACGATGGACGATGCCGGCTACCACTATGAGACCGTCGATGTGGTCATCGACCGCAAGGCGCGGCGTGCCACGCTGACCGTCAGCGCGCCGGCAATTTCACCCGCCACGGAGATCGAGAGCATCGTCGCGGCCGGCGCCTCCTGGTGGCCGCTCTTGATGGCGCGCGAACTCGACGACGCCATCCTGATGTTGCGCACCAACGATCTTGAAATCGGCACCTGGGTGCTGAAGACCAGCGGCGATGCGGCGCATGTCCTGGCCGCTGATGCGGCGCTGGCGCAGCACCAACAGCACTGGTTCGTGCGCGAGACCATCGGCATGCTGCGGCGGACCCTGGCACGCCTCGACGTCACCTCGCGTACCCTGATCGCCATTGCCGATCGCGGCACCTGCTTTGCCGGCACACTGGCCGAACTGCTGCTCGCCGCCGATCGCAGCTATATGCTGTCGCTGCCCGACGACGAACAGGCCGAAGCCAGGGTGACGCTGTCCGCAATGAATTTCGGCAGCTACCCGATGGTCAATGGCCAGTACCGCATTGCCGCCCGCTTCTATGGCGAGGATGCCCCGATTGCAGCCGCCAGGACCACAACCGGCAAACCGCTGGGCGCAACGGCTGCGCTGGAACTCGGCCTGATTACTGCGGCGCCGGACGACCTCGACTGGGAAGACGAGATCCGCATCGTGCTCGAAGAGCGCGCCAGCCTGTCGCCCGATGCATTGACCGCAATGGAAGCCAACCTGCGCTTTGGCCCCGGCGAAACCATGGAGACCCGCGTCTTCGGGCGGCTGTCGGCCTGGCAGAACTGGATTTTCATTCGCCCCAACGCGGTCGGCGAAACCGGCGCACTGAAGGTCTTCGGCAGCGGCAACAAGGCCAAATTCAACTGGGAACGCGTCTGACGCTTTCCAAATACATTTCAACCCCAAGACCTGAACCACAGAGACACAGAGGCACAGAGAAAAGCATGCAGAGAATTGCTGTTGAATTCCTCTGTGTCTCTGTGTCTCTGTGGTGAATGTTTCCCGCCTTTGATACACAGGAGAATGCAATGAGCATCGATTACTCACAAAAAATCCCCAACAACGTCAATCTCAACGACAACAAGACCCTGCAGCGCGCCCTCGAACACTGGCAGCCCGAGTTCATCAACTGGTGGAAGGACATGGGGCCGGACGATTCGCAGAATTTCGACGTCTATCTGCGCACCGCGGTCAGCGTCGATCCCGGCGGCTGGGCGCACTTCGACTACGTCAAGATGCCCGACTACCGCTGGGGCATCTTCCTCAATCCGGCCGAGGAAGGCCGCAAGGTGAATTTCGGCGCGCACAAGGGCGAGCCCGCCTGGCAGGAAGTTCCCGGCGAATACCGCAGCAACCTGCGCCGCCTGATCGTCACACAAGGCGACACCGAGCCCGCCTCGGTCGAGCAGCAACGCCACCTCGGCCTGACCTGCCCCTCGCTGTATGACATGCGCAACCTGTTCCAGGTCAACGTCGAGGAAGGCCGCCACCTCTGGGCCATGGTCTACCTGCTCCACGCCTATTTCGGCCGCGACGGCCGCGAGGAAGCCGAAGCCCTGCTAGAGCGCCGTTCCGGCGACGCCGACAATCCCCGCATCCTCGGCGCCTTCAACGAAAGCACGCCGGACTGGCTGTCCTTCTTCATGTTCACCTACTTCACCGACCGCGACGGCAAGTACCAGCTCTGCTCGCTGGCCGAATCCGGCTTCGACCCGCTGGCGCGCACCTGCAAGTTCATGCTGACCGAGGAAGC
>CAMBRI010000104.1 GCA_945870205.1 Sulfuritalea hydrogenivorans sk43H | reverse complement strand
CCCGAGGGCAGCAGGGCGACGCCTTCCTCGAAAAAGGATTCGGCGTCCAGCACGCGTCCCTGCGCCAGGATGCAGGCGCGCTCGACGCAGTTCTTCAGTTCGCGCAGGTTGCCCGGCCAGGGGTAGTCGAGCAGTACCTGTTCGGCGCGGGTGTCGACCACGCGGCGTTCGCCGCCGTGATCGCGCTGGAAGTGGTCGAGGAAGCGGCGCAGGAAATGCAGGATGTCCTCGGGCCGTTCGCGCAGCGGCGGCACACGGACGTGGATGACGTTGATGCGGTAGAACAGGTCCTCGCGGAACGCCCCTTGGGCGACCATGCTTTTCAGGTCGCGATGGGTGGCGCAGACCAGGCGGAAACCGACCGGGATCGAGATCTCGCTGCCTATTCGTGTGATGCGCCGGTCCTGGATCGCGCGCAGCAGCTTGGACTGCATCGGCAGTGGCATCTCGCCGATCTCGTCGAGGAACAGGGTGCCGCAGCTGGCCTGCTCGAGCAGGCCCCTTTTCATCTTCGCGGCGCCGGTGAAGGCGCCCTTTTCATAGCCGAACAGTTCGGCTTCCAGCAGGCTTTCCGGCAGGGAGGCGCAATTCACCGCGACGAAGGGGCAGACATCCTCGTCGCGGGCGAACTGGTGGAACAGTTGCGCCACATGTTCCTTGCCGGCACCCGACTCGCCCGTGATCAGCACCGCGCTGGCATGGCGCGCGAGCTTCGGCAGGCTTTGCTCGATGCGGTGCATGGCTGATGAAACGCCGAGCTCGCCGGTGGGCGCGGCTTCGTTCTCGGCGACGGCGGGACGGATCACCTCGCGCACCTTTTCGACCAGGCGGTCAAGGTCGAAAGGCTTGGTCACGTAGTCGGCGGCGCCGGCCTTGAGCAGATCGACAGCGCGCTCGATGGTGCCGTAGCCGGTGATGAAGACGAAGGGCGGCGGGTCCGGCTCGCGCGCCCGCAGGTCGAGGTAGAGCTGCCCGCCGTCGCCATCCGGCAGGTTGATATCGCTGACCACGGCGCCGAAGCGCTTCGCTGCCAGTGCCCGGGCGCCGTCGCCGCGCGTGCGCAGCCACTCGACCTCGAAGCCTTCGAGCTGGAAGCGATCCTGCAGGGACTCGCCCATGATTTCGTCATCTTCGATCAGACACAGGGGCAGGGTTTTCACGCAGTCTCCGGCAGTGGCAAGTCGATGGTGAAGCGGGTCAGTCCGGGGCGGGAATCGACGTCGAGCCCGCCATCGAGCTTCCTCACGATCTGGTAGGTGACCCACAGGCCGAGGCCGTTGCCCTCGCGGCGCCCGGTGGCGAAGGGCTCGAAGAGGAAGGGCAGGCGCTCCTCGGGGATGTAGGCGCCGTCGTTCTCGACCACGATCACCAGGTGGCCGGCATCGACATAGCTGTGGCAGTTGACGATGCCGCCCGGTTCGATCGCCTGCACCGCGTTCTGCAGCAGGTTGAGCAGGATTTGCCGGACCAGCGTCGAGTTGAGCGGCAGCATGGCATCGACGCGGTTGTCCCAGACCAGGCGCGCATTCTTCTTCGTCGCCGCGGCGCCGACCAGGATGTGGATGTCTTCGATGTCGTGCGGTGTCAGCGGGTGGCTCTCGACCTTGGCTTCGACCAGCAGCGCCGCCACGGTGTCGCGGATCTGGCTCAGGCCGCGCTCCAGCAGCGATGCCGTCTTCTCGGTCTGCGCGTCTAGAGCGCCGTGGCGGCGCAGGGTGGAGAGCGCGTTGAGCATGCCGCCCAGCGGATTATTGATCTCGTGTGCGATGCCGGCCGAGATGCGACCGACGGCGGCCAGCCGCTCGCTGACCAGCATCTGCTGCTCCAGCCGCTGCTTCTCGTGCAGGTCGGCCAGCATGCCGCGAAAGGCCGTTGCCAGGTGGCCGATCTCGTCGCCCGTGGACAATGGGGCGAGTTTGTCCGGGTCGGGCAGTTCGACGGCAACCTGGTCCATCGCCGCGGCCAGGGTCACCAGCGGATCGGCCAGGCGGCGTCCCCACCACGCCGACAGCGGCAACACCACGGCGAGCGCGATCAGGGTGACCAGTGCGGCGCGCGCGGCCAGGTTGCCCAGGCGCGGGGTGAACACCTGGCGCGAATAGCCAAGTACCAGCCGGCCGAGCAGCACACCCTCGGCGATGATCGGCGTGACCATGTAGATGGCGCCCGACCCGGCGGGTTCCAGCAACTGTTGTACGGGGCTTTCATCGCTCTCCAGCCGCGCCAGGATGCCGGCGAAGTCGCCGCCGAGCTGCGCCGGATTGATGCCCAGCGGGAAGCGGTGAGGCTGGGTGGAGACGAAGACCAGCAGGTTCTGGTCGAGCACCACCACGGTTTCCGCGGCGAGGGTCTCGAAGCTGCTGTTGCCTTGCCGTTGCGGCGAGCGGATGACCTCGAAGGCGCGCCAAAGGTCGTCGTGGATCATCGGCGCCGTCAGCGTATCGGCCAGCACCCGACCCAGGCCGGCGGCATGGGCGACGAGGTCGCGCCGCGACTCGTCGTACTCGCGCAGCACCATGATGCCGGTGACGACGAGGGCGGTGATCAGCACCAGCGCGCTGACACGCAGCGGGATCTTGTAGCGCAGGCTGATGTCGGCGAAGCGCATCAGCTTCATTTCCGCGCCTTGCCGACCACGCGCGCCATGGTTTCGATGTCGCTGAACAGTGCGTCGCTGCCGGGAACGAAGCCGTCGAGGTTGAGCGTCTTCAGTAAGTGCGCGCCTTGCGTATCCTGCGACATGGCCAGCAGCACCTGCTGCATGCGCCGGAAGACCGGCTCCGGAATGTCGCTGCGGGCGACGAAAGGCGGGAAGCCGAGCTCGGGCGAGCGACTGACGACCCGGGTCGTCGCCGTGAGCTCGGGATGCAGCAAGTTCAGCGTGTCCCAGACGTAGCCATCCACCGCACCGCCTTGGGCGAGGCCGACGCCCACGGCCTCGATGATCTTGCGGTGCCCCCAGGTGAAGAAACTGCGCGAAAAGAATGTCGACGGGTTTTCGCCGGCGCGCAGCAACTGGTATTGCGGCACCAAGTAGCCGGAGTTCGAATCGGGATCGGAATAAGCGAAGATCTTCCCGTGCAGGTCGAGCAGCGAAGTCGTGGTTTTGTCGCTGCTCGCCGCGATCAGGTAGGACTGGTAGAGCGGATTGCCGAAGTACAGGGGCACCGCGAGCAGCCGCATCTCGCGCCGGAAACGGACATAGGGGTAGCCGCAGAGCCAGGCGAAGTCGAGCTTGCTGACGCGGATCAGGTCGACGATTTCGCGATAGCTGCCGCGTTGCACGAAGCGCACCGGCGCCGACAGGCGTTCGGACAAATAGCTTCTCAGCTGCTTGAGGAATTCGAGCTGGTGGTCGAGGAAGACCGGGGTCAGGCCGATGCTGATTTCGCGTTGCGCGGCCGCCGGCATGGCCGCGCCTTTTTCCGCCAGGATGAGGCCGGCGGTGGCGCAACTCGATAACAGGAAGCGACGACGGTGCATGGACTCTGCCGGGGACGGGTTAATGTGGAATAGCTTGTCCGGAGCGACTGGTGGCAGTCGAGCGAAGCGATCTGTTCAGTAGCCCCCCGTGAGGGGGGATGGGGGGGCGGGCCTTCAATTCGCCTTTCGCGTGTTTCATCATCAGGGGTGCCGAGCTCCGCATGAAAGTTATGCGCATTGTCGGTCGTGGCCGGTCAGCGAACAAGCCCCACGGTTAACGTTACTGATCGGTAACGATGGCTGGACGGAGGAATCGATGCCGCGGCAGCCTGTAGTGGCGGAGATCCAGGTTTGGCGCGGGCTTTCGGCGCCATCCGTAAGGTGGCCCGCTTGTTGCATCGGATGCAGGCAGCGTGGCCCTGCACTCCGGGTCGTGCGTTGCAGCACACCTCGTACGAGCGAGGAGAGAGCTTGCCTGCCTTCGGCGTCCTCCGCCGGGGGCAGGTTTTTTTCAGGGAGGGTACAGGCCTTGTCCAACACACCATCGCCACTCAAGTACCGGCCGCTGCGGCCGCAGCATCCGCTGGGCATTATCGACGACGCCTGCCTGCCGCTGCGCGCGCCGCGCTATGCTAGCTGCCGCGCCTGCGAGGACGTCTGCCCGCCGCGGGCGATACACGTCGAGGACGGCGGGCTGCGTCTTGACGAGTCCTGCGTGGCCTGCGGGCGCTGCGCCGCGGCATGTCCGATGGGCGCGCTCGGTCTTCCCGGTTTCACGATGCCGGAGCCTGCGCAGGAGAAACGCTCCCCGCTGGCGGTCGATTGCTGGAAGGTGCCGGCGAAGTTGACGCCCGAGCATGGCATGCGCGTGCCCTGCCTGGGCGGCCTGAGCACCGGTCGTATCCTGGAGATCCTTGCCGGCGCGGGAAACCGGCCCGTCGAGTTGCTCGATCGTGGCTGGTGTGTGGGGTGCAGCGCCGGCGGGCCGGACGGACATCCGTCGCGCACGGCCCTGAAACGCGCTTGCGACCTGCTGGAAGCAGCAGGCGCTGGGCCCGACTGGCTACCGCGCCTGCGCGACCAGCATTTGCCGGCCAACCTGATGCCGGCGGCAATACCGGCGGCGGTCGGCGAAGCCACGCTGAGCCGGCGCAGCTTCTTCAGCGCGCTGACCGCCAAGGCGGCGGTTGCCGTCGACCGGATTCGCCCGCTGCCGGGGGGCGAGGTGCGCCGGCGCAGGGGCTTCGAGCGCGAGCCGGTGCTCTCGCGCGAACGTGCCCGGGTGCTCTGGGCGCTGGACCGGATAACCGAGGGCGGGTGGCTGTCGCCGCCGTCTGGACTATTCCATCGCGTCGACGTTAATGCCAACTGCGCGAACCACCAAGTCTGCGCCAGCATCTGCCCGACCGGTGCGCTGGCCGTGTACGAGCAGGGCCAGCGCAGCGAACTGATGTTCGACACTACCCTGTGCATCGCCTGCGGAGAATGCCAGTCAACCTGTCCGAGTGCTGCACTGCAGCTATTACCAAATGGTTACGCCGCGCCGGGTGAATCGTTACCGGATCGCCCTACTCTGCTCGTGACCTTCGCCGAGCGCAGCTGTGTCGAGTGCGGACGCAACTTTGCCGGCCTTGGCGAAGAAAGCCTTTGTCCTCAATGCCGCAAGCGGCGGAATCTGGCCAGTTCGGCCTTCCGGACGCTCTTTGGATAGCGCCATCAGGGCCGGGTGGCACGGCCGTTGCGTTAACAGCTCAGCTTTCCGGTTTCCGTTTGGCCGGAGCGTCCGACAACAACGAGGAGGATTTGGATGAACATCCTGAAATCGAAGGTATCCCGCCGCCGCTTCCTGCAGGCGACCGGAACGGCAGGTGCAGCAGGGGCGGTAGGTCTCGGCGGCAGCCAGCTCGACGGCTTTTCCACCCTATCCAAGGCGCACGCCCAGGCGGGCGGCGGCACGACGGTGGTCAACAAGAGCATCTGCGGACAGTGCCCTGCGCGCTGCGGCATTGATGTGTACACCACCAACGGCAAGGTACATGCGATCTATGGCAGCAATGACCATCCGATCGCCAACGGCCATCTCTGCCCCAAGGGTCACCTCGGCACCTACATCCTCTACGACCCGGACCGCTTCAAGGGCCCGATGAAACGTACCAACCCGCAGAAGGGGCGTGACCAAGATCCCAAGTTCGTGCCGATCTCCTGGGACGAGGCGCTGGCTACCGTCGCCGGCAGGCTCAACACGCTGCGCGAGAAGAACGAATCGCATCGCTTCGCCATCTTCTACGGTCGCGGCTGGGGCGCTTCCTGTGCCGGCCTGCAGGGCACCTTCGGCAAGCTCTACGGCTCGCCCAACGTCGCCATCGGCCATGCCTCGATCTGCGCTACCGGTTCGCAGCATGCAAAGGGAGCTACCGACGGCAACAACTCCTACAACTCCTACGATTACCGTAACGCCAACTACCTGCTGATGTTCGGCTGCAACTTCCTCGAGTCCTTCCGGCCCTACAACAACAACCTGCAGGTCTGGGGCTATATCCGCGGCGAGAAGACGCCGAAGACCCGCGTCACGGCGGTCGACATCCACATGAATCAGACCCTGGCCGCAGCGGATCGCGGGCTGATCATCAAACCGGGCACGGACGGCGCGCTGGCGCTGGCCATCGCCCACGTGATCATGACCGAAGGCTTGTGGGACAAGAACTTCGTCGGCAACTTCAAGGACGGCGTCAACCAGTTCAAGACCGGGGCCGTGATCGACGACAAGCTCTTCGTCGAGAAGTGGACCAAGGGCCTGATCCAGTGGTGGAACACGGAATTCAAGGACCGCACGCCGAAGTGGGCCGAGGGCGTCACCACGATTTCCGCCGATCTGATCGTCAAGACCGCGCGCGAATTCGCGACTACCAAGCCCGCCATCGCGCTGATGGAGCGCGGCGCGCACACCCACAGCAATGGCATTCTCAATGGCATGGCGATCCACTCGCTCAATGCGCTGGTCGGTTCGCTGTTCGCCGAAGGCGGTCTCGGTTACCAGCAGGGTCCCTCCTACGGCAAGATGCCGGTGAGTCCCGATGACTTCATGGACGACTACGCCAAGTCGCCTGATCGCAAGAAGCCGCGCATCGACCTGGCCGGGCACGATGACGGTTACGCGATGGCCGGCACCATGATCCAGGAGGCCGGGTTGAACCACACTGCCAAGAAGCCCTACAGCCTCGACACGGCGATGTTCTATCTGACCAATCCGGTGATGTCCTGCCCGGATCCCAAGTCCTGGGAAGAGGCGCTGAAGACCATGTACGTCATCGATACCTCGCCCTTCCTTGGCGAGACGGCGTGGATGGCCGACCTGATCCTGCCCGACCACACCTACCTGGAGCGCCTGCAGGACGCACCGACCTACCCCTTCCAGGGCTATCCGATGACGCAGATCCGCACCCCGGCGGTGAAGCCGGTGCACGACACCAAATACTACGGCGACGTGCTGATCGAGATCGGCAAGCGCATCAAGGGACCGACCAGCGACTACTACAAGCAGTTGGGCAACACCGAGAACGTACTCCGCGCGCTGGCCAAGGGTTTCGAATCCGATCCGGGCGATAACGGCGTCAAGGACTTCGAAACCTGGAAGGCCAAGGGCGTCTGGTTCAAGAAGCCCTATGCCTACCGCCAGATCCGCGGCGAGTTCTTCAAGTGGGACAAGGCCGCCCAATCCTACAGCGTTCCGATGAAGCCCGAGGATGTCAAGAACGATCTGCTCAAGACCGAATCCGGCAAGTTCGAGTTCGTCTCCTCGAAACTCGCGGGCAAGAAGGACTGGATCCTCGCCAAGATCCCCGGCCGCAATCCGGAGAAGTTCAACATGCCGCATTGGGAGGAACCGAAGTACACCGGTGGCGGCGACCTGCACTTCATCACGCCGAAGGTGGCGATGCATGCCGAAGGTCGCGGTTCCAACCTGCCGCATGCGATCGCGCTCAACCAGCCCACGGTCGGCGGCAAGCGGGAGAACCTCTGCGAAGTGCATCCCAAGGTAGCCGATGCCAAGGGCATCAAGGACGGCGACCGGATCAAGATCAAGTCGAGCGCCGGCGAAATCTTCGCCATTGCCCGGGTGACCGAGTTGACGCGGCCCGACACCATCGTGCTGCCCTTCGGCCAGGGCCGCTGGGCCATGGGGCGCTGGGCCAAGGGGCGGGGTGCTTCCACGGATTCGGTGATCGTCCAGCAGTCCGACCGGATTTCGGGCATGGCCAACTTCTATTCGGCCAAAGTATCGATCGAAAAAGCATAAGGAGAAATGAAAAATGGCTAAATGGGGAATGGTTATCGACCTGGAGAAGTGCACCGGGTGCCAGGCATGCAGCACCGCCTGCCAGATGGAGAACAACCGCCTGCCCGGCGAGAACTACCAGGACGTCCTGTACTACACCGAAGGCAAGCAGCCGACGCCGAAGCTGCAATGGTTCCCTCGTCCCTGTATGCAGTGCGAGAATCCCTCGTGCATGCATGTCTGCCCGACCAAGGCGACCTACAAGACCGAGGACGGCGTGGTGCTGATCGACTGGAACAAGTGCATCGGCTGCAAGTACTGCATGATCGCCTGCCCGTATGGCGTGCGCTTCTACACCGATGAAAAGCCGCTGGTCGAGCCGAATCTGAAGGAGGTGTTCAAGGGCGAGGGCGACCTCTCCTGGAACCCGCCTTACAAGAGTCCGCAGCAGGACAACACCAAGGGCATCGGCATCCAGCCCAACGGCGTGGTCTCCAAGTGCACCTTCTGCTATCACAAGATCAGCAAGGCGCCCAAGGGCACGGCCAACCTCTCCAACGACGATCCGGCGCTGCGCGAATTCGTTCCGGCCTGCGTGCGCACCTGCCCGCCGACCGCGCGCTACTTCGGTGACCTCGACAACCCCAATTCCGAGGTCAACCGGGTCATTGCGGCGAAGAAGGGGCAGCGCCTGCTGGAACACACGGGCAACAAGCCACAGGTCTATTACGTAACCGGTGCGGGCGCCGCTGGCGGCGGATCGATTCCCGGCGGCCGCAGCAGTGCCAACAAGGCATAAGGAGAGAACACCATGACGACACAAGCACAAGCGACGGGACCGGTGAACACCATCATGATGGCGGGCGCCGCAGGATTGGTGGTCAGCCTGGGACTGGCCTTCGCCAACCTGATCGGCAGCGGTCACGCGGCCTTCAACAGCGGCAGCTCCGGGGTGACCTGGGGCCTGCCGGTGGTCACCTACGTGTTCTTCTCCATGGCCTCGACGGGCCTGGCGATGGTGGCGGCCATGGCGGCGATGTTCGGCGCGAAGCAGTATTCGCCGCTGATCAAGCGCTGCACCTGGCTGTCCATCATCACGCTGGTGGCCGCGTTTTCATCGCTGGCGCTGGAAATGGGACATCCCTTCCGCATGCTGTGGGCGGTGCCGCTGAACTTCCAGCCGGCCTCCGCCCTGGTCTGGATGGGCATTTTCTACTCCATCTGCCTGGTGATCCTCGCCATCAAGTTCGCCAAGATGCACGGCGGCGACTTCAGCGGCGAGGGCCTGGTCAAGGCCGGCTTCGTCGGCGAGGTGCTGGCGCTGGGCACCCTGGGCTCGGCCTTCGGCCTGATGGCGATGCGTCCGGTCTGGTACGGCGCCGACGTGCCGCTCCTGTTCATCGCCTGCGGTGCGGTGATCGGCGTGGCATTTGCCGTTCTGATCAACCAGCTCGCCTACGGCATGGACGACAAGGCCATGCCGGAAGGCGTGCGCAAGGTGATGACCGGTTCGCTGCCCAAGCTGTTTGCCGGCACTCTGGGCATTTACCTCGCCTTCCTGCTGTTCCGCACGGTTAACGGCTTGTGGACCAATGCAGAGGGTTTCGAGGTGGTGCATGCGATGGTCAAGTCGCCCTGGTTCGTGATTGAAGTCGTCGCCCTGGTTGCGGCCTTCTACCTGATGATCAACGAGTCGACCCGTAACGTCGGCAACATGCAGGTGGTGGCCGCCGTTGCCGCCATCTTGGCGATGTTCATCGGCCGCTACGAGTACGTCATCGGTGGCCAGCTGGTGCCGCTGTTCAAGGGCTCCTGGGTGCCCGGCCTGATCAGCTACACGCCTTCGATGACCGAGTGGATGATCACGCTGATGGCCTTCTGCCTGGTGTTCGCCGGCTGGGCCTTCGGCGAGAAGTCGCTCAACCTTGCGGCAGCCCCCGCCGAGCAGTAATCTGACGCTCTGGCTGTAACCCGGATCGCCGGAGGGAGCCCGCTCCCTCCGGCGATTTCATTGATTACCCTGGAATTCCGATGACCGACATGAGCGAACCACTGACACCCTCGTTGCTGCAGGAACGCAGCGAGTTCTACCTGATGCTGGCGCAAGCCTTCTTGCCGCCGAAAAGCGAAGAACACTTCCGCGCGGTGGCGGATTTCCTTGCAGACGACCTGGCGGACCTCGACACGGCGTTGGGCTACGGGATCGGCGGCGAACTGGAGGCCCTGCGCCACGCGATGTCGCGCCTGGGCACCCAGGAGGCCCTGCTGGTCGAGTACAGCCGCTTGTTCTTGCAACCGCCGCGTGAAGCCACGCTCAACGTCTGCTACGCACTGGACGGCGCGATGAACGGCGGAACGGTCTCGGAAATCGAGAACTTCTATCGCGAGCACGGGGTGGACCGCGGCGAGCATTTCAAGGACCTGCCCGACCATGTCGCGGTCCAGCTCGAATTCGTCGCCTACCTGTTCGGCCGCTCGGCCGACGGGATCGAGAGCGGCGCCGCCGATGCCGAGGCGGAAAAGGGGGCGCGCCATTTCCTGTTTCAGTACGTCAGTCGCTGGCTGCCGCATTTCGAACTTGCCCTCGAAACCGGCGGACGGCGCCTGGAACTGGCCAACCCCTGGCTGCCGCTGACGCGCATGCTGGCCGCCGCGGTGGCGCGCGATGCGGCGCCCAATGCGGACTGGATCCGCGAGAAGAAGCGCGTCGACGTGGCGATGGACAAGGCACGGCAGATGTATGCGGCCAAAGGCATTACGCCCGAAGCGCTGGCCGACATCGAGCGCAAGCTGCGTGAGCAGGGACTGGCCACCGATCACCTGCAGATCGCGCCGGAAAGCCGTGATGCGGTTATGGGCCTGACCGCCAAGACGCCGCCCGACCCGCGCCGGAAGTAGGTTTGCGGTGGCGCATGTACCGGCACGTCCGGCGTGGATTGGTGTGCATGCTGGCGTGCCTGGCGCCGCTTTGCGGCCATGCCGACATCGACGAAAGCGAATACGAGTTCAAGAAAACCGTCCGTTCGGCCGTGGAGCGCAAGCGACTGGCGAGCGAGTTTCGGGCCGCGCAGCAGGCGGAGGCCGAAATGGCGAGACAGGAGGCCGCACGGGAGGTCCTCCGCCTCGCCGCAGAGAAGGCGGCCTGGGACGCCCTGCCTTACCCGGTTCGCCTGACACAGACCCGTTGCACGTCCTGTCACAGCGAGGACAACTACCTCGAACAGCGGCACAACCGCGTCGGCTGGGAACTGGTGATCCTGCGCATGCAATACCTGAACGACGCCGAACTGCAGGACGGGGAGGGCGGGGTGATTGCCTCCCACCTTGCGGCAAACTATCCGCAGACCGCGGTGGAGGCACTTGCCGAGGCTGCGAGGCAGCTGGGCGTCGCACTGTTGCCCATCGCCTTGTGCCTGGGCTGGAGGTTCGCCCGGTCGCGTCGTGGAGGCAAAAGTTGATAAGCTGTAACGTGCCTGAATGAGGAGTCCGATGAATGAATGCGCCGATTGCCGAAGGTAGCCGCGTGACCCTGCGCTGCCGCGTCTTCGACGTCGCCGGTGCGCTGCTCGACGACGGCGGCAGACCGCTGGTCTTCGTTTGCGGCAGGGAGCAGTTGCTTGCGGGTGTGGAGGAGAAGCTCCGGGGCAGGGAGCCCGGCTATCGCGGACAAATCGAATTGACTCCCGAAGAGGCCTACGGCCCCCACCGTCCGGAACTGGTGTTCGAGGCGGTGCGCGAGAACCTGCCGCCCGGTCTCGACCTGCAGCCCGGCCTGCAGTTGAGTCCCGGTGGCAGCGACGGAAAGTTCGCGCTGAAGGTGGTTTCTCTGACCGAGCGCGGTGCGATGCTGGACGGCAATCATCCCTTTGCCGGAAAGCACCTCGTTTTTGACGTCGAAGTGATAGCGGTCGAGCCCGGTGATGGGGCGGACCATGCCTAGGCTTGCCCTCGTATTGATGCTGCTTGCGAGCGCGCCGGCCGTTGCCGCAGAACCCTCGCCGCCGCCCGCGGTACAGGGCGTCAAGGAAGCCGCGCCGGCGACCGGGCAGGCGGCCGGGGCCGAGCGGAAGCTTGCCGAACGCAAATCCGGCGAGCCGCCGAATAGTCCCCGCGACACACCAAAGCTGCCCGTGCCTGCGCTGGAGGGAAAGAATCTCGGGCTGGGCTGCGCGGAGAACTGAGCTCGCCGGCCCGGTCGTCGTTCCGCCGGCGCCGACTTTTACAAAGATTGTCGTATGGCATTGCTTGACCGAGTCCTTGCTGTTGCCGCGCCGGACAAGATAATGTATATTGATCATAATTATTTCAACATACAGGAGCCAGCCCATGGCACTTCAGATCGCCAATCCCGTAGTGGTCGGCAAAGTCGAGCGGCTCGCGAAGGCAACCGGTTTGTCAAAAACCGCTGTTGTCGAACGGGCGCTGGACCACCTGATCAGCGAAACCACGGAGCGCGCCAGCACTGTTGGCCGCATGTCCGCACTGTTGGCCCAGCTCGACCGGATACCCGACCGTCCCGATGCCTTCGATCCCTTGGCATGGGATGAACACGGCTTGCCAAAATGATCGTCATCGATACCTCCGCGCTTGTCGCCGTCGCCTTTGCCGAGCCTGAGCGCGAGGAATTCGTCGGCATCATCGAGGAATCCGGCAAGGCGCTGATTAGCAGTGTTTCCGTGGTGGAGGCACGCATGGTCGTCTACGGCCGGCGCGGCCATCGCGCGGTAGTGATGCTGGATGATCTGTTGCGGCTTCCAAGCTTCGAGTTGGTGGCGCCCGGCCAACTTGAGACCGACGCCGCCTATGCGGCTTTCGTCGCTTACGGCAAGGGTAGCGGGCACCCGGCGAGCCTGAATTTCGGCGATGTCTTCAGCTATGCCCTAGCCAAGGTGCGCAGCCTGCCGCTGTTGTTCAAGGGCGATGACTTCGCGCAGACCGACATCGTCCGCGCCATTCGAGCTGAACGCTGACAAGCCTGGTCGTGCCAACTTGACAGCATGTCGCCGTGCAGGCTAAATCCGGCGTCAATCGGCAACACTCAATTTCACCGCAGGAGAAAAAGCAATGGCACCACCCTCACTGGCCACCCGCGAGGCCGTACGCGAAGAGCGCTTCAACGACGTCTGGAACAATGACCTCAACGATGCCTTTGCGGACATCGCGCGCTATTACGACCGCGCCAACGAGATTGCCGCACTGGGACTTTGGAGTACCTTTCTCAAGCGCTTCATGCAGTCCGTGGACATCAAGCCGAACCAGAAGGTGCTGGATGTCTGCGGTGGCACCAACGCCATCGGCATTGCCCTGCTCAAGCGCGAGCCCACGCTGGACGTGCACGCCATGGATCGCAGCGCCGAGATGCAGACAGTGGGCGCGCAGAACGCCGCCGCGCTGGGTTTCCACATCAAGAGCACCATCGGCGACGTGCATGTGCTGCCCTTCCCCGACAATCATTTCGACGTGGTCACCTTGCAGTTCGCGTCGCGCCATCTGCGCGTGCGTGACGTGTTCTCCGAGATCCTGCGGGTGCTCAAGCCCGGCGGTCACTTCCACCATTCCGACATGCTGCGCCCGCGCAACGTGATCGTGAAGAACCTGTATTACACCTACCTCAAGGCCTGCCTGAA
>CAMBRI010000103.1 GCA_945870205.1 Sulfuritalea hydrogenivorans sk43H | reverse complement strand
GCAGGCTCCATCGGTAAAAATATCGATCATTGATCCACTTTCTGCGTAACGGTTACCAGGGCCTTGGCGCGCGCCATGCGGTCGAGCCAGGTCGGGGTGATCAGGCGCATGCCGTGCTGGCGCTTGACGGCCTGCACGATATACACGGCGCCTGCAATCGGCCACCAGCGGTCACCCGCGGCGTCCATGAACTCGAAGCGGCGCAGCCATTTTTCCTGCGTCACGGCAGGCGCGTAACAGCCGAAGGCGCCCGCCTGCATCTCGAAGCCGAGCAGCGAAAACCAGTCCTTCAGGCGCGGCACGCTGAGGTAGGCTCCGCGCCAGGGCGGCAGCGCTTCCCGCCGCGACAGTTTGCGCCGCGCGCCCCACAGGCTGAAGGGATTGAAGCCGGTGACGATGACATGGCCCTCGGGCACCAGGATGCGCTCCACTTCGCGCAACACCTGGTGCGGATTGGCGTCGAACTCCAGCGTGTGCGGCATCACCACCAGATCAATGCTGTTGGCGGCAAAGGGCAGATAGTGCAGGTCGGAGCGCACTTCCGACATGCCGTCGTAGCGCCCGTCGTCGCAGCGAAAACGCAGCGGCATGCGATTGGCGCGCAGGAAATTGTGGGTGGGCAACGACAACTGCACCGCATTGAAGCCGAAAATGTCGGCGACCAGCAGATCGTGCTTCTGCTGCTCCCAATTGAGTACATACTGGCCGGATGGCGTATTCAGCCAGTCTTCGAAACCCTGAATTGACATTGCGCCCCGTTTGGAGAAAATTGCTTAACGCTCATGGCACCGAGTGCCACCCTTGATGATGAAACACGCGAAAGGCGAATTGAAGGCCCGCCCCCCTTCCCCCCTCGCGGGGGGTTACCAATCAGCTCGCTTCGCTCGACCATCACACATCGCTCCGAACGAGTTATCCCATTACGCCAATGATTGAAATACTTGCCCTGCCTGCTTTCGACGACAACTACATCTGGCTGCTGCGCGCCGCCGGCTGCGTCGCGGTGGTCGACCCGGGCGATGCGGTTCCGGTGCTGGGGCATCTGGCGAAAACCGGCGACCGTCTCTGCGCCATTTTCGCCACCCATCATCACGGCGACCACGTCGGCGGCATTGCGGAACTGCTCGACCGCTTTCCTGTCCCCGTATTTGGCCCGGCACTGGAGAACATCCCCGGGATGACACATCCGCAGAGCGGCGGTGAGCATATCGAAGTGCCTGAAATCGGCGTCGAATTCGAGGTCATCGCCGTGCCCGGACATACCCGTGGCCACATCGCCTATTATGAACCAAGTCTCGCCGGACACGGCGCGGTCTTCTGCGGCGACACGCTGTTCGGCGCAGGTTGCGGTCGTCTGTTCGAGGGCACGCCCGCGCAGATGTACCTGTCGCTGACCCGGCTCGCCGCATTGCCGGCATCGACGCATGTGTACTGCGCCCACGAATACACCCAGAGCAACCTGCGTTTCGCCGCCGCTGTCGAACCGGGCAGCATCGCCGTGAAACAGCGCAGCGAACACGTGGCGGAGAGCCGCGCCGCCGGCCGCGCAACCATACCTACCAGCATAGCGCTTGAACTCGACACCAATCCTTTCCTGCGCTGGGATGCGCCTGCCGTGCGCGCAGCAGCAGCAAGCCGTCTCGGCCATGCTCCGCTCGATGCCGTGGAAACCTTCACCGCCATCCGCGAGTGGAAGAACCACTTTTGAGCAGGGCCTGAGCCCATGACGACCCGACGCACTTTTATCAAGGCGCTGGCGGCAATCCCCCCGGCCTTCAGCTTTCGGCGCAGCTGGGCGGCCAGTGATCCGTCACGACTGGCCCTGATCATCGGCAACAGCAGCTACCGCGACGCGCCGCTGACCAATCCGGCCAACGATGCAAAGGCGGTGGGCGATCTCTTTGGCCAAGCCGGCTTCACCGTCGATTCGCACCTCAACGCCACGCGCGCCGGCATGATGGCGGCCATCGAGCGCTTCGGCGCAGCGGCAAAGCGATCGGAGACCAAGCTGGTGGTGTTCTATTACGCCGGCCATGGTGCGCAGCTCGACTGGCGCAACTACTTGCTGCCGGTCGATGCCGTGGTGGAAAAGCAGGAAGACATGAAGCAGCGCTGCATCGATCTCAGCCTGCTGCTCGGCCAGTTGAGCGCGGCCAAGGACAAGACTTTCGTCATAATCCTCGATGCCTGTCGCAACAACCCTTTCGGCAGCACCTACCGGCCGGAACAAAAGGGCCTTTCACAGTTCGATGCACCCATCGGCAGCCTGCTCGCCTATGCCACCTCGCCTGGCAACGTGGCCTCCGATGGCGAAGGGCTGAATGGCCTTTACACCGAACATCTGGTGCGCGAACTGAGCAAACGCGGCACCCGTATCGAAGATGCCCTCAAGCGTGTGCGCCTCAATGTGCGCCTGGCCTCGCAAGGTGCCCAGGTTCCCTGGGAGACGACCTCGCTCGAAAGCGATGTCTTCATCTTTGATGGCGGCCAAACGAAGCTCAGCGAAACCGAGATTGAAAAGCAACTGGAAGCGGACGTGACGGAATGGACGCGGATCAAATCGTCGAAGAATATCGACGACTGGATTGCCTACCTGCGCAACTTCCCCAACGGCCGCTTCGCCGAGATTGCCCAGATGCGATTGACCCGACTGCTCGCCGAGGTCGAGAGACTGGCGGCGGAAAAGCGGCAAGCTGAAGAGCAGAAGGCCCGCGAAGAACAGTTGCGCATAGAGCAGGAGCGCGCGGAAAGGGAACGACTTCGTGCCGCCGAAGAGCAGCGCCTCGCCGCCGAGCGTGAGAAACTTCGCGTCGCCGAAGAGCAGCGCCTTGCCGCCGAGCGCGAGAAACTTCGCATCGCCGAAGAGCAGCGCCTTGCTGCCGAGCAGGAGAGACTTCGCATCGCCGAGGAAAAGCGGCTTGCCGCCGAGCGCAAGCAAGCTGCAGAACAGCAGTCGGCGCAGCTTCGGCGTCAGGAGGAAAGGCTTGGCCTCGAAGCCGCGCGGCGTCAGGAGCAGGAACGACTGGATCAGGAGCGCCACCGGCTTGCCGAAGCCGAGCGACTGGACCGCGAGCGTCAACGCCTTGCCGAAGCCGAGCGACTGGACCGCGAGCGTCTCGCACAGGAGCGGCTTGTGCAGGAGCGAGTGGCCAAGGAGCGCCAGCAACTGGAGGCACAACGCCAGGTGGCGGAGCAGCAGCGCATTGCGCAAGAAAAGCTTGCGGCGGCGAAGCCGGTTCCCGTTGCGGCACTGTCGACGGCCCCCGAGGCGGCTTCCGCACCCGGGTCAGCAACAAGCCAGGCACCTCGCACGATCGCGGCACCGATGCTCGACATCAAGGCAGGCGTCGAAGTACCGAGGCTGATCTCGCCCTCGGCCAATCCGTTTTCCGCCGGGCGCTATCCGCTAGGGCGCATCTACACCGTAGGAGATTCCGCAGTCTTCCGCCAATCCGACTACCTGAGCGGCATCGAGGAGCGTACCTACACCGTGCGCGTGACGCGAGTGGATTACGACGAGGACCGGGTCGAGTACAACGATGGCAGGGCGATCACGGACCTGATGGGCAACTTCATCAAGAACGGGCCGGTGGAGTTCGATTCCCCGGTGCAATTCAGCCCTGCCGAGTTTCAGGTCGGCAGGAAGTGGACTGCCGCCTTCCGTAGAACCCAGAACGACAAGACCTCAAATGCCTACCTTGACCTGCAGATCGTGAAGCGTGAAACCATCACCGTCCCGGCAGGAAGCTTCGACTGCTTCCACATCGAGGGTCGCGGCTGGAACACGACAAATGGTGCGCGCCTCGAAGCAAATCTCTGGATGGTGCCTGGCCTGAATTTTCCGGTCAGGCGTGAATTTCTCGCCCGCAACAGAATGGGACGCTTCGGCCAGACGGAAAGACACGAACTCGTCTCGCTGCGCCAGCACGCGACAAGCCTGCCGGCATGATCCCGGCCTGCCGGGGATGATAAGATGCGCCGCCTTCACGCGCACCTTTGCCGGTGCACTCACCTGCCCAATGCCCCTGTTCCGTAGCCTGATCCCGTCGCTGATTCCATCACTGCTGTTGCTGCTTGCCGGCCTGGCACAGGCCGAACAGGCGTTGCAACTCACCGCGGAACTGAATTCACCAGCCTCGGTGAGCTTCCGCACCGTGCCCCAGGCGGCGGAGCCCCTGCTCCTGCCCGACCCGTCACGCGAGGTGAAAGACGACCTGCCGCCGATTCCCACCATCGACCTCACCACGCCGCCCGATGACCTGTGGCAGCGCATGCGCAACGGCTTTTCGATGCCCGATCTGGACAGCCCTCTGGTGGCCGACCGCCAGGCCTGGTACCTGAACCGGCCCGACCTCTTGAAGCGCATCTTCGAGCGCAGCCGGCGCTACCTGCACCACATCGTCGGCGAGTTGGAAAAGCGCGGCATGCCCACCGAACTGGCGCTGCTGCCGGTGGTCGAAAGCTCATTCAACCCCATGGCCTATTCCTCGGCCCGCGCACTGGGCATGTGGCAGTTCATCCCGGCCACCGGCAAAACCTACAAGCTGCAGCAGAATGCCTGGTTCGACCAGCGCCGCGACATCGTTGCCTCGACCGGCGCCGCGCTTGACTACTTGCAGACCATCTACGAAATGCATGGCGACTGGCACCTGGCGCTGGCCTCCTACAACTGGGGCGAGAACGCCGTCGGACGCGCCGTCGCCAAGAACAAGGCGAAAGGACTGCCGAGCGACTACAGCAGCCTCAAGATGCCCGTGGAGACCAGCTACTACGTGCCCAAGTTGCAGGCAATCAAGAACATCATCGCGCAGCCGCAGCTATTCGGCATCAGCCTCGATCCGATTCCAAATCGCCCCTACTTCGGCATCGTGGAGCGCAGCGGCAACATGGATATCGCCCTGGCGGCACGCCTGGCGGAAATCCCGGTGGAAGAGTTCATAGCGCTGAATCCGGCCTACAGCCGGCCGGTGATGCCGTCTGCAGCCAACAGCCCGATGGTGTTGCCGGCCGGCAAGGTACAGACCTTTCTTGCCAATCTGCAGGACCACGAAGCGCAGGACAAGCCGCTTTCGGCATGGCTAACGCACAACCTGAAGAAGGGCGAAAAGCTGGAAAGCGTCGCCAGCCGTTATGGCATCAGCGCGCTGCGCTTGAAGCAGTTGAACGGAATCAATGCCCGAACCAAGCTAACTCCCGGCTTTGCGCTGCTGGTGCCCGGCAAGGATGCCTTCGGCCACGATGCCCTCGCCGCGCGCCTGCCACAAACCCCCGCCAGCCCCCCCAAGGCCACCAAGTGGAACAAGAAAGGCAAGGCCGGCAAGCCGATCGCCAAGGGCAAGCGCGTCACGGTAAAGATCCGGAAGCCGGCACCCAAGCCCAAGAAGCGTTGAGGACAGCTGCTACGCCTTGATGCAGCGCACTGCGTGCGTTGCGCCGAATCGCCGCTCGGGCGGATAGTCGCGGCGGCAAGCATCATCGGCCAGCGGACAACGCGGATGGAAGTGGCAGCCGGCGGGAGGATTGGCCGGCGAAGGCATGTCGCCGGCAAGCTTGACCACCAACGGTCCCAGGCCGTCGATGCGAGGCACTGCCGCCAGCAGGGCCTGGGTATAGGGATGGCGCGACTGGCGCAAGACCTCGTCTGCCGTGCCTCGTTCGACCACGCGGCCGAGGTACATCACGGCGACATCGTGGGCCAGGTAATCCACCACCGCAATGTTGTGCGTGATGAACAGGTAGGCCAGTTTCAGATCGCGCTGCAGGTCGGACAGAAGATTGAGGATCTGGGCCTGTACCGACACATCGAGGGCCGAGGTCGGCTCGTCGCAGATCAGCAGTTGCGGATGGACAGCCAGCGCGCGGGCAATGGCAATGCGTTGGCGCTGCCCGCCGGAGAATTCGTGCGGATAGCGGTCCACCATGTCGGCACGCAGGCCGACCTGCTCCAGCAGCGGGCCGACCTTTGCCGCCGTGTCGCCGCCGTTGTCACCCATGCTTCCATTGGCGCCCATGGCACCCGTGCCCAGGGCCTGCATGCCTTCGGCGATGATGTCGCCGATGCGCAGGCGGGGGTTGAGCGAGGCGAAGGGATCCTGAAATACCATCTGCATTTTCGCGCGCAAGGGCCGCAACTCGGCCGCCGAACGCGTAGTCAGTTCCACGCCGTCGAGCTGCACGCGGCCGGCGGTGGGGCGGATCAATTGCAGCATGGCCTTGCCCGCGGTGGTCTTGCCGCAACCCGACTCGCCCACCAGCGCCAGGGTGCGGCCGGCCATGAGTTGCAGCGACATGCCATCGACTGCGCGCACGGCGCCGACGGCGCGCTGCAGGATGCCGCGCCGGATCGGAAAATGCACCTGCAGGTCGCTGACCTCCAGCAACGGCCTTGCTGCGATCGCCAGCACCGCAGCACCGGCGCCGATCTGCGGCAGGGCCGCCGGCGCTGCCCCCGGCAAGTGGCAACGCACGCGCTGGCCGGTCTCGACCACGCGCCAGGGCGGCGGGGTCGCGGCACAGGCCAGAACGGCTTCGCTGCAACGCTCGGCAAAGCGGCAGCCAAGGTGCCGGACGTCGGCTGCCGGCACGCTGCCAGGTATGGTCGCCAGCCGGCCGCCGCGCCGCTTTGCATCGGGCAGCGCGGCGAACAGCCGCACCGAATAGGGGTGGGCGGCTTGCGAAAAGAAAGCCGCACGCGGCGCCTCTTCCACCAGTTGTCCGCCATACATGACACCGACGCGATCGGCCATGCGCGCCACCACGCCGAGGTCATGCGTGATCAGCAGCAGCGCCATGCCTTGCTTGCGCCGCAGATCGTCGAGCAGGTCCAGCACCTGAGCTTGTATCGTCACATCCAGCGCCGTGGTGGGCTCGTCGGCAATCAGCAGGCGCGGCTCACCGGCCAGCGCAATGGCGATCATCACGCGCTGGCGCAGGCCGCCGGAAAGCTGGAAGGGAAATTCGTCGAGGCGCCGCAAGGGGTCGGGAATGCCCACCTGGTCGAGCAGTTCGGCCGCGCGCGCGCGCGCGGCCTGGCCGCGCATTGCCGAATGCAGCTCCAGCGCCTCGACGATCTGGCGCCCGACTGTGAGCACCGGGTTGAGGCTGGTCGCCGGTTCCTGGAAGATCATGCCGATGCCACCGCCGCGCACGTCGCGCATGCCGGACTCGGGCAGCGCCAGCAGGTCGCGACCTTCGAAATTCACCGTCCCGGCCACGGCCCTCGCGGCAATCGGCAGCAGCCGCATGATGCCCAGTGCGGTCATCGACTTGCCGCAACCGGATTCGCCCAGCAACGCAAAGCACTCGCCCGGCGTGATGTCGAAACTGATCCCATCCACCGGGCGCGCAATGCCGGCGCCCGGCCGGAAGTCGCCCGGCGGGATATGAATCGCGAGGTCGCGTACGGAAAGGATAGTCATGCCGATGACCTCGGATCGAAGGCATCGCGCACCGCGTCGGCAAACAGGTTGGCGGCCAGGACCAAGGCGAACATGAAGGCGAAGGCCGCCACCAGCGACCACCAGACCATGGGCTCGCGCGCGAGCTCCATGCGCGCCGTGTTGATCATGGTGCCAAACGAAATCGTGCTCGGATCGACGCCGACACCGACATAGGACAGCACGGCTTCCGCCAGCACCAGTCCGGAAAAATCCATGACCAGCGCGATCAGCACGATGTGCATCAGGTTGGGCAGGATGTGACGGCGCATGATGGCGAAGCGGCCGACGCCGAAGGCCTGCGCCGCCTGGACGAATTCCAGTTCGCGCAGCTTCAGCGTCTCGCCGCGCAAGAGGCGCGCCACACCGGTCCAGCTGGTCATGCCGAGGATCAGGCACAGCGCCAGCAGGCGCGCGTCGGCCCGCTCGGCCGAGGTGGCGAACCAGTCGGGATGGGTGTCGATGATGACCTGCATCATCAACACGGCCGCGGCGATCAGCAGCACGCCGGGGATCGAACTCAGGGTGGTGTAGAGGTACTGGATCAGGTCATCGACCCAGCCGCCGACGTAGCCGGCGAGGATGCCCAGCAGCACCGCCAGGGGCAGCATCACCAGCGTGGTGAGCGTGCCGATCAGCAAGCCCGTGCGTATGCTTTTGAGGGACAGGTAGAGCACGTCCTGCCCCACCTTGTCGGTGCCGAAGACGTGGTAGCCGCCGCCCAGCGAGATCGCGATGCCCAGCAGCAGCAGGATGCCCAGCAGCGTGACGAACACCGCCCCTGTGGCCGGATTACCGGCGCCACTACCCTGATTGCCCTCCCGCAACTGTTTCAGGGTCGCGATCAGCTCCAGGTCGGCAAGCCGGCACCAGAGGCTCGCCATCAGCAACCAGAGCAGCATGCCGGCGGCACAGCCGCGCGAGACGCGCACGGCGATGTCGAATTCATGAGCGGCCAGATCCGCGCCAAGATGCGCGCCGCCAAATTTGAGCCGTGGAAATTCGCGCTGGGCGGAATTCTCCAGCGCTTCCTTGGCGAACAGGTGCGTCGCCAGTGGCGCCGAATAGGTCTTTTCGGCACGCTGCCGCAGATCAGCCAGCACGGCATCGAGCGCTGAATTCACTTCTACCGAATAGCGTGTTTCGGCACCCGGCTGAGCCGGGAGGCGCGCCCGATAGTGGACCGAATCGAGCAGACCAATCAGGACGAAGGCTGCCAGCACGGTTGCCGCCGACATTGCCACGGGATTCCGCGCCACGCGCGCCCAGGCCGCGCGCAGTGCATCCTGGCGACGCGCCCATAGGCTCAGGCCGCCGATCGAAGCCATCAGCACGAACAGGAGCACGTCCGACCACAGCAGTACGGGCTGAATGCTCATTGCAGCCGCACCCTTGGGTCGGCCAGGGTGTAGGAGATGTCGGTCAGCAGCAGGCCGGCGATGTAGAGCACCGAACCGATGAAGACCATCGAGCGCACCACGGCGAAATCCTGCGCATTGATGGCGTCGATGGTATAGCTGCCCAGGCCCGGAATGCCGAAGAAGGACTCGGTCAGCAGGCTGCCCATGAACAGGGAAGGAATGACCACCACGACGCCGGTGAGGATGGGAATCATGGCATTCCTCAGCACATGCCGGAACAGCACCACGCGTTCGGGCAAGCCCTTGGCACGCGCCGTGCGCACATAGTCGCGGGTGATTTCCTCGAGGAAGATGGTGCGATACCAGCGAGTAGATGAGCCGATGCCGCCGAAGACGCCGATGATCACCGGCAAGATAAGGAACTTCGCCGCGTCGAGCCCGCCGCCATAACCCGAGATCGGCACCAGATGCCAGACCTTGGACACCAGCCACTGGCCGCCGATGATATAGAACAGCCCGGAGATCGACATCATCGCCACACACAGCACGACGCCGGCAAAGTCGAGCGTGGTGGCGCGAAAGAACACCAGCAGCAGCGCAAACGAAATCGCGACGAAGAGGCCGAGCACGAAAGTCGGCAGCGCGATGGCCAGGCTCGGCCCCATGCGGCTGCCGATTTCGCGCGAGATGTCGCGGCCGTCGTCGGCCCGCCCGAAATCGCCGGCGAACATGCGCACCGACTTGCTGAAGAAAATCGTGTCGGTCAGCGTGGCGCTGCCGGCTGCGGCCGCGTTCCAGACCAGCGGCTTGTCGTAGCCGCGCTCCACCTTCCATTTCTGGATCGCTTCAGGCGTCACGCGCTTGACGCCGAGTTGCATGCGCGCCATGTCGTCCGGCGTATTGACCACGAAGAAGAGGGCAAAGGTCAACAGATTGACGCCGATCAGGATCGGAATGGCGTACAGCAGGCGGCGGATTATGTAGGCGAGCATCGCGGCTTCAGGGTCGGCTTGGCGCGGCAAGGTCGCGCCCCAGAAGCATAGCGAAAAAATCCTTGCGCATCGCAGCCGAAAAATCATGGCGGCTGACGAATTCCGTCGCCGCTCCCGCGCCGCGCCATTCGAGACCCCAGATCGGGGCGATGGCGGTCGGCTGCATGGCGTAGCGAGCATCGCCGACAAAGCCGGGGCGGGCCCGATCCAGCACGACAAAGCCGTCCGAAAACGCCCGGAATCGTTCTATGTCCTGCAGGCGGCGCAGCTCGCCGGCAGCCACCCGCTGCGCCCCGGCGGCATCGAGCAGCGCGGCCGATTCGCCGGCATAGTGGCGCAAGCTCAGGCCGAGATGAAAGGCGTCAGCCTGCACCCGGCCGTCATGCACATACAGCGAGCGCCACAGCACCAGGTTGGCCATCGAGGGCTTGACGGAAAGCTGCGTCGCCTGATGCCCGCGCGCCTGCGCCACTTGCATGGCCGCCTCGGCCACCCGTCCCTGCTGGAAAGCGCTGAGGCCGAAATAGCACATGCCCAGCAGGCCCCAGCGCAGCGCTTTAGACTCTGCACGCCGCAGGTAGAGGAACAGCGGCACCGCCAGCAGCAGCGTGAACGCGGGATCGACCACGGCGATCAGGTTCCATGCTTCCTTGCGCTGCGAAAAGGGCAGCCACAAGTGGGTGCCGTAACTGGTGCAGGCATCGAGCAGCGGATGCGGCAAATAGCCGGCCAGGCTGCACAGGTAGAGCGTGCGAAAATCGATCCGCCGCCTCAGCAGTGGCCACAGCAGCAGCGCCGCAAGCAGCGCGCCGACCGGCACGAAGGCCAGGGCATGAGTGAAGTGGCGGTGGTAATCCAGCACCAGCAAGGCGTCGCCACCGCTCTGGATCAGCGCATCGGCATCCGGCAGCAAGCCGGCGACGGCGCCAACGCCTGCTGCAAGACGACGCCTTGCGGCGAGCCCTGACTTTTCGCCAGCATGACGGAATGACGCCACGCCAGCCGCCAGCGCCGCGCCCATCACCGCATGAGTCAGAATATCCATAGGCGAATAGTAGTGCCTCTCACGTCGAATCGCCGGGCGGCTTCTGGCCGAAACCGCGCAGCAAACCCTGCACTTTCTGCCGCGCGATGAAGGCTTCGTTGCGCGGCCACGCCCCAGTCGTCCAGCGGGCTTTCAGTGCACCCGCAGCGCCGCTGACCAGGATGACGACCAGCAGCACCAGCAGGATCGGCGCCAGGCTGGCCAGGATCAGCCATTCCGCCGCCTTCAGCAGCCGAGCCAGTCGCTGCGGCCCCCCCAGGACCTTTTGCAGGACGGAGACGATCATCCAGCACAGGAAAGCATTGGTGACGAGGGCGCCGAATCCGAACGGGATGCGGCAGGCCAGCCCGGTGAGATCGCCGGCACCCCCGGCCCAGGACAGGGAGATGCTGCCCGAACAGGCGCGTTCCCCGACCCCGAAGGCAACCCAGTTGCCGACCGCCGCCAGGCCGGCCAGGGCAAGCACCGCGAGCAGGCCGTTCAGCACAGGCGCCCGCGGCCCGGTCATCACCGCCAGACCGGCCGCAAGAAAGCTGCCGCCGGCAGCAAATCCCAGCCAGGGCGGTCCGTTGATGTCCTCCCGCCCCAGCGGCCCGATGTCGAATGCAGCCAGCATGGGCAGGATGCCGCTGGCGAGAAATATCAGGCCGAACAGCGGTGCAGCGCCGGAGCTGCGACCTTTTGATGGCTTCATGATGCTTACAATTATGCTCTGCCGCAAACTACGCGTGCGTGGCCGGGAAGCGCCCGCTACGCCAAACGAATCAGCCTCTTGAGCGATGCGGACCGCGCAAAACCCTGCCCCGGTTCGCCAGCACGCTCATGGCCATCGTCGGGCGACCCCCGCAGCGTGGCCGTGGGGCCGCCGCGTCGATCAATACTTCTGGATGATATTCACGCCGCTGGGCTGGCTGCTGACATAGCCCACGGCGCCGGGGGTCTTGCGCACGAAATCGAGCACTTCGGTGTCACCGGATTTCATCGCCGGCGCATTCATGCCCTCGCGAAACGATTTCTTGGTCCAGATCGTCTTGTAGCGGGCAGAATCCATCTTGAGCGCGGTGGACAGGAAGGCCTCCTGGACGGCCCCGTTGTCCACGGGGATCAGCTTGGTCGAACCGGCAACCTGCTTTTCTCCGGTAAACACGTCCTTGATCTCTGCGCCGCTGATCTGTGTCCCCGAATTGGAAATCGCGAACAGATCGGCGTAGGCAAAGCCGCTGGTCAGTCCGAGAGAGCAGGCGGCCGCGGCGGCGGTGAGGGTTCTGAGTAATGGCTTTGGGCTCATGTCATTTCATCCCATGTGCGGATCAGAAGCCGATCGCGTACTGGACGCGAAGCTCGGGATACTTGTCGGTGACGCCGGGGCCGAGATCCCGTTTTCGGGTGCTGGCGAATTCAGTCTTGAGCGCGGCCCTGGGGTCGAGTTCGTAGCGCAGGCCCATGGCCCAGCGATCATAGGATCGGCCGCTCTCCTGGACGCCGAAATAATTGTCGGTCTGATCGAGCTTGGCCCGTTCGACACGGGCAAAGGGAGTCCATTTGCCCACCGTATAGCCAAGCTGCATGTAGCCGGCCCAGCTCGCGTGGGTACCCGTTGCACCGCTGCGATCCTGATTGCGGAAGCGGTAATACTCGCCCAGCGCTTCCCATTTGTCGGTGCTGTAGGCGTAGTAGCCGCCGAGCATCTTCAACAGAGTGCTGTTGGCGAAATCATCGATGACCTCGCCGCGCAGCCCATGCAGGCCAAGTCGCAGTCCATCCACGGCGCCCGGTTCAATCCAGGCATTGAAGCCGCTCGACGTGCGGCCCGCGGTGCTGCCGCTCTGGCGCATGCTCAAGGTGCCGGTGCCGGCGTAGGTACCCGCATTCACCGCTGCGCTGAAGCCTGCAGGGTGCGCCGTCGACAGCGCGGTGGCCGTCCCCGTGCCATTGATCTGCGGCGCGTTGCCGGCATACAGGTCGTAGCCGAGCTTGCCCGTGGCTGTCGGGAAAGTACCGTTGAGCCAGACCCCGGTGGTGTGCGCCGGCAGGATGCCGCCCTTGTCCTCGAAATCGAGGAAGCGCGGACGCAGGGTGGACGTCTGGATCTGCACACCGTGATGAAAGGCGGTGTTCCAGTAGCCGTATGGCGTATGGAAGCGGCCCAGCCAGCCGATGGCCGCGTCATTGAACAGGTAGCCGAGTTGCAGGCGTTCCAGGTCGGTAGCGATGCCGCCGTTGCGATCGGCCTCGAACGCAAGTTCGACCAGGCCCCTGGCGCGGTCGGTGAACTGCGGCGCCAGGTAAAGGCTGAAGGTACCCAGCGCAGCGCCCTTGCGGCCGGTGAAGGTCGGGTTGCGTTCGCCGTTCTTGACCAGCCCGACATCGGCGAAACCATGGACCGGCAGGCCGTCGCCGGCGGAACGGTTCGACAGGCTGCCGCCAATGTCGGAAACGTTTTTCTCGATCGCCTCGATCTTCGCCGCCTGCTGTGCCACCTTGGCCTGGGCCTCGCGAGCGCCGGCACTGGCCTGCTCGATCTGGCTGATCTTCTGCGTCAG
>CAMBRI010000102.1 GCA_945870205.1 Sulfuritalea hydrogenivorans sk43H | reverse complement strand
GCCGACCTGAAGGGCGTCAAGTGGCGTGCCTACAGCCCGCAGACCTCACGCATCGCCGAACTGGTGGGCGCCCAACCCGTAACCATCCAGGCCGCGGAACTTTCGCAAGCGCTGGCCACCGGCGCTGTCGCCGCCTTCATGACTTCCGGTGCCACCGGCTACGACGCCAAGGTGTGGGAACAGGTCAAGTACTTCTACGACACCCAGGCGTGGTTGCCGAAGAATGCGGTACTGGTGTCGCAGAAGGCCTTCGACGCGCTCGACAAGCCGACCCAGGATGCACTGCTGAAAGTCGCCGGTGAAGCCGAAGCGCGCGGCTGGAAGACCAGCGAGGAAAAAACCAAGTTCTACGTCGAGCAATTGACCAAGAACGGCATGAACGTCGCCGCGCCTTCCGCCGCCTTGAAGGCAGACCTTAAGAAAGTCGGCGACACCATGATCGGCGAATGGCAGAAGACCGCCGGCGCCGAAGGCCAAGCCATTCTCGACGCCTACCGGAAGTAGACCCGCTCCATGCGACACCTCCTTGACCGGATTTACGGCGCCGCCGCCTGGGCGGCGGCGCTGTTCATGATCGGTACTCTGGTAATGATCCTGCTGTCGGTCACCGGACGTCTGCTGGATTTCCATGTGCGCGGCACCGATGCCTACGCCGGCTATTGCATGGCGGCGGCGGCCTTTCTGGCGCTGGCGCACACCCTCAAACGAGGCGAACACATCCGCGTCACGTTGATCCTCGATCACGCCGGAGTGCGCGGCCGACAAGCACTGGAAATCTGGAGCCACGCCGCAGGCCTGCTCTGTGCGGTCCTGCTGGCCTGGTTCGCCACGCGCCTGGCCTGGCAATCCTTCCAGTTCAACGATGTCTCCCAGGGCACCGATGCCACCCCGCTGTGGATTCCGCAGACCGGCATGGCACTAGGCAGCGTGGTCTTTGCCATCGCCATTGCCGACGAACTGGTGGCGACTCTGCGCGGCGACAAGCTGCGCCACCGAGCCACCGATGCAGAACCCGTACGGAGTGAATAAGCCATGGATCTGGCAATAACCTTAGGTCTGATCCTGGCCCTCTTCGCCCTGCTCGGCAGCGGCATCTGGATCGGACTCGCCCTGCTCGGCGTCGGCTGGCTGGGCATGGAATTATTCACTGCGCGCGCCGCCGGCGATGCGATGGCGGTCACCATCTGGGGCGCCTCCTCGTCCTGGACCCTGACCGCCCTGCCGATGTTCCTCTGGATGGGCGAAATCCTGTTCCGCACCCGGCTCTCGTCCGACATGTTCAAGGGCCTCGCGCCCTGGCTGGAGAAGCTGCCGGGGCGCCTGCTGCATGTCAATGTGATCGGCTGCAGCATCTTCGCCGCCGTGTCCGGCTCATCGGCCGCCACTTGCGCCACGATTGGAAAAATCACCCTGCCCGAACTCAAGAAGCGCGGCTACCCGGAAGACATCACCATCGGAACGCTGGCCGGCGCCGGAACGCTGGGCCTGCTGATCCCTCCCTCGATCATCATGATCGTTTATGGGGTTGCCGCCGAAGTATCGATCGCCAAGTTGTTCATCGGCGGCGTACTGCCGGGCATCATGCTCGCCGTGCTATTCATGGGCTGGATCATCGTCTGGGCACTGATGAACCCCGATCTGGTGCCGCCCGCCACGGAAAAGGCCAGCTTTGGCCAGAAGGTGTACGCCTCGCGCCACCTGATCCCGATCGTGCTGCTGATCGTACTGGTGTTGGGGTCGATTTATGCCGGCATCGCCACGGCGACAGAAGCAGCGGCCCTCGGCGTGGTCGGCAGCCTGGCGCTGGCGGCGGCACAGGGCTCGATGAGCTGGGACACCTTCCGCGACAGCCTGATGGGCGCCACGCGCCTGTATTGCATGATCGCCCTGATCCTCGCCGGCAGCGCCTTCCTCACTCTGTCGATGGGCTATATGGGGCTGCCGCGCCATCTCGCGGAATGGATCGCCAGCCTTGCCCTCGGCCAGTTCGGCCTGCTTTTCGGCCTGATGATCTTTTTCATCATCCTCGGCTGCTTCCTCGACGGCATCTCGATGGTGGTGCTGACCATCGCCGTGATCCAGCCGACCATCGTCGCCGCCGGCATCGACCTGATCTGGTTCGGCATCTTCCTCGTGGTGGTGGTCGAAATGGCGCAGATCACGCCGCCGGTGGGCTTCAACCTGTTCGTCATACAGGGCATGACGGGTAAGCAGCTGCCATGGATCGCGAAGACTGCCATGCCGGCCTTCTTCCTCATGGTGGTCGCGGTCGGCCTGCTTTACGCCTTCCCCGCCATCATCACCTGGCTGCCGCAGCGCATGGTGGGATGAAACCGCGCATCCTCGCGCTCGGTGACGGAGCGCTGACGCTCGAGTTCGGCGACCGGATCGATCAGACGCTCAATGCAAAAGTCATGGCCGCGCGCGATGCCTTGGCGGCCCTGAATCTGGAAGGCATCACCGACGTGGTGCCGACCTGGCGCTCGCTGACGGTGCATTTCGATCCACTGCGCCTCGACCGCGATCGACTCGCCGAGGAACTCCTGCATTGCGCCGAGGCGCCGCCGCAGGAGTCTGCGCAGGCGATGCGGTGGCTGATCCCCGTGGTATTCGGCGGCGAGTCCGGGCCAGACATCGCGGCCGTCGCGCAAGCCACCGGGCGTAGCGAAGCATCGGTCATCGAGACGCTGTGCGCCACCGAACTGCGTGTCTTCCTGATCGGCTTCCTGCCGGGCTTTCCCTACCTCGGCGAACTGCCGGACTGGCTGCGCCTGCCGCGGCTGAAAAGCCCGCGCGCCGCGGTTCCCGCCAATAGCCTGGCCATCGCCGGGGCACAGGCGGCGATCTATCCCTGGCAAAGTCCCGGCGGCTGGCACCTGCTCGGGCGCACGCCGCTGCGACTGTTCGATGTCGACAATGCGACGCGCCCGGCGCTGCTCGCGCCGGGCGACGCGGTGCGCTTCACGCCGATCGACCACAATGAATTCGAACGTCTCGCGGCAGCTGTCGCGACAGGCGAGATCGATGAATCGGAGTGGCGGGCGAAGTGATCGAGATCCTCGACGCGGCGCTGCCCGTCAGCTTTCAGGACGGTGGCCGTCCCGGCTACCGGCATCTGGGCGTACCGCTGTCCGGCGCGCTGGATGCCGAATGGCTGGCGATCGCCAATGCGTTGGCGGGCAATCCGGCGGCCACCGTGGCCCTCGAAATCCGCCTGCGCGGCCCAAGGCTGAGAGCCTTGAGGCCGCTCACACTCGCGCTGGCCGGCGAATTCTCGGCGCGCATCGAGGATGCCGCCGGGCAATCGCGCCCCGCCGCAAACTGGCGTAGCCATGCGCTCACAGAAAACGAAGTCTTCGACTGCGGCTTTCTTCGAAGCGGCATCGGTTACCTCGCAGTGCATGGCGGCTTCGACCTGCCAACCGTACTCGGCAGCCGTTCCACCTATGCCCGTGCCGGCATCGGCGGCATCGACGGCCGTGCCCTCAGGGCCGGCGACCGCATCGGCGCCGGTGCCGGCGAGCCGCCGACGCCTATGCGCCTGCCGCAGCCACCGCAGATTGGCGACGGCCCGCTGCGCGTCATCGCCGGGCCACAGCGGGAATACTTCACGGACGCTGCGTGGGCGAAGTTCATCGACGCCGAATTCACCGTCAGCCGCGAAGCCGACCGCATGGGCCTGCGCCTCGACGGCCCACAGCTCGAGCATGATCCGACGCTGGGCGCCGACATCGTCTCCGACGGCGTCGCCCCCGGCGCAATCCAGGTGCCCGGCGACGGCCGGCCCATCGTCCTGCTGGCCGATTGCCAGACCGTCGGCGGCTATCCAAAGATAGCCACGGTGATCGCCGCCGACCTGCCGCGACTGGCCCACGCCCTACCCGGCCACAGCCTGCGTTTTGTCGAAGTGGATCTTGAACAGGCGCTGGCCGCAAGGCGCCGCGCGGCTACCGAACTGACCGCATGTATCGCCAGCATCCTCGCCGACCGGCCATTCGACCTCGACGCCCTGTATGCCGCCAACCTGATAGACGGAGTGATCGATGCCCAGCACGCGACTTAATCTCAATGCCGATCTGGGCGAAGGCTACGGCCCTTGGCATATGGGCGACGATGCGGCCATGCTGGGCATCGTCGCCTCGGCCAACATCGCCTGTGGCGGCCATGCCGGCGATCCTTATGTCATGCGCCATACCGTGCGCCTGGCCCAGGAACGCGGGGTCTCGATAGGTGCCCACCCCAGCTACCCGGATTTGCTGGGCTTCGGCCGCCGCGCCATGACCCTGACACCGGCGGAGCTCGAAAGCCAGATCGCCGTCCAGGTCGGCGCGCTGGCCGGCATCGCGGCACTCGAAGCGACTCGCGTGACCCACGTCAAGCCGCACGGCGCGCTGAACAACCTCGCCTGTGTCGACCGCAACGTGGCCGACACCATCTGCCGCGCCATTCGTGGCATTGATCGCGACCTGATCCTGCTGGCACCCGCGGCATCGCAACTGGTAGCAGCAGGACGGGCCGCCGGTCTCGCGGTGGTCGAGGAGATCTTCGCCGACCGGGCCTATCTGCCCGACGGCCAGTTGGTGCCACGCTCGCGCCCAGACGCCATGATCCACGGCCCCGCCGCCTGCCTCGCCCATGTGCTGGCCATGCTCGATGCCGGCGCCCTGATCGCTGCAGATGGCACGCGGATTGCCACCCCGATCGGCAGTATCTGCGTGCATGGCGACAACCCGGATGCGGTCGATGTGGCACGCCATCTGCACGAACAACTGCGGGGCCGAGGCTTCCAGATGGCGACGCTGCCGGAGATCGCGGCGCGCGCCTGACGGTTACAATCCGGCCATGCCTACCGCACTCCTGCGCAGCCCTGAACTGCGCGAACTCGAAACGCGTTACGCCGATGCCGAGCCTCCCCTGATGGAGCGCGCCGGGCGTGCCGCCGCCGCATTCGCCCGGCAACTAATCGGCTCCAGCCGCGCACCGGTGCTGGTCCTCGCCGGCCCCGGCAACAACGGCGGCGATGCCCGGGTCATGGCGCGCATACTCGGCGAACGGGGAATTCACGCAGTCGTCGTTGGCCCCGGTGACACCGTGCCCTACGGCGAGTACAGCCTGGTGGTCGACGGCCTGTTCGGCATCGGCCTGACACGGCCGATCAGCGGCCCCCACGCCGACCTGATTGCCCGCATCAATACCTTCCCCGGCCCTGTATTGGCCCTTGATCTTCCCAGCGGCCTCGACGCCGACACCGGACGCGTAATGGGCGTCGCGGTGCGTGCCACCCACACGCTGAGTTTCATCGGCGGCAAGCCGGGGCTCTATACGCTCGACGGCCCCGATCATTGCGGCGCGGTAAGCGTGGCCGATCTGGGGTTGTCGCTGACCGACTTTCCCGGCGCCCTGCTCGGCATTGATGATTTCCGCGACGGCCTGACACCGCGCCCGCGCAACAGCCACAAGGGCAGCCATGGCTCGCTGGGCGTGATCGGCGGCGCCGCCGGCATGACCGGTGCGGCGCTACTGGCGGCTCGCGCCGGACTCAAGCTTGGCGCCGGGCGTGTGTTCGTCGGCCTGCTGCAGGCACTGGCTGTCGATCCGCTGCAGCCTGAACTGATGCTGCGTTCGCCCGACGACGCGCTGGCTCAGGCCACGGCGGCCGTCGTCGGCCCGGGTCTGGGCGCATCCGACCCAGCGCTGGAAATCCTTCGCCATGCAATTAGCATTGAAGTTCCGTTGTTGCTCGATGCCGATGCACTGAACCTGCTCGCCACTCATCCGGTGCTGGCCGCGCGCGTTGCCCGTCGCACGGCACCGACCCTGCTCACGCCGCATCCGGCCGAAGCGGCGCGGCTGCTCGCCAGCTCCACCGCAGCAATCCAGACCGAACGCGTCGCCGCCGCTCTCGACCTGGCGCGACACTTCCGGGCCCACGTCGCGCTGAAGGGCTACGGCACGGTGATTGCTCACCCCGACGGCCGCTGGCGCGTCAACAGCACCGGCAATCCGGGGCTCGCCTCGGGCGGCAGCGGCGACGTGCTCTCCGGCATGATCGGCGCGCTGCTGGCGCAGGGCTGGCCGGCGGCAGCAGCCCTCTCCGCTGCCGTGCATCTGCATGGCGCCGCCGCCGACGCCCTGGTTGCCGCGGGCGATGGACCGATCGGCATCGCCGCCGGCGAACTGATTCCCGTCGCACGCAGGCTGCTCAATCGACTGATCGCAGCGAATGCCTGAAGCCCACCGCAAGGTCGGCTTCGCCGTGCTGCTGATGCTCGGTGCGACGCTGTGCTTTGCCGCACTCGACGCAACCTCCAAGCACCTGTCGAAGACCTACCCGATACCGATGATGGTCTGGGGCCGCTATACCTTCCATTGCCTGATGATGCTGATCTTCCTCGCACCCTCGATGCGCCTGCAACTGGTCGCCACCACGCGCCCGGTGGCGCAGATCGTGCGTGCACTGATGCTGACCGGAACCACCGGCTTTTCCATGGCAGGATTTTCCATGATGCCGCTGGCCGAGAGCACGGCCTTTCTTTTCGTCACCCCGCTGGTGGTGGTGATCCTCTCGCACTACCTGCTCAAGGAGTCGATCACCGGCGCGCACTGGATCGCGGTCCTCGCCGGATTTTTCGGCGCCTTGCTGATTGCCCGTCCGGGCGGCGCGCTGAACATGCAGGGCATCATCTGGATGTCGCTGGCCGCGGCCTGTTACGCGATCTACCAGATCCAGACGCGGCAGTTGTCGCCCACCGAAAACACCGTCACCATGCTGTTCTATACCGCGCTGGTCGGCACCGTATCGATGACGCTGGCGGCGCCGCTGTATTGGGGCGGGCCGACGCCGGACTGGATCGACGCGGCGCTGATCGCCTCGCTGGGGATCTACGGCGGCACCGGCCACCTGATGCTGACGCGCGCCTTCCGCTACGCTGCTGCGTCCTTCCTTTCGCCCTTCCTTTACGGCCAACTGGTCTGGGCCATGCTGCTGGGCTGGATGTTCTACGAGCACCTGCCGGATCTGCTTTCGGTGGCGGGCATGGCGGTGATCGTCGGCAGCAGCGTTTCCATCGCGCTGATGGAACGCTTCCGCCAGACACGCATGAGGTAAAGTAGCTAGACAGGACAGCCGCAGCCGAACCACCATCCGGGAGGGCGCCCATGTTGCACGCAATCGACAGCATCGTTCCGCAACGCTACTGGGCCTGGGGCATCTGCGCAATCCTCGGTGTCGCCTGCCTCGCCTTGCTGCCCATGTCCACGCTGTGGCTATGGCCGGCACTGGTCTTCGCCGCGCTGGCGCTGGTCGGCTTGATCGATTACCTGCAGATCAGGCAGGCGGTGCGCCGCAATTACCCGGTGCTCGCGCATTTCCGCTTTTTCTTCGAGTACATCCGGCCCGAGATCCGTCAATATTTTCTCGAGGCCGACTCGGAGGAACTGCCCTTCTCCCGCGCGCAGCGTTCGATCATCTACCAGCGCTCGAAACAAGCGGCCGACAAGCGTCCCTTCGGCACCCAGCTCAACGTCTATGAACCGCACTACGAGTGGATCAACCACTCGATCGCGCCGGTGCACATCGAGAGCCATGACTTCCGCATCAAAGTCGGCGGGCCGGACTGCACCCAGCCCTATGCCGCCAGCGTGTTCAACATTTCCGCGATGAGCTTCGGCGCGCTCTCGGCCAATGCGATTCTGGCGCTGAACGAGGGCGCAAAGCGCGGCAATTTCTTCCACGACACCGGCGAAGGTTCGATCTCGCGCTATCACCGCCAGAACGGCGGCGACCTGACCTGGGAAATCGGCAGCGGCTATTTCGGCTGCCGCGATGCCGAGGGGCGTTTCGACGAGAAGAGATTTGTCGAGAATGCGCGACTCGATCAAGTTCGAATGATCGAGATCAAGCTCTCGCAAGGCGCCAAGCCGGGTCACGGCGGCGTCCTGCCCGCGGCCAAGGTGACACAGGAAATCGCCGATGCGCGCGGCGTTCCGATGGGCGCCGACTGCGTTTCACCAGCCCGCCACTCGGCATTTTCAACACCGCTCGAATTGCTTGGTTTCGTTGGCCGGCTGCGCGAGTTGTCGGGCGGAAAACCGGTCGGCATCAAGCTGGCGATCGGACATCCCTGGGAATGGTTCGCCATCGTCAAGGCCATGCTCGCCACCGGCACCGTACCCGATTTCATCGTCGTCGATGGCGGCGAGGGCGGCACCGGCGCCGCGCCCCTGGAATTCACCGACCACGTCGGCGCACCGCTGCGCGAGGGCCTGATGCTGGTGCATAACACCCTGGTCGGCGTCAACCTGCGACAGCAGATCAGCCTCGGGGCCTCGGGCAAGATCGTCACCGCCTTCGACATGGCACGCACCATTGCCATGGGCGCAGACTGGTGCAACTCCGCGCGCGGCTTCATGTTCGCCCTGGGCTGCCTGCAGGCACAGACCTGTCACACCGGCCTGTGCCCGACCGGTGTCACCACCCAGGACCCGCAGCGCATGCGCGCCCTGAACGTGTCGGACAAGGCGACACGGGTGTACCAGTTCCACCGCAACACGCTGCTGGCGCTCAAGGAGATGCTCGGCGCGGCGGGCCTCAGTCATCCTTGCGACCTTGGCCCCGAGCATGTGATCCGTCGCGTATCCGCCACCGAGGTGCGCTCGTTGGCGGCCCTGCATCACTGGGCGAGACCTGGCGAACTGCTCGCGGGAGTTCCCGACCATCCGGTGTTCAAGGTGTTCTGGGATGTGTCCCGCGCCGACAGTTTCGCCGCCCCGGCCACGGCGCTCAGTCAGCGCGGATCGAAGATCCACTGAGCAGAATCCTGCGGGCGCTTGAACAACCGGTTCTGTAACTGTTGCCGCTCCATCGGGGAAGACCGGCAGATTCCGAACGAGACTCCAATTGCTCCGGTGCTAGAATCAATCGCACCCACAGTCAACCTATCTACATTTCATGGACCTCCCTCTTCAACTGGCGGCCGAAGTTCAGCGCAACGTACTCGCTGCGCTGGTCGAAGATATCGGCGGCGGCGACCTGACCGCGCTGCTCACCTCGGCCGCACGACGCTCGCAAGGCACCGTCATCAGCCGCGAAAATGCCGTGCTTGCCGGCTCCGCCTGGTTCGACTCCTGTTTTCGCCGCCTCGATCCGCTGGCCGTGATCCGCTGGCGCACACGCGATGGCGAACGCATCGCCGCCGGCCAGACCCTGTGCGAAATTGAAGCCAGCACGCGCGCCCTGCTCACCGCCGAACGCGCGGCGCTGAACTTTCTGCAGCTGCTGTCCGCCACGGCAACCGTCACTCGCCTGTACGTCGATGCGGTGGCCGGCACCGGCGCGCGCATCGTGGATACGCGCAAGACCCTGCCCGGTCTGCGCCTGGCACAAAAATATGCCGTCACCTGCGGCGGTGGCAACAACCATCGCCTCGGCCTCTACGACGGAATCCTTATCAAGGAAAACCACATCATGGCGGCCGGCGGCGTCAGCGCGGCGCTGGAACAGGCAAGGGCTATCGGCCGCGATGACGTCTTCATCCAGATCGAAGTGGAAACCATGGAACAACTGGCCGAAGCCCTCGACGCCAATGCCGTCATGATCCTGCTCGACAACATGGACCTCGCGCAGATGCGCCAGGCCGTCGGCCTCACCGCCGGGCGTGCCGAACTCGAAGCCTCGGGCGGCGTAAGCATCGAAACCGTGCGCGCCGTCGCCGAAACTGGCGTCAATCGCATCTCCGTCGGCAGCCTGACCAAGAACGTGCGTGCCATCGACCTCTCGCTGCGGCACAGCGAAGGCTGATTCTGCTAGAATTCGCGCCCTGCTGAAGCACCCGTGGTCAGCATGAATCTGCGGAGAGGTGGATGAGCGGTTTAAGTCGCACGCCTGGAAAGCGTGTTTAGGATAATATCCTAACGAGGGTTCGAATCCCTCCCTCTCCGCCACCTTAATCGCCTAAGCCCATGATTAATGGGCTTTTTTTGTTTTTGCAGCATTACACACTATCAAAACCACTATCGAATAGTGGCTCGATTGAAGTGCTGAACTCCGTCTCGCTAGCGCCGAATTTTCTATTCAGTCCGCTGACTGCTGTGCGTCGGGTACGGCCATTCAGGTCAGCGGCACCACGGGCAGGACCCGGCCAGGAAGGGACAGTCGAGCCGCTCCTCCAATTCTCAGGTTTGTTTGCCGTGTTTTCTCGGAAGCGGCCATTGAATCGGCGGCGCCATATTTTCTCGCCTGATCGGCTCCAAAGCAGCGTAACCGGACGGTGAGACTCCATATTGTTGGCATATAGTCCGCACAACGAGGCTCGCGGAAAACGGCATTCCGAACGGCTGTTCGTCAGCCTATTGCAGCGTTTCGAGCACGGCGACTGGATGTCAAGATTGAAACCGCGAACCGCCGCTGTGGGAAGCCGCAGCGATTGCGCAATAGGTTAACTCCGCTACCGTTCCTTGAAAGATCGGTGAAAGATCGGTGATTGACAACGGCAGCCGGCATCAAGTATGGTTTGGGAAAGGTTGAGCAAGGTACCCTGACATATCTCGTTGAATTTTCTATCTTGGGAAATGAAGATGAAAACATTAATGACAGCCTTTTTTCTGGCGACCGCCGCGATGATCGCCGGCGAGGCCAGCGCCGCAACTCCTGCTTCTGTGGCGGCGATATGTCCGGCTGGAACAAGGCAGGTGAATACCAGCTGCACTTCAGATACCCCACCCACTTGCCCACCCGGGATGAAGCGCGGTGCCAACGGATTGGGACCATGCGCCAGTTTCCAAACCTGTTCTCCAGGATTTAGGTTAAACCTTCGCGGGAACTGTGTTTCTGAAGGAAGTCCGCCATCCTGCCCGCCTGGTACGACACTTGATACCAGGTCGCCGAAATGCGTGGCAACTCCAACTTGTCCGGCCGGAACTAATCCGGTCAACGGTGTTTGTGTCGCCACCGCAGCGCCCGCTTGTGCAAGTGGCTTAATTTTGTTGCCCCAGGGAAACTTTGCCCCCGCTTGCATGGAACCTGCACGCCCTTGCCCGGCGGGAACGACGGCCAATCCTCAGAGAAACACCTGCGAAGTAACGCCAATATGCCCGACGGGCACGTCAGCGGGCCCCGGTTATAGCGGTTGCACCGCTCCGTGGACTTGCCCCAAAGGGAAGACACTCCAAGGTGGACGTTGCTACTAACTGGAACGGAGCAACCGGGCCGGTTTGGAGAAGAAACCCGAACCGCAGCTGATGGCCTGCGGTGTGAGATTTCCTACGACCGCCAAGTAGAAGGCTGACCTATCACGGCGGGTCAAGACTGCTCCGACAGCGATCACGCCTGAATGTCTCTTCCCAGTCTTTACCTGCCGTTGAATCCAAACAGTGCTCAACACCGTGGCCACGGTCGGCTTCAGACTGATTCCAGACCCATGATATTCGCATGGCCAACGGCCGGTACGCCCCAGAAAGCTGCCTGATGACCAGTGCACTATCTATATCTCTTTCGCGCCATTAGTCTCAGTTGCCGTGAAGCCGAAGCGGTTATTCGCGGATGAAACAAAACTACTATGATCGAACCTGCAACGCATTGGACGCACCCATTGGCTTTGGTTTGGTGACTACTGTTCTTTGAGCCATAGGTAGATAGGGCGTAGGTTGTTTTCAAAGGAGGATTCCTGCGAACCGTAACGCCTGCTGGCGCGAAATATGCGGCAAGTTGCCGTGCCGCGGCTCAGGCTACAATGCTTTCGTTGGATCTGTGATACGTCCCAGCCTTGAGATCCTTGCTGATTCAAAGTCCATTAGACATTCCTCCAACTAATTATGCAAATCGATAACCCTGAGCATTCCGAGGAATCATATCGGCTCAGTCAGCTCATCGAACAATTGATCGACCAGAATGAGTTTGATCAAGCGAGAATGTGCGCAAATCAATTGCTGGTAAGCGCCCCAGAGGACCCGGAGATTTATGCGTTGCTCGCAAATATTGAGGTCAACTCTGGGAATATTAGTGTTGCTCGACGCTACATGCTTGAGGCCATTCGCTTGGCGCCTGACTCTCAAATAGCCAAGGACAATCTGGCCTATTTGGACGGCGTCGAGATTCAGAGCACGGACAACGCATATATGCACCAATGGTTTGTCTGGCGCATCCGTCACCTTGACTACCCTCGGGTTATTAGTGTGGAGACTGTTGGCCGTTGCAACGCCAAGTGCAATTTCTGTCCGCACCCGCAGCTCGATCGCAAATTTGATGCGATGAGTGATACGTTGTTTGAAAAGATTGTTAAGGAGGCAAGTACATTTCCACCAGATAATTTCAAGGGTTTCGCGATGCACTCAGTCAATGAGCCATTTATGGATCGAAAGATTTTCGACCGCCTTGCGCTTATCAACGAAATTGTTCCCAGTGCACCGATTAGCATTACGACCAATATGAACGTGATGCCGCCGCGGTTCTTCGAAAGAATCAGGCAGATCAAGAATATTTCGCAGTGGAATGTTTCGTTCAACTCGGCGAACAAGAGTGAATACGAAGAAACAATGCAGATAGATTTTGATCGGACTGTAACCAATGTGAGGCGGCTACTTAAAGAAAATAGTGAGCGCCCATTTGTTGACGCCCCTATAGTTTTGTCGCGCGTAGGACCAAGCGCTTCTCGTAACAATCAGTTCGTAAGCGAATGTGAGGCATTGTTCTCGCAATTTGTCATCGGCAGAGACTTTCAGACGTCGTTGCTAGGAAAAGCAAATTGGCTTGGCGACGTTACGGACTACTCCCCTTTTTTTTACGATTCGTACCCGTGCCATCAATGGGTAAATCTCACGATTCACTGCAACGGCATTGTTCCGCATTGTTGTGTTGACGCACATCAGCGCTTTCCGTTTGGTGATGTCAACAACCAATCCATCGTCGACATCTACAACAGTCCCCATTGGCGAAACCTCCGCCAGCGTGTATCCGGGCGTGACGTCATATACCCTTGTAATACCTGCAATTTGCGGTAAATTTAGGAACGTGGCCGTCGCCATACCTGTAGCCGCGATGAGATATCAGGCCATAAAGCGGAGCTGTCAGATCTTTTGTGCCACGGTAAGTTACTATCTGCTGATACAGCAGCATCTGCTACCTCTACTCATTTTGGATGGCAACATCGCGACGGATCTTGGTCAGGACTTTCCTTCCACCTGGATCAATTTCTACCCGGTGGAGCGGCAGGTCTGCCGCTGACACCAGCCGCTCAAATATCATGCTCACGGCATCGTGAATGACTCCAGCCGCTGCATAGCCGAAGTACGTCTTGCTTCTTGCCGACATTGAACCTGAGCGTCGGCTCCCGGCAACGTCGAATTGGCGCTACAGACTGTCAACGGACTCATGACAAAGTAATTGTCTAAGGCCGGTCCACCCTGTTTTCCGTCATTGGA
>CAMBRI010000101.1 GCA_945870205.1 Sulfuritalea hydrogenivorans sk43H | reverse complement strand
CCGACGGCGGTGTTGCTCGCCGGCACGTGGTAGAAGCGGTGCGCGACACGCGGAGGGGTATCACTCATCGCGCCGCGCGCGATCAGCCACATCACCAGCTCGATGCCTTCCGAGCCGGCTTCGCGCACATAGTCGATGTGGGGTTTGCGCGCCAGGGCCGCCGGGTCGGCGATCAGCTGGTCGAGGAAGGCCTGGTCGAATTCGCGGTTGATCAGCCCGGCGCGCGGCCCCTGCAACTGGTGGCTCATGCCGCCGGTGCCCCAGATCTGCACCTTCAGCGGCTGGTCGTAGGCGTCGACTGCCTTGCGGATGGCGTGGCCGAGGTTGAAGCAGCGGCGGCCCGAGGGCACCGGGTATTGCACGACGTTGACCGCAAAAGGAATAACTGGGCAGGGCCAGGCGAAGTTGTCTGCAGGTGGCTGGCCGCACATCAAGGAGAGCGGCACGGTGAGGCCGTGGTCGACGTCCATTTTGTTGGCGATGGTGAGGTCGAAGTCGTCCTGGATTACCGACTGCGCGATATGCGCGGCGAGTTCCGGATGGCCAATCACTTTCGGCACCGGCCGCGGGCCCCAGCCTTCGTCGGCAATCGCGAACTCCGGCGCGCAGCCAATGGCAAAAGTTGGAATCAGGTCGAGGCTGAAGGCGTTGGCGTGGTCGTTATAGACCAGGAAGATGACGTCGGGCGTGTTGTCGTTCAGCCATTGTTTGGAAAACTCGTAGCCGCTGAACACTTTCTGCCAATAGGGCTCGCCCGACTTGCCGAGGTCGAGCGCGGCGCCGATGGCGGGTACGTGGGAGGTGTAGACGCTGGCGGTGATCCTGGCCATGATCAGGCTCCCGCTTTCTGACTTGATTTGCCTTGCGGCTGGCCGCCTTTTTGTCTGTGTGCCTGCGCGCTGCCGTCTTCGCCGACCACGCGATTGCCTTCGATCGAACGGCCGCCGGCTATCATCATGTCGCGATACTCCTCCTCGCTCATGCCGGTCATGCTGCCGGCCATCTGCTGGAAGCTCCTGCCGTCGGTGGCGCCGATCTTGGCCAGGAAATAGATGTTGCCGCCGAGACGTATGCACCAGTTGAGGTCGCGCGCCTGCACCGCGTCCTTTTGTTCCTCGCTCATCGGCCACTGGTCGAGGTAGGCGCGCTCATCGGCCTTGAAGCGGGCGCGGTTCTCGGCCTTCATCAGCGACATGCAGAACTGGTTGAGGTGGTAGCCCAGGCGCGATTGTTCGGCGTCGAAAATCGTGGTGCCGGGAATGTCCTTGTAGGGTTTGTCGAGTGCCATGGCATCAGCTCCAGTAAAGCCGCATCGGATTGTCCACCAGGAGCTTTTTCTGCAGCTCCGGCGTGGTCGCGATGTGCGGAATGAAATCGACCAGCAGGCCGTCGTCAGGCATGTGGTCCTTGAGGTTGGGGTGCGGCCAGTCGGTGCCCCACAGCACGCGCTCGGGGAAGGTCTCGACGATGCGTCGGGCGAAAGGAATGACATCGCGATAGGCACCATTGTGCAAACCCGGCTCGCCGTCAAGCGCCTTTGGTCCGCTGACGGAAAGTCGCTCCGGGCAGCTGACCTTGCTCCAGACATTCGGATACTCGCGCATGAACCTGACGAAGAGCTCGAACTCGGGCCCGTCGACCCGCTTGGTCACATCGGGCCGGCCCATGTGGTCGACCACGATGGTGGTGGGCAGCGCAGTAAAGAAGTCCCACAGTTCGGGCAGGTCCACCGCCTCGAAGTAGATCACCACGTGCCAGCCCAGCGGCGCGATGCGCGCGGCGATTTCCATGAGTTCGTCCCTGGGCGTGAAATCGACCAGGCGCTTGACGAAGTTGAAGCGCACGCCGCGTACGCCCGCGGCGTGCATCTGCTGCAATTCGCTGTCCGTCACCGTGCGTTTGACCGTGGCGATGCCGCGCGCCATGCCCTGCGAATGGATCAACGCATCGACCATGGCGCGGTTGTCGGCGCCGTGGCAGGTGGCCTGCACCACCACGTTGCGGGCGAAGCCGAGATGGTCGCGCAGCGCGAACAGCTGGGCTTTCGACGCGTCGCAGGGTGTGTACTTGCGTTCCGGCGCGTAGGGAAATTCGGCGCCGGGGCCGAAGACATGGCAGTGCGCATCCACGCTGCCCGGCGGCAGCCTGAAGTGCGGCGTCGAGGGTCCCGCGTACCAGTCGAGCCAGCCGGGAGTTTTTTCAAAATTCATTTCGGTCCTTGACTTTTTGCGGCGGCCAGAATGCGGTCGGCCTCGACACGCCAGTCGGCGCTGCGCGCGAATTCTTTCGTGCCGCGGGTGCCGAACAGGCCGGCGTCGGCCAGGTCGGCTACCCACGCCTGGCGCTCCGCCGTGCCCTGCGCCGACCACGGCGTGAGGCCGGCCTCGCGCACCGTCGCGGCGACTTCGCGCACTTCCTCGCTGCGGCGCCGGCCATGTTCGATGACACGCTGGAAGAAATAGCTGCCCTGCTGCTCCCAGTCGATGGAGGGAAAGGTTTCATGGAGCGAGGCGATCACCGCATCCTCGACGCCATGGGCGCGCGCCACGGTGAAGCTTTCGATGACCATGGCCTCCAGCCCCTTGATCATCACGCTGCGGCACATCTTGGTGGCCGAGGCGACGCCGAGTTTTTCGCTGGCGACTTTGGCCTCGAAGCCCAGCTGGTTCAGCAGCGGCGCCAGTTCGCCCGCACCGACGCCCCCGAGCAGCAGCGGCACGCGAATGCGATAGGGTGGAATCGAGGTCATCACCGCGCCCTCGACATAGCGCCCGCCGGCGCCATCGATGAGACCGGCGGCCTTGATCTTGGTCCCCGGCGAGGCCGAGTTGACATCGAGGAACCAGGCACCCGGCCTGAGAAAAGGCGCGGCCGATACGGCGACCGCCAGCGTCTGATCCGCCGTTACAGCCGAAATCACCAGGTCGGCGGCTTGTGCCAGGAAGGCATGGCTGGTCATGGGACGCACGCCGGTTTGCGCCGCATGATCCAGCAGCGGTGCGTCGTCGGCCGTGCCGAACTTGATGTCGTAGGCCAGGACCTTTTCCACGCCACGCGCGCGCAGGTCCTCGGCGAGGATGCGCCCGACCTCGCCGTAGCCGACGAGGCCGATGGACCATTGCAGCGGAATGGCAGGAACGCTCATCAGTCGATGTACTTGAGGCCGGCCTTGGCCAGGGTCTCACGCATGTTGTACATGTCGAGGCCCAGCTCGCCGGCGGCGAAGCGCGCGCGCTTGGAGGTTTCGTTGGCCTCGCGCGCGGCGGCGGCATCGGCGACCTGCTGCGCGATCGCGGCCGGCACCACCACCACGCCGTCGTCGTCGGCGATCACCACGTCACCGGGATTGACCAGCGCGCCGGCGCAGACCACCGGGATATTCACCGAACCGAGCGTGGCCTTGATGGTGCCCTTGGCGGAAATCGCGCGCGAGAACACCGGAAAGTTCATCGCGGTCAGGTCTTTTACGTCGCGCACGCCGGCGTCGATGATCAGGCCCTTGGCGCCGCGGGCACGGAAGGAGGTGGCCAACAGGTCGCCGAAGAAGCCATCCTCGTTGTCGCTGATGCAGGCGGCGACGATCACGTCGCCTTCCTGCAACTGCTCGGCGGCGACGTGCATCATCCAGTTGTCACCCGGCTGCAGCAGCACGGTGACCGCCGTGCCGCAGACATAGGCGCCGGTGTAGATCGGCCGCATATAAGGCTTCATCAGGCCGACGCGGCCCATGGCTTCGTGGATGGTGGCGACGCCGAAGCGCGCCAGCTGGTCGACGGCGGCGCGGTCGGCGCGGACGATGTTGCGCTTGACGATGCCGAGAGTGTTCATGCTCATGTTATTTTCCTTTGGCTTTCAGCGCCGCATCGAGGCGCGGATACACATGCCGTGCATTGCCCTCATAGACCTTGTAGCGGTCTTCTGCCGTAAGGTTAAGCGTGGCCTCGATGTAGCGCTTGGTGTCGTCGAAATTGAAGCCGGTTTCCGGATCGATGCCCTTCACGGCACCAATCATTTCCGAGGCGAACAGGATGTTCTCCACCGGAATGACCTTGGTCAGCAGGTCGATGCCGGGCTGGTGGTAGACGCAGGTGTCGAAGAAAATGTTGTGCAGCAGGTGGTCCTTCAGCAGCGGCTTCTTCAGTTCCTGGGCGAGGCCGCGATAGCGGCCCCAGTGATAGGGCGCGGCGCCGCCGCCATGCGGGATGACGAACTTCAGCGTCGGGAAATCCTTGAACAGGTCCGACGTCAGGCATTGCATGAAGGCTGTTGTGTCGGCGTTGATGTAGTGCGCGCCGGTGGTGTGGAAGCAGGCGTTGCACGAGGTCGAGACGTGGATCATGGCCGGGATCTGGTGCTCGACCATCTTCTCGTAGAGCGGGTACCAGTGCCGGTCCGACAGCGGCGGCGAAGTCCAGTGACCGCCGGAGGGATCCGGGTTGAGGTTGATGCCGACGAAGCCGTATTCCTTCACGCACTTTTCCAGCTCGGGGATGCAGCTCTTGGGATCGACGCCGGGCGACTGCGGCAGCATCGCGGCGCCGATGAAGTGGTCGGGGAAGAGTTGCGCCACGCGATGGCACAGTTCATTGCAGATCGCCGCCCAGGTCGAGCTGACATTGACGTCGCCGATGTGGTGGGCCATGAAGCTGGCGCGCGGCGAGAAGATGGTCAGGTCCGAGCCGCGCTCCTGCATCTTCTTCAACTGGTTGGTCACTATGGTCTCGCGCAGTTCGTCGTCGCTGATCTTCAGCTCGGAGGCTTTGGGCATCAGTACCGGGTCCTTGATGCCGGCGATCTGCCGGTTGCGCCAGTCTTCCAGCGCCTTGGGCGCGGTGGTGTAGTGGCCGTGGATATCGATGATCATTTCGGGGCTCCTGTTATGCCGGTTCCATGCCGTGGCGCCGCTTGGCATCGGCCGCTGCGGGCGATTGCAGGTAGGCCAGCAGTTCGCGTGCGGCTGCGGCCTGGGCCGAGCGGGCGCAGATGCCGCCGGAAAATGTGGTGACGATCTCGCAGCCGGGCGGCATGGTGCCGAGCAGCGCAATACCAGGCTGGTTCATCATTTCGCTCAACTGCTGAAAACCCAGTTCGACCGTGCCCTCGGCAACGAGCTGGCCCACCGCAACACCGGGTGGCGCCTGGACGATGTGGCTGCGGACGCTGTCGGCGATGCCCCAGCGCTCGAACAACTTCAGCAGCGCCGTGCCGCTCGGCCCGGTTGAATAACCGACGGTGCGCGCGGCCAGCACGGCATGTTCCAGGGCTTCCCCGGAGGCGATGTCCGGTCGCCTGTCGCCATCGCGCACGGCAATCGCCACCGTTGATCTCACCAGGTCGGTCCTGCTGTCGGCGACCACCTGCCCGGAGGCGATCAGCTTGGCTATGGCATCGGCGGCGAGCACCACCACATCGAAGGCCTCGCCCGCCTGCACCCGCCTGGCCGCATCGACGCCGCCGACCGACTCGAAGCCGACGTCGATGCCGTTGTGCTCGCGATACCCGGCCGCAAGGTCGGCCAGCAGCAGCCGCGTCGCCATCGAAGAGATGCCCGAGAGTCGAGTGTTCATGACGTCATTCTGACAAAAGCCGAGGGATGGACCAAGCCGCTGCCGGCACTACTAGCTATCGCTTTTTGTTATGGGTGGTGCTGCCACCCTCGGCACTGGTTCCCACCAGTTCATGCAACAGACGCATTGCGCGGCGCCCCAGCGGGGTCACCGGCTTGTGCGCCGACACGGCCAGGAACAGGGTGCTGGTCAGTTCCGGCGACACCAGCAAACGCATGTTGAAGGCCTCGGGCCTGCCTGAGGCGGCCAGTGCGGTCTGGCTCAGCACGGCATAGCCATGACCGGCCGAAACAAGATCGAGGATCGACTGCACGCTCGACACTTCCAGTGCCACGTTCAGCTTCAGGTCGGCAAAGGCCGCCTGGGTTTCCAGCAGCTTCCTCATCGCATGGGTGCGCTCGGGAAGGATCAAGGGAAAGTTGACCAGTTCGGCCAGGGGCAAGGGCTTGCCCCCCTTGCCCGACTTGCTGGCGACCGGCCCGACCAGGCCAAGCGCCTCGTCCAGCACGGGCGTCACTTCGATCGCCGGATTGGGCTCGGGATTGTGGATCAGGCCCAGGTCTACCCGGCCGGTGGCGATCCATTCCGTCAGATGCGTCGACAAGCCTTCGACGATGGCCAGGCGCGCCTTGGGCAGGGTGCGTCGAAACGCCTCGACCAGCGGCAGCGTCAGGCGCCGCCCGGTACTCGGTGGCAGGCCGATGACGATGCGACCGGCGGGTTCGTCGCGCGCCGCCTCGATGTCCTCGGTGGCACGGGCCACCAGCTGCATGATGCCGACGCTGTGATCGAACAGGCGCTGCCCCACCTCGGTCAGCACCACGCCGCGCCCGGTGCGCGTCAGCAGATTCACGTGCAGGTCGGTTTCCAGCAGACGCACTTGCCGCGACAGTGCCGGCTGGGCGATGTTGAGGATCAGCGCCGCCTTGCTGAAACTGCCGAGTTCGGCGACGCGGACGAAGTATTCAAGCTGCTTGAGATTCATGCCCCGGTGCAGCGCCATGAGGAAACGAGATGGCGAATAGTACCCACATTGCCACCATGCCGCAGCAATGCGCCGGCATGGCCAGCGATCCGTGGGAGGGGGGTGACGTCCGCCGCACTAGCCGGCCGGCGTCCCGGTGACCTCGCATATGCCGGTGGCGCAACCGGCGCGACACTGGACGCAGGCGTTCCGGATGTCCTCGGGTATGGGAATGGACTTGATGCGCCGCTTGTCCTGCGGATCGCGGATGGCGAAAATGCGTACCTCGCGTCCCTCGGCAAGAATCGTCTCGCCGCGCCTCGCCACATGGCGCATGACGAAGGTCTTGTTGTTCCACTGCTCGACCGTGGTCTCGATCTCGATGTCCTCGCCATAGGTGGCGGAGTTGAGGAACTTGGCCTGGGCATCGAGCACCGGCGTGCCGATGATGCCGCGTTCGCGCTCGGTGTCATGCCAGCTGGGAATGCCGCAGGAGACGAAGAATTCCCGGCTGGCGGTGTCGAACCAGGTGAAGTAGTTGGCGAAGAAGACGATCTGCGCCGGGTCGCATTCGGAAAAGGCAATGCGGTGGCGGTAAATATGGCGACGGGCACAAACCGCTGCCGGTACCGAGATGTCGTTCATGAGTTTCCTTTATTTTGCGCGGCGGCATCGGCAAGGCCCGTGGCACTCGCGGCAATGCGCCGGCCGGAATCCGGGCGCCGCCGGTTCGGCAGCGCCGGCACGGCGGCCAGCTTGTTTGAAGTCCAAAATATAGCACTTGCCGTGATCGTAGCCGGCGCCTATAACAAATCGCGATATCTAGTAGTGCCCGGATCGACAGTTTTGCTCAAAGGCTTGACTTTTTGACTGAATGATCGTTCAATCACGTTCGCAACATGAGGTGGCATAAGGCATTGCGACGCAACACCCCGACGCCGGGAGAGCACTCCGGCGCGAGTGCGAAGGCAAAGTCGGGCAAGGCAGGCACGTTGCCATCTCGGCGATTTCGGTTATCGTGACATCCCGGCATTCCGAACGATCGGGCCCACAACTATCAGGAGGAAAGATATGCGTCATTTGAAGAAAAGCATCGTGGCAGCGGCATTCACCCTTGCTGCATCACTGCCGGCGCTTGCCGCCGATCCGATCAAGATCGGACTGGTATTGCCGATGACCGGCCCCTTCGCCGCCTATGGCAAGCAGATCGAGCATGGCGTCAAGCTCTACCTTGCTACCAAGGGTGACACCTTTGGTGGGCGCAAGGTCGAACTCATCGTCAAGGACGACGCCCCCGGCACCGCCGGCGACGTCAGCAAGCGCCTGGCCCAGGAACTGGTGATCAAGGACAAGGTAGACATCCTCGCCGGCTTCGGCCTGACGCCTTCGGCTTTCGCGGTGGCGCCGGTCGCCACGGAAGCGAAGAAGCCGATGGTGGTGATGAACGCCGCCACCTCGGCGGTCACCACCAAATCCAACTATCTCGTCCGCACCTCGATGACCCTGCCGCAGATCACCGCTCCGATCGCCACCTGGGCGTCGAAGAACGGCATCAAGAAGGTGTTCACCCTGGTCGCCGACTACGGTCCCGGCCATGACGCCGAAGGCCAGTTCAAGAAGACCTTCACCGCAGCCGGCGGCGAGATCGTCGGCGAAGTGCGCGCCCCGGTGAAGAACCCCGACTTCGCGCCCTTCCTGCAGAAGATCAAGGACACCAAGCCCGACGCCGTGTTCATCTTCCTGCCGCCCGGCGCCGAGACCATTGCCTTCATGAAGGGCTTCACCGAGCGTGGCCTGACCGCCGCCGGCATCCGCCTGATCGCCACCGGCGACCTGCCCGACGAGGACATCCTCGAAGCCATCGGCGATGCGGCCCTGGGCCTGATCACCTCCTTCCATTATTCCGAGGCCCACAAGTCGCCGGAGAACAAGGCCTACACCGAGGCGTATTACAAGGCCTACCCGAAGGACCGGCCGAACTTCATGTCCATGGGCGGCTATGACGGCATGCACCTGATTGCCGAAGTGCTGAAGAAGACCGGCGGCAACGCCGACGCCGAGAAGTTCGTCGAAGCCGCCAAGGGCATGAAGTGGACCAGCCCGCGCGGCCCGATCAGCATCGATCCGGTCACCCGTGACATCGTCCAGACCATCTACATCCGCAAGGTCGAACGGGTCGCCGGAAAGCTGCAGAACGTCGAGTTCGACCAGGTCAACGAGTTCAAGGATCCGGGCAAGCAGTAAGCAGGCTCAGACACCGGCGAAAGCGCCCGCCGCTTTCGCCGGAATCATTTCCCTTCGGAGATCTCAATGACAGTCGTCTTCGACGGCATTGCCTCGGGTTTGCTGCTGTTCCTGATCAGCGTCGGGCTTTCGGTCACGCTCGGCCTGATGAATTTCGTCAATCTCGCCCATGGCTCGTTTGCCATGCTCGGCGGCTACATCTGCGTCATCCTGCTCAATCGCCACGGCATGCCCTTTCTCGCCGCGCTGCCGATCGTGACCCTGGCCTCGGCCCTGGCCGGCGTGGTGCTCGAACGCACGCTTTACCGGCGCCTCTACGGCGCATCCCACCTCGACCAGGTATTGTTTTCCATCGGTCTCGTGTTCATGTCCATCTCTACGGCGCACTATTTTTTCGGCGCCCAGCAACAACCCCTGCAACTGCCGCCGATGCTGTCCGGCCAGTTCAACCTGCCCGGGGTCGATATCGGCGTTTACCGCCTGTTCCTGATCGTCGTCGGGCTGTCCATCGCCGTCGCCCTGCAGTGGATGATCACCAGCACCCGCTTCGGCGCCCAACTGCGTGCCGCCGTCGACAACCCGCGCGCCGCGCGCGGCCTTGGCATCGACGTCGACCGCGTCTTCGTCCTCACCTTCGCGCTGGGTTCGGCGCTGGCTGGCCTCGGTGGCGCACTGGGCGTCGAGATGCTGGGCCTCGATCCGGAATTTCCGGTCAAGTACATCGTGTATTTCCTGATCGTCGTCGCCGTCGGTGGCAGCGGCAACATCAAGGGATCGCTCTACGCCTCGCTGATCATCGGCATCTGCGACGTCGCCGGCAAGTACTACGTTCCGCAGATTGGCGCTTTCGTCATCTACGCGGTGATGGTGGTCACACTGATCTTCCGGCCGCAGGGCCTCTTCGGCCGCAGCGCGGCCAAATGAGCCGCAACATGAGCCGCGCATGAGCATGCCGCCGTCCAGTGTCGATTCCGCCTTCAGCGCGACGCCCCTGCGCGATGCGTCGCGCTGGCATCCCGCGGAGTATGCCTTCTGGGTGCTTCCGGTGCTGGCCTACTTCGTTTTCGGCGAGAACCTTTCCCTGCTGTCGCAGATCGCGATCGCCGCGCTCTTCTGCCTGTCGCTCGACCTGATCCTCGGTTACGCGGGCATCGTCTCGCTGGGCCACGCCGCCTTCTTCGGCGTTGGCGCCTATGCCGCCGGGCTGCTGGCGAAACACGGTTGGGGTGATCCGCTGCTGGGCCTCGCGGCCGCGGCTGCGATTGCCGCGGCCGCCGGCTTCGTCACCAGCTTTCTCGTGCTGCGCGGCTCCGACCTGACGCGCCTGATGGTTACCCTCGGCGTCGCGGTGATGCTCTACGAAGGGGCCAACAAGGCAACCGCCTTTACCGGCGGAGTCGATGGCCTGCAGGGCGTCGAGGTCAAGCCGATACTCGGCATGTTCAGTTTCGACCTCTACGGCAAGACGGCCTACTGGTACAGCCTGGCTGTGCTGTTCGTCATGTTCTGGCTGGCGCGGCGGCTGGTGCATAGCCCCTTCGGCCTTTCCCTGCGCGGCATCCGGCAGAACGTCGGGCGCATGCCGGCCATCGGCGCCCCGGTCAACGGCCGTCTGGTTGCCGTGTATACCATCGGTGCCGCCTACGCCGGAGTCGCCGGCGGCTTGCTGACCCAGACCACGCAGTTCGTTTCGCTCGACGTGCTGTCGTTTTCGCGCTCGGCGGAGCTGCTGCTGATCCTGGTGCTGGGCGGCACCGGCCGCCTCTATGGCGCTCTGATCGGCACCATGGTATTCATGACCGCCCACCACTTCCTTTCCGGCATCAATCCACAGTATTGGCAGTTCTGGCTCGGCGCGGCGCTGGTGTTGGTCGTGCTGTTCGCCCGCGACGGCATCATGGGCCTGTTGCAGAAACTGGGCACACGATGGACGAAGCCTGCATGAGTGCCGTGCTGGAGACGCGCAACCTGAGCAAACGCTTTGGCGGCTTCTTCGCCAGCAACGACGTCAGCCTCAGTGTCGAGCAAGGCGCACGCCATGCGCTGATCGGTCCCAACGGCGCCGGCAAGACCACCCTGATCAATCTGCTCACCGGATTCCTCGAACCGAGCAGCGGCGACGTTTTTCTCAAGGGCGACAATGTCACGCGCCTGGCCCAGCACCAGCGCGTCAAACGTGGGCTGGTGCGCACTTTCCAGATCAACCGGCTGTTCGCTGAAATGACCGTGCTGGAATCGGTCACGCTGTCGGTTTGCGAACGCCTCGGTCTGGGCTGGAAGTTGTGGCGTCCGGTCGGCGCCCACACCGCGGCGATCGATGAGGCGGCCGAATTGCTGGCCACGCTGCGCCTGCTCGATGTGGCGCACCGACAGACGCGCAGCCTGGCCTACGGTCGCCAGCGCATGATCGAAATCGCCCTCGCCCTGGCCGCCAGGCCGCAGGTACTGCTGCTCGACGAGCCGGCGGCCGGCGTGCCGACCGACGAAAGCCGGGAGCTGTTCGAGACCATCGCTCAGCTGCCGCGCGAAATGACCATCCTGCTGATCGAACACGACATGGATCTCGTCTTCCGCTTCGCCGACCGCATTTCGGTGCTGGTCGGCGGCGCCCTGCTGACCGAGGGCGTGCCCGACGTCATTGCCAAGGATCCTCGGGTCAGGGAAGTGTACCTGGGGGAGCCGCTCGATGACTGAACTTCTCGCGCTGGAAAACGTCTGGGCCGGCTACGGCGATGCCGTGATCCTCGAAGACATTTCGTTCAGCCTGGGCGAGGCCGACAGCCTGGCCCTGCTGGGCCGCAACGGCATGGGCAAGACCACGCTGCTGTCGACCCTGATGGGCGCCACGCGCTTCAAGTCCGGCCGCATGCGCTACCGCGGCCAGGATCTCGCTGTGGTGCCGGCCCACGGGCGAGCGCGACTCGGCCTGGGCTGGGTGCCGCAGGAGCGCGATATCTTTCCCTCGCTCACCGTCGAGGAAAACATGAGCGTGGTGGCGCGGCCGGGGCCGTGGGATCTGAAGCGCATCTATGAACTGTTTCCACGCCTCCAGGAGCGCCGCGGCAACATGGGCAACCAGCTTTCCGGCGGCGAGCAGCAGATGCTCGCCATGGCCCGCGCCCTGATGCTCAATCCGCAAGTGCTGCTGCTGGACGAACCGCTGGAAGGACTGGCGCCGCTGATCGTGCAGGAACTGCTGCGCATCATCGGCCAGATGGCGACGTCGGGTGAAATGGCGGTGATCCTGGTCGAGCAGCATGCCCATCAGATCCTGCCCATGACGCGCCAGGCACTGGTACTGGAACGCGGCCGCGTGGTGTTTTCGGGCGCCAGTGAAACACTGCGCGCCGACTATTCGCAACTCGACAAGTGGCTCGGCGTCGGGACCCAATAGATAGCTCGACTTGGCGCATCACGGGCCCCGATCCGTTCCGGGAGCGCACGGCGGTGCGCCGTTAAGCGCTGTCCCTGCCCGTTCGCCGAACCCTTCCCCTGTTTTTGACCGATGAGACATTCGACCGACTGGCGTGCGGTGCTCGCCGCCGCCCTGTGCGGACTCGCCGTGGCCATCAATGTCGGCAAGGTGCCGATCGCCATGGGCGCGCTGCGCACCGAGTTCGGCCTCTCCCTGGTCGCGGCGGGCTGGGTCTCGTCGATGATCAACACGCTGGGCGCCAGCACCGGCATCCTCTTCGGCCTGCTCGGCGATCGCGTCGGCGCCCTGCGCCTGTGCTACGCCGGGCTGGGCGCCAGCATTGTCGGTGGCGTGCTCGGGCTCGTCGCTGGCGGCGAGACGGCGCTGCTGGCCTCGCGTTTTCTCGAAGGCGCCGGGGTGGTCGCCGTCGCCGTCTCGGCCCCGGCCCTGCTGACCTCGGCCACCGTCCCCAGCGACAGGCGTTTCGCGCTGGGCATCTGGAGCTCCTACCTGCCTGCCGGCGTCGGCGTGGTCATGCTGCTGGCGCCGCTGGTGACGGGCATCGCCGGCTGGCGCGGACTGTGGGTGCTGAGCCTGCTCATCCTCGCCCTGGCCGCGCTCGGCATCCGGCGCTTCCAGACGTCCTACGACCTGCCGCACCACCCCGCGCCCGACGACCTGCCCGATTCGCCCTGGCACATCGCGCGCCAGGCGCTGGCGCAGCCCGCGCCCTGGCTGCTGGCGCTGGCCATGCTGAGCTGGACCCTGCAGCACTATGCACTGATCATCTGGCTGCCGACCTTCCTCATGGAGCAGCGCGGACTCGGCTTGCTCGCCACCTCGCTGCTGTCCTGCCTGATGGTGCTGGCCAACGTGCCCGGCAACCTGCTCGGCGGCAGCCTGCTGCAACGCGACTACCGGCGCGGCAACCTGATTGCATTCGCCAGCCTGCTCAGCGGCCTGGCCGGCTTCGGAATCTTTCTCGATGGCCTGCCAGACCTTCTGCGCTATGCGCTGTGCGTGCTGCTGTCCTTCATCGGCGGCCTGATCCCGGCCTCGGTGCTTTCGGCCTCGGCACAACTGGCGAAAACGCCCAAGCAGATCGGCACCCTGCAAGGTCTTTTCATGCAGGTCGGCAACATGGGCCCCTTCGTCGGCCCGCCGTTGATCGCTGCCCTGGTCGCCGCCAGCGGCCTGTGGCGCGACGCGCTCTGGGTCACCGCCAGCGCAGCGGCCGGCGGCATCGTGCTCGGGCTCGCGCTGCGCCGGCTGGAGCCGCACTGAGGGTGAGGGAAGGCCCGTGCCACAAGGCGCCCGGCCGATTTGGTCCGGCCAAGTCCGGCCTGTCACATAACAAGGGGAAAGCGTTACTCATCGTCTGCCGCTCGACACTGACGCTCATGGCA
>CAMBRI010000100.1 GCA_945870205.1 Sulfuritalea hydrogenivorans sk43H | reverse complement strand
ACGGGGATCATCGCCCAGCGCCGGCATAGCGCCAACTCATCGTTGGAAAGCCCCGAGGTCTCGTTGCCGAACACCAGCGCAACGTCTGCGCAGGCCGCCATCGCGACGAGTTCCGCGGCACCATCGCGTGCCCACAGCGCCGGCACCGCCAGTTCCCGGCGCCGTGCCGTCATGGCCATCGCCAGCACGGTACCGCTCAAGGCCTCCGCCAGCGAACCGACCACGCTTGCCTCGACCAGCAGGTCGGTAGCGCCTGCTGCCATCGCATCGGCCTGGGCATCGGGGAATACCTTCGGATTGACCAGCACCAGGCGCGACAGGCCCATGGTCTTCATCGCCCGCGCCGCCGCACCGATGTTGCCCGGATGACTCGGATGCGAGAGGACGACGCGAATGCGGTCGAGAGAGGCGGCTACGGGCAATGGCGTGGCGTTCATATTCTGTCCCGGCCCCTCTGGGCCCGGACCGTATCCCGGGATAGAATTACAGACTTCGTGCGCAAAGTGCGCCCCTCCTGGCTTGCCCCGCCTTAAAAATCCATGCATCCCACGCTGAACATAGCCGTAAAGGCCGCGCGTCGCGCCGGCCAGATCATCAACCGCGCCAGCCTCGACGTCGACAAGCTGAGGATCGACGTCAAGCAGCAAAGCGATTACGTAACGGAGGTTGATCGCGCGGCGGAAGCCGCCATCCTCGATGTCTTGCGCGAGGCATATCCCACCTACGGAATTCTAGCAGAGGAGTCGGGCCTGGCCGGCACCAGTGCCGACAGCGAATACCAGTGGATCATCGATCCGCTGGACGGGACCACCAACTTCATCCACGGCCTCCCGCAATATGCCATTTCGATCGGACTGGCACACAAGGGCGTGATGACGCAAGCCGTGGTGTACGACCCCAACCGCAACGAAATCTTCACCGCCAGCAAGGGTGGCGGCGCCTTCGTCAACGAAAAGCGCATTCGCGTCGCCAAGCGCACCAAGCTCGACGAAGCCCTGATCGGCACCGGCTTCCCTTATCGCATGTTCGACCACATCGATGCCTATCTGGCGATCTTCCGCGACATCGCGCAACGTACCGCCGGCATGCGCCGCCCGGGCGCCGCCGCGCTGGATCTGGCCTGGGTCGCCTGCGGCCGCATGGACGGTTTCTGGGAACTCGGCCTGTCCCCCTGGGACATGGCCGCCGGCAGCCTGCTGATCACCGAAGCCGGTGGCCTGGTGGGCGATTTGTCGGGTGAATCCAACTACATGAAGACCGGCAACATCATCGGCGGCAACCCGAAGATATTTTCGCAACTGCTGCAACTCATCGCGCCACACCGGACGGCGACCCTGAGCGCTTGATTTGAGCTCTTTCTTTAACGTGAAATACCAGGTTTGCGGCCCCGAGTAACTTACGAGCTCCGCGCGCCGATTGGTAACCCCCCCCCGCGAGGGGGGAGGGGGGCGGACGAATAGACGGCCTTTCGCGTGTGTCATCTTCTGCGGGTGGCTCTCGCTCCAATGAGCGTTAGGCATTCCTGAAAGAAATAACGGCGCTCCCAATTAAGCCATCTGCGAGATGGCGGCTATCCGATAATAGTTGCCAGCGCGGCTTTAATCTTCCCAAACCCAATCATTTCCTGTTCCAGGCGAAGATTCCTGCGGATACGATTGTCACGCAGCTCATCGAACAATGCTCGTTCAGTCTCGGTCAGCCGCGGCAGATCGTGTACTACTTGATCATCTTCTTCACCCCACAGGAATTCGTGGGCCATAAGCGTCGTCCTATCCATCAAAAAGGATTCGACGCGCTCGAAGCGACTGCGGAGTTGGTCGAGAATTGCAAAGCCATGGGTGTCAATATCGCCCCAGTAATAAAGGCTGCAACGCCTGAGCCACTCTGCCCTTGCCAAGGCATCCCAGCCGTACCCGGCTCCAAACACGATGATCGCGCCGGGGACCAACGGGAACGCGAGGAAGTTGATCTCATTCTCGGTGATGAACACGCGGCAGACATCGATATCCAGGGCTGTAAAACTGGAGGCATCAAGCGTGATGTCGGGTTGGACAATACCGGGCAGCAGGGCTATGCCGCTATCAAGTACCCGAAACCGGATGCGAGCGGGCTTGTCGAGGAAGCCGTAACGAATGGCAAATCGACTACCCCCAATTCGATCCGGAAGAATGGCCTCTGGCGGTAACACCAAATCCAGCCATTCTGTCAAAACGCCACGATGTGCTTCGATGAACTTGCTGTGAACACCGGGAATATCCACCTGCCGCAGGTAGATGCCGGAGCGTGGATGGCGGAGAACCCAGTCCGTTACGGCAAGCAGTCGTTCCCAATCCCGAGCCAGTTCCAGAGCACGCAATGGCCTCCGCTCCATCCATGCAAGCAGGGCGGGCTGCTGAGAAAGGCTACGTGCGAGCAACTCTGAAAACCTGGCCGCCTCGCCGCGTTTGCCGATCAGTGCGAACGCATGGTCGAGCTGATCCACCCAAACTGACTTCGGAACCCGCTGGGAGCCCAATACCCGATGATTTACCTCACGCCACTCTACCCTGATCTGAGGAACGCCCACAAGTTCGGCTATCCAGGCGCGCACTGCCTCGAAGCGTTCGGCCAACTCGGTAGAGCTCGGCCCCTTCAGCGTCAACCGAAGCGGCAAGCCTGTATCTCCATAAACCAGACCGCGCAACAACTCTCCGCGATCCCACAAACGTCGCAGTTGCACCCGTAAATCGCTTGATGTTGTCCAACTCACGCCGAGAACTCCGTCTTCCGGGCGCGGTACTCCTCGATGGAAAGGTTGCGTAGTTTGGAAGCCCGTCCGCCTTCGTTGTGCACGAAGCCAACGCTGGCGACGAAGGGCTCGATGATGTGTATTTTCTGCAAGGGCGTAACGATCAGCAGTTGCAGATTGAGCTGTCTAAAGAGCTGGAGACCGTACTGGGCCGACTCATCCGATCCCCGACCAAACGCCTCGTCAATGACCACAAAGCGGAATGAGCGCGACCGCACCGCCCCCCATTCCAGCCCAAACTGGTAGGCAAGGCTCGCAGCCAGAATGGTGTAGGCCAGTTTTTCCTTCTGACCGCCGGACTTGCCCCCGGAGTCGGAGTAATGCTCGTACTCTTTGTCGTCTTCGCGCCAGCGTTCGCTGGCGGCGAACAGAAACCAGTTGCGTACGTCTGTCACCTTGACGGTCCAGCGCCGGTCTTGTTCCGCAAGTCCTTCACGACCGCGAAAGCGGTCAATGATGGCCTTGACCTGGAGAAACTTGGCTTCCGAATACTGCGCATCGTCGGAACCTGTCAGTGAACCCTCAGTGCAAGCACGCAACTCGGCCTGGAAGTCGCGGATGTCCGCATCGGGGCTCGCTTGAGTCTCTAGCACGATGTAGCGCCCCAAGTTGTAATCTATCTGCGTCAGCGACTCGTTGATGCGCGTAATGCGCTCTTTGATGGTCTCGCGCTCGCGCGCGAGTTGCGCGTTGAAGTTGGCGATTTCGTTGATGGTATTGACGTTGAGCAGTTCTTTGAACTTTTCCTCGAACGCTCGCAAGCCATCGGCATTAAGCTGATCGAGCAGATTTCGATACTCGAAGGCAGCATCAAGACTGGCATCGAAATCGGCCGTATCGAGTTTGTAGCTTTCCTTGAAGGCCGCCATCGCCTTGATGATCTTCTCGCTAAGCCGCTCGAGCCGCTTGCTATCGACATCCATGCGTTTCTGCAATGCGTCACGCAGTTCGCGCTCGCGGTTGTCACAGGACTCGACTGACAACTGATGCTCACCGAATGTCTCCGCACGCAACTGCTCCAAGCGCTCGCGCAACTCGCCTGCAACAACCATGAGCAAAGCGGCGGTTTGCGCGTGCAAGGCCTCTGCCGCCTCCTGTTTGGCCTCCACGCCACCAATTTCCTTATCGAATCCGGACAAGGTTTGTTCGCTGACGTTCAATACCGCCTGCGCGGCTTCGAGCTGCGTACTCAACTCACGCAAGGTATCGCTGGCGACCTCCAGCCGCGCTTTCTCGTCCTGCAAGCGCGCGATGATCGTCGCACACGCAGGCCAATCCATCTCGCGAAATTCGTTGAACTCGTTGAGCGCCACCAATGCGTCAAGCTGATTCCGCAGCTTTCCTTGCTCGCCTTGCGCCTTGGCAATATGGCCCGCAACCTCACCCAATCGATCTTCAAGGGTCTGCTTTTGCCCATTCAGCACGGCAATCTTTGCGGTGTTGCTCCAGCCCAGCACATAGCGACTGCGATCATCGAGGCGGTGGCGGTCATCCTTCTCATGACGCTCACCCGGCGCCTTGGTTTGACCCGAACGGGAGAGCGCCCGCGATTCCCGACGGAACTGCTCCGGCGTTGAGCAACAAGCGTAATCGAAGCGATTGCCAAGTTCGCGCTCCAGCCAGTTGTAGAAAGGCGAATCAGGCTTGATGGCAATATTGCGGATCAACGAATCGGGGTGCAAGGCTGGGGCATCCACCTGCCGCATTGAGCGCACGCGAAAATAAACCAGTCGCCCTGCCAGATGAGTTCGATCCACCCAGCCAACAACATCCGCGTAGTGGGCATCTGGCACCAGCAGCGATAGACCAAAGTTGTGCAGCACCCGTTCGATGGCGCCCTCCCATTCCGGAGCATCTTCACGCAACTGGATAAGCTCACCGGCAAAGGGCATGGTGTCTTCTTCAAGACCCAGCGCGCGACACAGAGCTGTGCGCATGGCCACCTGCTTTGACTCGATATTGCTGCTCCGGACCATAAGGCTGGCAATTTCTTCGCGGAGCACCTCGTGCTTGCGCTTTCCTTCGCGCAAAATCACCGCCCATTCCGTGATTCGGTTCTGCAAGTCAGCGTCCTGCTGGCTAATGTCCTCGCGCCGTGTCGACAACTTCTGCCGTTGAACGATGAAGCCGGATTCATCTTCAGCGGGCATTTCGTTGAGGTCAGACAGCAAGGATGCGTAACGATCGGCGCGCTTCTGGCGTCGATCACGTTCCCTTTCCTGATCACGTATTTCGCTGGCCAATTGCTCCAGCCTGTCACCGCCCTGCTCGGCCACGGCCCGCTTCAGCCTCTCTAGCTCTGCACGTTCGCGATCACGCGTTTCCTCGCGTTGCCCTTTCTGCGCCAACAGACGGGTGCGATCATCCGTCAATAATTGCAAACGTCGATCAAGCAGTCCCAGTTTCATTTCGGCGAAGTAGGGTTTCAGCGCCTCCCGACAGTCACGCAAACCACCCAGTTCAATCACCTGGTCGCGGTGACTGTCGCAGTCCGCCACCAAGGGTATAAGCAGCGCCACTTGGAGCTTGGCTTTAAGCACCGCCTCGTGGGCGCGACTGAGGTCGTCGAAGTGGGTAATGAGCGCCTGAATGCGGTGCGCCACATCGAAAGGTTCAAGCATGTGGCTACGCACGAAATCGGTGAGATTGCCCACCGACTTCATCGAAACCGTTTGATGGAACAGTTCAAGCGCCTGGTCATTTTCAATGCCAAAGCGACGCCGGAACCAGGCGCCATACTTTGGGAAGCTGTCTTCGATTTCGGCCCCCAGGCCGCGCAGCCTCTTACGCAGTTGAGTTATCTCGGAACCGAAATGAGCAAAGTCCGTAGCAATCGAAAGCGCCCGCTCGGCTCCGACAAAGAATCGCGCCGGTTGCCCTTGCGGCTCCTTCATCCAGAAAACCTGCGCCAGCGTGACGGTCTGATCGTAGCCCGCGTTGTAGAAAACGCCGAGGATCACCGAATAGCTGTTGTGATCGCGCAAGGAAACGGGTTTGGCCGTCCCCGTCACCTCGCTGCGTTCGGATTTGAAATGCCCGAGCACGTATGACCGCAGCGTCCGCTCCCTGCTGTCGGCACCCGCCGCCTTGTTGTAGGCAACGCGGTGGGCAGGTACCAGCAGGGTAGTAATCGCATCCACCAATGTCGACTTGCCGGACCCGATGTCGCCGGTCAGCAATCCATTCCGGCCATCAAGTTGCAAGCTCCAAACACGCGTGTCGAAGGTTCCCCAGTTGAAAACTTCCAGGCGCGCCAGACGAAAGCCCGACAAGGTATCGTCTGCGACAAAATCCAGTCCCAGAGACTGCGGCTCATTCATCGCCCGGATCTCCGTCGATAGTTGCGGCCCCTGATATCTGGGCCTGATAAGACGCCAGGCGCGCATCAAGATCGGCCAGCCACTGCGCGTCGACAAACGCTTTGAGAATGCGCCGCACCTCATAACTTGCCGGTCCACTGGCCGCTTTCAGACGACGCAGAAAACCCAGTTCGACAAGCTTGTTGATGTGCGCCTCGATCTGGTCGATGAGTTTGGCTTCATTGCTGCTATCGGGCAAAAACAGCCTCACCAGTTCCACAATGTCGTCCCGCGCCAGCACCAAACGCGTATCACCGCCACCAGCATCGAACTCGGCCAGTTTTTTGCGCAGCAGCGCCAACAGCAGACTGACCGGGAACGACAATGGCCGGCGCGCCACCAGGCGGGGCAGCTTGGGGCTGGCATCGGCCTCGGCAGGATCGGAACGGCTCTTTAGAAAAGCGTAGCCCTCGGCTTCGTCGAGTACCAGTTCAAGACCCAAGACCGAAACGTAGTCTCTTACCCGCGCCTGCAGATTCAGCAACGCTCCCCATTGGCGCTCGTCTCCGTCGCGATAAATCACACCCTTGAGCAGAGTGATTGCCAATATCGACAGGTCCGCTCCGGGATCCGGCATGGAGGGGGTCTGCGGTTGTTCGTCCATGCTCACCTCACAAAAATCACACGCGGCAGTCTGGCGTGTTTCTCTATCACTGCACCGTCGGCGGCGATGGTTTGCCATGCAATTGATTCCGGCGCCGCCTCATCGACAACTGTCTTGAACGATTCACAGCCCAGTTGCAGATAAGCCACCAGTTCCACAAGCCCATGGCGCAATGGCTGCGCATCCGCTAGCTCCCGGAGCGTGACCTGTGATCGGACCTGCAAAGCCTGGCGGATGTGACTTGCCAGTTGCGCCCGGTCGACCACCACCTGGGAATAGAGCGCCGCCGCATCCATGTCGGCATCCCCAGCTTCCAGCTCGATATTCGCGATCAGCGGTTTCAAGGCCGGTGTAAACAGCGGCCGCTCCATCGGTAGCTCGACATCTGCAGAAGATTCCGCAATGCTCATCATCGCCCCCGGCGGCGGAGCACCTCGCAGAGCCAGCGCCTTGGCCTCAATGCCGCGCAGTATGTCCATGATGCGCCGATTCTCCAGCCATGCCTGGTCATCCAGAAATCGTCGCAACTGCTGCGATAGCTGCGCTACTGTTCGTTGCGTGTGTTCACCCGCCTCAAGCCAGTCGTAATGAACCCGCCGCGTCCGTGCATCCGGTTTCAGGCTTACCACGGGCGGCAAAGCCAGCACCCGTGCCAGCAACTCGGTGAGTTCCTCCTGCCGCCGGGTGGACATCAGAAAATCCCAGAAGGCCCGAAAACTTTTCCCCTGATCGGAGTCGGCAATCGCGTCGCGCTCGCCCATGATCTCTTCCAGCAGTGCACCTTTGCTCCCATCCCAAAGCGCAATGCGCTCCCGCACTCGCCGGTCGAGCAGACGAAAGTTGTGCTCGACCTCGCGAAAATCCGTCAACAACTCTCGGGCGATCTGCATGAACTGCTGGAATCGGTCCTTGAGCGCCGTGTCATCGAGCAGCGGCACATCGCCGGACAACACTCGCGCAATCTCGTCATCGATCTCGGTGCGCCGCTTGTTGAGTTCAGTGATGCGCTTGGCGGGATCTGACTCGCTGCCCTCGCTCATCTGCTTCAGCAGTTCGAACAAAGTCAGCAAGCGCGATTCGGTGCCGACAAAGCTGCGTTCGGTGAGCGCGCCCAGCCAGGCAATCGCTTTCTCAGTCGCCGGCATCAAATCAAACTGAGGTTCATCCGTGCCTCTGGCGTAGAACTTCCGCAGCCAGCCTTTCTCGGGGCCAGCCCAGTCATTGAGGTAATCGAGCGCAGACTTTGGGAAAGCATCCTCGCCCAAGTGTTCCCTCAATGCATACAGCTCATCTTCCAGCGCCTCGGCCAGATTGGCCGCCGCCATTACTCGCACGTTGGGTGCGACAAATACGCGATGCAGAAAGCTTGCCACAAGGGGCGCATGATCCGAGCGCAACAACCGCCACGCGGGGTGGTGGGTACGCAGGGTGTCGAGTGTGGCGTAATCGAGAATCATGGAAACTTTACCCACTTCGCTCCGCGCCCCTTGCCGGTAGACGCAATCAGACCTTCTGCCTTCATCGCCCGCAGCACCATGCGCACCGTATCGCGGCTGATTCCCGGGCAAGCCTGCTCGATTTCGGAGATCGAGAACGGGATCCTGCGCTTGTGCACCTCTGCGCGCACCCGGTCGCCCTTGGCACCTCGCCCGCGCTCGATGGTGCCGACGCGTTCCTCGAACTCCCGGTAGGCGCGCAGCAAAGCGCCCCAGAAATAGTCGAGCCAAGGCCGCACATCATGCTGCCCCTCGTGCCAACCCTGCGAACTCGCCTCCAGCGTTTCATAATAGCTCTCCTTGGATTCCTCGAATATCCGCTCCAGGCTAATGTATCGCCCGACGGCATAGTTACATTGATACAGCAACAGGAGGGTCACCAGACGAGCCACTCGGCCATTTCCATCCGGAAAAGGATGGATACATAGAAAATCCAGTACCGAGAGCGGGATCAGCACCAGGGGATCAGCCAGATGGCGATCATTGGCAGCTTGGTACGTTCCGACGAGATCAGTCATCGCCAAAGGCGTCAGATGAGCCGGAACTGGCCGAAAGCGCACGCGCACGGTGCCGTCTGGATGTTTTTCGACAATATCGTTGTTGGTTGCCTTCCACTGCCCGCCGGTCTGGGGCATGTAGCGGTAGAGCATGGTGTGCAGTTGCCGTACCACACCATCGGAAAATGACATGTGGTCGGCAGATTCGTGGATCAAGGCAAGGACGTCGCGGTAACCAGCCACCTCTTGCTCCGAACGGCTCTTAGGCGTGGCGTTTTTGACTACCAACGACCTGAGTCGATCCTTTGGAACAATCACCCCTTCCAGTCGATTCGATGACTCCGTCGACTCGATGACGGCAATTTGTCGGAGGTCGCTCAGCACTTCCGGCGACTGCGCAAAATACAGTTGCTGCTTTCCTCGATACTCGCCCAAGGCGCGCATCGTCGCTATCTGCAAGCCGTCATAGCGGAGATTTTCCAGGAAGTCAGGTGTGAGCGAATGCATAGTATGCCTGCCTCAAAAATAGGGGAATCCTAATTTTATTAGGGTATATACACAACCCAATACCCCGTTATCTACCACTACTACTTTGATTCAGCCCGGATTAAATGACCTTCCCGGAAATTCAACAGCGCATCATCGATCGCAATAAATCGTCCCTGCCTTACCTATTGCCATCCAGGGACTGATTTTCTTCCCGAAAATAAATAAAATAATCAAATGGTTAAAAACGAAGAAAACATATCGAAACACACCCCCGTAATGCAGCAATGGCTGCGCGCCAAGGCGGAGCATGCGGACAAACTGCTGTTCTTCCGCATGGGAGATTTCTACGAGTTGTTTTATGAGGACGCCGAACAGGCGGCACGCCAACTCGACATCACGCTGACCGCACGCGGCCAGTCGGCAGGCAAGCCGATTCCGATGGCCGGCATACCCTACCACGCCGCCGACGGCTACCTTGCCAAGCTGGTCAAGCTTGGCGTGTCGGTGGCGATCTGCGAACAGATCGGCGATCCCGCGCTGGCCAAGGGGCCGGTGGAACGGGCAGTAACGCGCATTGTCACGCCTGGCACACTGACCGACGCCAACCTGCTCGACGACAGGCATGACAGCCTGCTGTTGGCGCTGGCCATCGACCGCCAGCGTGCCGGCCTGGCCTGGCTCAACCTCGCCAACGGCGACCTGCGCCTGCTGGAAATTTCTCTCGACGCCCTGCCCGCGCATTTCGAGCGCCTGCGCCCGGCAGAGCTGCTGCTGCCCGACGGACTTCGCTCGGGTCTGCCGGACATCAAGGCCGTCATCCAGCACCTGCCCGACTGGCACTTCGACACCCGTGCCGCCGCCCACGCGCTGGCCGAGCATTTCGGCACCCGCGACCTTGCCGGCTTTGGCGTGCATGACGAAGAACTCTCGCTGGCCGCCGCCGGCGCACTCTACCGCTACGCACAGGCCACCCAGTTGCAGGCGCTGGCCCATGTCACGCAACTCACGGTCGAGCACGAAGGCACGTTTCTGCGCCTCGACGCCGCAACCCGGCGCAACCTGGAGATATCCGAGACGCTGCGCGGCGAAGCAGCCCCCACCCTGCTTTCGCTGCTCGACACCTGCGCCACCAGCATGGGTTCGCGCTGGTTGCGTCACTGCCTGCATCACCCGCTGACCGAGCGCAGCATCCCCCAGGCGCGGCACGAAGCGCTTGCGGAACTGATCGGCAAGGCCGGCAACGGGCCTTACGCGGCGCTGGCCAAGGGACTATCCGGCTTTGCCGACATCGACCGCATCGCCGCCCGCATTTCGCTGAAAAACGCGCGGCCACGCGACTTGTCTTCCCTGCGCGACAGCGTAGGACGTCTCGATGGCGTCCGCTCGACGGTCGGTACTGGCGGTGGGGCCCTGCGACTCGCCGAACTTGCCGCCGCGCTGGCCACCCCGCAGGCCTGCCTCAGCCTGCTGACCCAGGCCGTTGCGATAGAGCCGGCCGCGCTGCTGCGCGAAGGCGGCGTCATCGCGCCGGGATACAACAGCGACCTCGACGAACTGCGCGCGATCCAGCACAACTGTGGCGCCTTTCTGATCGAACTCGAAACCCGCGAGCGCGAGCGCAGCGGCATTGCCAGCCTCAAGGTCGAGTACAACAAGGTGCACGGCTTCTACATCGAAGTCACCCACGCCAACGTCGAAAAGATCCCCGACGACTACCGCCGCCGACAGACGCTGAAGAACGCAGAGCGCTACATCACGCCCGAACTGAAAAGCTTCGAGGACAAGGCGCTCTCGGCCAACGAACGCGCGCTGGCGCTGGAAAAGCAATTGTGGGATGAGTTGCTCGGCGCACTGTTGATCCACATCCCGGTTCTGCAGCGCATCGCCCGCGCCATTGCCGAACTAGACGGCCTTGCCGCCTTTGCCACCGCTGCCGTGCAAAACGATTACCGCCAGCCGGAATTCTGCAAGGAAGCGACCATCGAGATCGAGGGCGGACGCCATCCGGTGGTCGAACGACAACTCGACGGTCAATCGGGCGCATTCATCGCCAATGACACCCGCCTTTCGTCCACGCGCCGCATGCTGCTGATCACAGGCCCCAACATGGGCGGCAAATCAACCTACATGCGCCAGGCCGCCCTGATCGTCTTGCTTGCTCACTGCGGCAGTTTCGTCCCCGCCACGCGCTGCCGGCTGGGACCGATCGACGCCATCTACACGCGCATCGGCGCCTCGGATGATCTGGCTTCTGGACGCTCCACCTTCATGGTTGAGATGACCGAGGCGGCGGCGATCCTGAACGGCGCAACGGAACAATCCCTGGTGCTGATGGACGAGATTGGCCGCGGCACGTCGACCTTCGACGGCGTTGCGCTGGCCTTCGCGATCGCCCGCCACCTGATCGACAAGAACCGCGCCTGGACGTTGTTTTCCACGCATTACTTCGAACTGACGCGACTGGCGCAAGACTATCCGGTATGCGCCAACATCCATCTCGATGCCGTCGAACATGGCCACAAGATCGTCTTCCTGCATTCGGTCGAAGAAGGGCCCGCCTCGCAAAGCTACGGCGTGCAGGTCGCCGCGCTGGCCGGCATGCCACCTGCCGTGGTGCGCGAAGCCAGGCGCCGCCTGACATTGCTTGAAAACCGCGAAGTCGGCTCGCTGACCCAGCCCGACCTGTTCGCCAGCGCGCCGCCGCTGCCCGAGCCGCCACACCCGGCGCTCGATGCCCTGCGCGACCTCAATCCCGATGAGCTCAGCCCGCGCGAGGCACTGGAAACACTCTACCAGCTCAGCAAACTGGCCAGGTCATGAAGCGGATTGTTCCATTCATGGCCGCCACCCTGCTGGCGCTCGTGGTGCAGGCCGAACCGTTGGCTTTCGGACTGTTCGGCGACACGCCCTATAACCAGTGGGAACGCGACAATCTTCCCGAACTGATCGCCGAAATGGACAGCCAGGGTCTCGCTTTCGTGGTCCATGACGGCGATATCAAGAGCGGCTCCAGTGTCTGCAGCGATGAAGTACTAAAGGACATTCTGGGGGTCTTCCAGAAATCCGCGACGCCTCTGGTGTACGTGCCGGGCGACAACGAATGGACCGACTGCCATCGAAACAACAACGGCGGCTACGACCCGGCGGAACGTCTCGGAAAACTGCGCGAATGGTTTTTCCCGGACGACCTGGCGTTGGGCCAGCGGCCCCTCAGACTGGAGCGCCAAAGCAAAGACCCGGCTTTCGCCAGCTATCGCGAGAACGTACGCTGGGAAGCCGGCGGCGCCCTGTTTGTTGGCATGAATGTTCCCGGCAGCGACAACAATTTCAATGGCACCCGGCGCAGCGGCGGACCGGTGGCCGAGTTCATTGAGCGCGGCGCGGCAAACCGCATCTGGCTGGCCCAGGCGTTCGCCCTGGCCCGAAGCAAAAAGCTCGCGGGTGTTCTGATCGTGATCCAGGGCAACCCGGGCTTCAAGGATCTCAATGCCGGCAAGCCCAACCCGGGATATGCCGACTTCCTGAACCAGTTGCGCGAAGAAACCCTGGTCTTCGCCGGACAAGTTGTCCTCGTGCATGGCGATACGCATCACCATCGGATCGATCAGCCGCTCGCCGATCCGCCAACGCAAGAAGCCGTGAAGAATTTCACCCGCATGGAAACCATCGGCTCACCCTTCTTCGGTTGGGTCAAGGGAACCGTGGATGCCGCCGACCCGCAGGTGTTCAGATTCTCGCCGCGCCTCTCGAAGACCCGGCAGGATTACTGAGCGTCAATGAAATTCATCTTCCGGCGGCACCGGCGCCGGCAGCACGAAGATTCCTTCATCAAGCAGTTCAAGGGTTTCATCGGCTGTCGCCACACCACGAATATTGCGCGCCGGCGCTTCGTCATAATGGATGCGACGCGCCTCTTCCGGAAAGCGTTCGCCGACGTTCTCTGCCTTGCGCGCCATGCTCACCAGCGCCTGATGCAAATGCGATACAGCGGCCGCAGTCGCTTGCGTCACGGGATTTTCAGGATTCACCAAGTCGCTTGCGCCGCGCTTGACATGCGGCGCCGATGGCATTTGCGTAATCGACGAGGTTTGACACTGCGGGCAATGCACCAGGTGCCGCTGACTCTGGCTGCGAAACGCCTCGCCCGAAGCAAACCAGCCTTCGAAACGGTGCCCGTTGTCGCAAAGAATATCGAGAACTATCACGTGGTGCCCGGAACCGGACTTGAACCGGTATGGCTTGCGCCGAGGGATTTTAAGTCCCTTGTGTCTACCAATTTCACCATCCGGGCCCGAGGCTGATCTCGACGTGGGGAAATACTGGAGGCGCGACCCGGAATCGAACCGAGGTACACGGCTTTGCAGGCCGCTGCATAACCACTCTGCCATCGCGCCGCGAAGGACTTGTTGAAGCTAAAAGGGGGAAAGCGATTGCTTTCCCCCAGGATTCTGGAGCGGGAGAAGAGTCTCGAACTCTCGACCTCAACCTTGGCAAGGTTGCGCTCTACCAACTGAGCTACTCCCGCAGAACAGGCGCGCATTATAGCGT
>CAMBRI010000099.1 GCA_945870205.1 Sulfuritalea hydrogenivorans sk43H | reverse complement strand
GTCATGCTGGCCAACAACGAGACAGGTGCCGTGCAGGATGTGGTGGCGCTTGCTGACCATGCCAAACCCCTGCGGGCGTGGTTTCACACGGACGCGGTGCAGGCCTTCGGCAAACGTCGCCTCGACTTCCGCGCACTGAACGTCGCCGGCGTGCATGCCATGACTTTGTCGGCGCACAAGCTCGGCGGACCGAAGGGGGCCGGCGCGCTGGTGGTCGACAAGCGGGTCGAACTGCAGCCGCTGATTGCCGGCGGCGGCCATGAGCGCGGCCTGCGCTCCGGCACCGAGAATGTCGCGGCGATCGTCGGTTTTGGCCTTGCCGCCGAATTGGCGACGGAGCAACTCGATGCGCGCGCCAGGCAGCTCGAAGCCTTGCGTGCGGAACTCGAAACCGGCCTGGTCGCGCAGGGCGCAAGGATTTTCGGCGGTGCCGCCGAACGCCTGCCGAACACAAGCTGCTTCGCATTTGCCGGTATCGATGGCGAGACCCTGGTGGGCAAGCTGGATCGCGCAGGCTTTGCCGTGGCGGCCGGAGCGGCGTGTTCCAGCGCCAACCCGGAACCTTCGCATGTGCTGCTGGCGATGGGCGTCGAAGCACGCCTCGCGCGCGGTGCGGTGCGGGTGAGCCTCGGCAACGACAACACAGCAGCTCAGGTGCGCGATTTTCTGGGCGCATTGAATACTACAATCTCGCAACTCAAGGGCCTTGCGGCCCTGACAAGCTGAACTGGAGAAACAGGTAATGGATTCAGGCATGAAGCTTCCGGTGTACCTCGACTACTCGGCAACGACGCCGGTTGATCCGCGCGTCGCGGCAAAAATGATTCCCTGGCTTACCGAGCATTTCGGCAATCCCGCCTCGCGTTCCCATGTCTATGGTTGGGAGGCCGAGAAGGCCGTTGAAGACGCGCGCGAAGAAGTCGCCAGGCTGGTCGGGGCGGATTCCAAGGACATCATCTGGACCTCGGGCGCGACCGAATCCAACAACCTTGCGATCAAGGGCGCGGCGCATTTTTATGCCGGGACCAAGGGCAAGCACATCATCACGGTGTCTACCGAGCACAAGGCCGTGCTGGATACGGTCAAGGAACTCGAGCGTCAGGGTTTCGAAGCGACCTACCTGGTGCCGCAGGAAAACGGCTTGATTACGATCGAACAGTTCAAGGCCGCGCTGCGGCCCGATACCGTGCTGGCCTCGGTCATGGCGGTGAATAATGAAATCGGCGTAATCCAGCCGCTGGCCGAGATCGGCGAGATCTGCCGCGAAAAAGGCGTGATTTTCCACGTCGATGCAGCGCAGGCCACGGGCAAGATGCCGATCGATTTGAGCACGCTCAAGGTGGACCTGATGTCCTTCTGCGCGCACAAGACCTACGGCCCCAAGGGCATCGGCGCGCTCTACGTGCGGCGCAAGCCGCGCATTCGGCTCGAAGCGCAGATGCACGGCGGCGGCCATGAGCGCGGCATGCGCTCGGGTACCCTGGCGACGCACCAGATCATCGGCATGGGCGAGTGCTTCCGCCTTGCCCGCGAGGAAATGGCTACCGAAAACGAGCGCATCCGCATGCTGCGCGACAGGCTGCTCAAGGGCCTGATGGATATCGAAGAAACCTATATCAACGGCGACATCGAGCAGCGCGTGCCGCACAACCTCAATGTCAGCTTCAACTTTGTCGAGGGCGAGTCACTGATCATGGCGATCAAGGATATCGCCGTGTCCTCCGGTTCGGCCTGCACCTCTGCCAGCCTGGAACCTTCCTACGTGCTGCGTTCGCTGGGCCGTTCGGACGAACTGGCGCACAGTTCGATCCGCTTCACGCTCGGCCGCTTCACGACGCAGGAGGAAGTCGATTTCACCATCAAGCTGCTGCATGACAAGCTGGGCAAGCTGCGCGACCTCTCCCCGCTTTGGGAAATGTACAAGGAGGGTGTTGATCTGAGCACCGTCCAGTGGGCAGCGCACTGATGCTGCTGCATCAGTGCGCTGCCCTTCGGGCAAATTGAACTACCCACCCCCCAGCCCCCGCCCCGAGGGCGGGGGTGACTAAACGGAGAAGCACCATGGCATATAGCGAAAAAGTACTGGAACACTACGAAAATCCGCGCAACGTGGGTTCCTTCGGCAAGGACGACGAAGGTGTCGCCACCGGCATGGTCGGCGCGCCGGCCTGCGGCGACGTCATGAAGCTGCAAATCAAGGTCGGCAAGGACGGCATCATCGAGGACGCCAAGTTCAAGACCTACGGCTGCGGCTCTGCCATCGCCTCGTCGTCGCTGGTGACCGAATGGGTCAAGGGCAAGACCCTGGACCAGGCGCTGGAGATCAAGAACACCCTGATTGCCGAAGAGCTCGCGCTGCCGCCGGTGAAAATCCACTGTTCCATCCTCGCCGAGGATGCGATCAAGGCCGCCGTGGCCGACTACAGAAAGAAGCAGGGAGCTTGAGATGAGTGCCTGCACCACACCCGTGACCGATCCGGCCGTCATGCCCGATACGCCACCGGCGAGTTGGCTGGGCAGCGATAGCGCCAGTCCGGTAACCCTCAGCGCACGCGCCGCCGACCACATCGCCAAATACATCGCCAAGCGCGGCAAGGGCATCGGTATTCGCCTTGGCGTGCGCACTTCGGGTTGCTCGGGCATGGCCTACAAGCTGGAATTCGCCGATGCGCCGAATGCCGAGGACATCGAGTTCCTCAGTCACGGGGTCAAGGTGCTGGTCGATCCCAAGAGCCTGCCCTACCTGGCCGGCACCGAGCTCGACTATGCGCGCGAGGGCCTCAACGAGGGTTTCAAGTTCAACAACCCGAACGTGAAGGATGCATGCGGTTGCGGCGAGTCCTTCACTACCTGATCCGTTCTCGATGACCACGTTCGACCTGAATTTCGCTGCCGATCACTTCACGCTGTTTGGCCTGGCGCAAGCGCAGGCGCTCGATCAGGAAAGCCTCGACAACTCGTTTCGTGCGATCCAGTCACGCGTGCATCCGGACAAGCACGCGCACGCGTCCGAGGCCGATCAGCGGCTTGCCATGCAGTGGGCGACGCGGATCAACGAGGCTTACCAGACGCTGAAGTCTCCCGGTCGGCGCGGGCGCTATCTGCTGCAACTCCTTGGCCACGATCCGCAAATTGAAAGCAACACGGCAATGCCGGCCGAGTTTCTCATCAACCAGATGGAATTGCGCGAGGCCGTCGAGGACGCCCGTTCGGCGGCGAACGAGGACGCACTGGATGTGGTTCGCGTCCGTCTGCTGAACGAGATCAAAGCCGACTACGAGCGGCTGGCGAGTTTGATAGACGTGGACCGCGATCTGGATACTGCAGCCAATCTGGTGCGACAACTCATGTTTCAGGAAAAACTGCTCAACGAAATCGACGACGCGCTCGAAGCCGTCACTGCTTAAAGAAGAATATGGCACTACTTCAGATTGCGGAGCCGGGAGCCTCCGCGGCACCCCACGAACATCGCCTTGCCGTCGGCATAGACTTGGGCACGACCAATTCGCTCGTCGCCACTGTGCGCAGCGGCATGAGCGTGGTGCTCAACGACGTGCAGGGGCGGCCGCTGCTGCCTTCGGTGGTCGCCTATGCGGCCGATGGCAGCGTCGAGGTGGGTTATGGCGCCGAAGCCAGGCAGTCGGTCGATCCCAAGAACACCATTGTTTCGGTCAAGCGCTTCATGGGCCGCGGGCGCCACGACATCGCCCATATCGAAACCCTGCCCTACGACTTCGTCGATACCAACGGCATGGTCAAACTCAAGACCATTGCCGGCATCAAGAGCCCGGTCGAGATTTCCGCAGAGATTCTGAAGACCATGCGCAACCGGGCCGAGGCATCCCTGGGCGGCGAACTCACCGGCGCCGTGATCACCGTGCCGGCCTATTTCGACGACGCGCAACGCCAGGCCACCAAGGATGCCGCGCGTCTGGCCGGCATCAATGTCTTGCGCCTGTTGAACGAACCGACCGCCGCCGCGATTGCCTACGGCCTGGACAATTCGGCGGAGGGTATCTACGCCGTGTTCGACCTCGGTGGCGGCACCTTCGACATCTCGATATTGCGGCTATCGAAAGGCGTCTTCGAGGTCATGGCCACGGGCGGCGATTCCGCGTTGGGCGGCGACGACTTCGATCATCGCGTGTTCTGCTGGATCATCGAACAGGCGAAGACTGCGCCGCTATCGTTGCAGGACGCGCGCCTGCTGCAGACCCGTGCCCGCGAAGCCAAAGAACAACTCTCGCAGCATGGACAGGTTCCGATCACGGTAAAGCTGGGCAGCGGCGAATACGTCGATCTGACGCTGACCACAGAAATGTTCAAGGACATCTCCCGCACGCTGGTGCAGAAGACCATCGCGCCGACCAAGAAGGCCTTGCGCGATGCCGGGCTCACCGTGGCCGACGTGCGCGGCGTGGTCATGGTCGGCGGGTCGACGCGGATGCCGCAGATCCAGCACGCGGTGGCCGAACTTTTCAAGCAGGAGCCGCTCAACAACCTCGATCCCGAAAAAGTGGTGGCGCTGGGCGCCGCGACCCAGGCCAACCTGTTGGCGGGCAACCGCGCGGCAGGCGACGACTGGCTGCTGCTCGACGTTATTCCGCTGTCGCTCGGACTTGAGACCATGGGCGGCCTGGTGGAAAAGGTCATCCCGCGCAATTCGACAATTCCGATCGCCCGAGCGCAGGAATTCACCACCTTTAAGGACGGCCAGACCGCGATGTCGATCCAGGTGGTGCAGGGCGAACGCGAACTGGTGTCCGATTGCCGCAGCCTGGCGCGCTTCGAGTTGCGCGGCATACCGCCGATGGTGGCCGGTGCGGCGCGCATTCGAGTCACCTTCCAGGTTGACGCCGATGGCCTGCTTTCGGTCACGGCGCGCGAACAGACGACGGGGCACGAAGCCCGGATCGAGGTCAAGCCTTCCTACGGCCTTTCCGACGACGAAATCGCCGGCATGCTCAGGGACAGCTTCAGTCATGCCGGGGATGACGCCTTCCGCCGCGCCTTGCGCGAGGCGCAGGTTGAGGCGCAGCGCCTGATCGAGGCCACCCAGTCGGCCTTGCAGGACGATGCCGATCTGCTGTCGACCCTTGAGCGCGCGCATATCGACGAGGCCATGACGCGGCTGCAACACGCGATGGGCGGCGAAGATCGGCGCCTGATCGATCAAGCCATGCATACCCTGAGTGCCGCCACCAACGAGTTTGCGGCACGCCGAATGAATCAGAGCGTGCAGCGCGCGCTCGCCGGACGTAATGTCAATCAGCTATCCCTATGACCCAGATAATCGTTCTTCCCCATGTAGAGTTGTGTCCCGATGGTGCGGTGATCGACGCCGCGCCCGGCATCTCGATTTGCGATGCACTGCTCGGCAATGACATCGATATCGAGCATGCCTGCGAGAAATCATGCGCCTGCACCACCTGCCATGTCGTCGTGCGCGAAGGATTCGGGTCGCTGACCGAGGCCGAGGAACTCGAGGAGGACCTGCTCGACAAGGCCTGGGGCCTGGAGCCACAGTCGCGGCTTTCCTGCCAGGCTCTCGTCGGTCAGACTCCACTTGTAATAGAGATTCCGAAGTACACCATCAACATGGTCAAGGAAGGGCACTCGAAAAAATGAAGTGGACCGACAGCCTCGACGTTGCCATCGCGCTTTCCGAAGCCCACCCTGACGTCGATCCGACCCGGATAAATTTCGTGGACTTGATGACCTGGGTCATGGCACTGCCCGACTTCGAGGAAAATGAAAGCCACTGCGGTGAAAAGAAGCTGGAAGCGATTCAGCAAGCCTGGATCGACGAACTGGAGTAAGCAGTGCTGGTCGACACCCACTGCCATCTGGATGCAGTCGAATTCGATGTCGACCGCGCGGCGGTTGCCGCGGCGGCAGTCCAGGCGGGTGTCGGCCTGATCGTGGTGCCGGCGGTGGAACGCGCCAACTTCGGCGCGGTAGCCTCTGTCTGCCGCGACTATTCCGGTTGCGCCGCGGCCTACGGCATCCACCCCATGTTTGTGCAGCGCGCCTGCGAAGCCGATCTCGACGCCCTGCGTGAAACTGTGCTGCGCGAGCATCCCCTGGCCATTGGCGAGATCGGGCTCGATCACTTCGCCGAGCCACGCGACGAGGCGCAGCAGGCTTTCTATTTCGGCGAACAGTTGCAGATCGCCCGCGCCAACAGCCTGCCGGTATTGCTGCATGTGCGACGTGCCATCGATCCCGTACTTAAACAGCTGCGGCTTTGCCGGGTGCGGGGGGGGGTCGCCCATGCCTTCAACGGCAGCCGGCAACAGGCCGATGAATTCATCAAGCTCGGCTTCAAGCTTGGCTTTGGCGGAGCCATGACCTTTCCCCGCGCCAGTCGCATTCGAGAACTGGCGGCGACCTTGCCGCTCGATGCCATCGTGCTTGAAACCGATGCGCCGGACATTCCGCCCGAGTGGAACGACGGCGCCCGCAACACACCGGAACAGTTGCCGCGCATTGCGCAAACACTGGCTGACCTGCGCGGTATAGCCTTCGAGGAAGTCGCCGACGCCACCACGCGTAACGCGACGGCGGTTCTTCCCGGTTTGGCCCGGATACACTAGACTCTTTCTACGCCCCCACCAACCCACCCAGAACAGGAGCTATCCATGAGTACTACCGTAACCCTGCGCGGCACCCCGCTGCGCGTCGAAGGCGACCTGCCCGTTGCCGGAGCCAAGGCTCCCGATTTCAAACTGACCAGTGGCGCCCTGGCCGATGTTTCGCTAAAGGACTTCGCCGGCAAGCGCAAGGTGTTGAACATCTATCCGAGCATCGACACGCCGACCTGCGCGACTTCGACACGCAAGTTCAATGACGCCGCCGGCAAACTGGCGAATACCGTCGTTCTATGCGTTTCCGGAGATCTGCCCTTCGCCGCCAAGCGCTTCTGCGACCTGGAAGGTCTCGCCAATGTGTCCCATCTGTCCACCTTCCGCCATCCCGAGTTCATGAAGGACTGGGGCGTCGCCTTCGCCGAAGGCCCGCTACTCGGCCTCACGGTGCGTGCCGTAGTCGTGCTCGACGAGAACGACAAGGTGGTCCATAGCGAGATGGTGCCGGAGATCGCGCAGGAGCCGAATTACGACGCGGCGCTGAAGTCGCTGGGCTGAGACGGGCCAAAAATCGGCGTGTTGCCAGCGCCGACTCTTGAAGGAAAAACGGGAGCCGCGGCTCCCGTTTGTTTGGCGGGAGTGGGTAGCCTTGGTTCTACATGGACTGCTGACGAAACCCTCGCAAAAATGCGCATACGGAGGTTTGAGATGAAAACAGCAATCAACAGCGAAAGCCGAAAGCGCCCGGCAAACCTGACCCTTAGTGAAGACCTGATGGTTCAGGTTCGAGGTCTGACCAACAACCTGTCTGGCGTAGTTGAGTCCCTGCTTGCCGACTATGTCGAGCACGAGCGGAAACAGCGCTTCGCCAAGGCAACTACGGTGGATGCGACCGCGGCGCGCGTCAAGGTAGTTGTCGCCTCGGCCATGACCTGCCGGTCGCCATATTGTTCAGCTAAGGCAGGACTTGGGACAAGGCGGTCATAGAGGCCGAGGAGGTTGAATTTCCGCAGCCGACCATACCTGCCGGTGGCGGCTTTTGAAACTGGTCATTACTACTTTCGCAATGACGTGCCCAATAAAGCGGACTGAACACCCCGCGCCAATTGCGAAGTCATCTACCGCGACTGATCAACGTTGGAGCAGCCGGATACCTATCGACCGCAAAACGCGCTTTTGCTGGCAAAGAGGAATTGTTGAAAATATTTACAGTAAAGAAAATACGAATTGCCAAAAACCCCTATCAACATGATTAACAAGCTCTCATTTGAAGGGGGAGGAAGCGGTCAGGAAGCGCTTACGTCATTGACCGGAAGCGCGGTGCTCCATTGGACTGCCGTACCGCCGGCGCCGACTTTTGCCTTTGCGGCTTGATCGTTGCCCGCCCTCAGGCTTTGGCGGACGGGCCTGCGGTCGCGAGAAAGCGCAGGGCCAGAACGGTGATGTCGTCAGACTGCGCTGCCCCGCTGGCGAACTCGGCCACCGTCTCGCAGAGTTGCGTCACGATCCGGCGCGGATCGCCGACGCCGATGCGACAAAGCTCCTGCTCCAGCCTCGGTTCGGAATACTCCATGTCCGCCGGGTCGTTTGCCTCGGTTACGCCATCGGTATAGAGCAGAAAAACCTCACCCGGTTGGAGGCGGCATTCCATCGATTCATACTCGCTTTCCTCCATCAGGCCGATCGCATTTCCCTGCGGGACGTCGACAAAGCGAAACCCCGCGCCGTTGCCTAGCAGGGGTGAGCCGTGACCGGCATTCGAGTAGGTGATGTCGCCGCTGCGTAGGTCGAGCACGCCGCAGACGACGGTGACGAACATGCAGCGATCGTTGTTTTGCGCAAGCTTCTCGTTCACCCGGGCGAGGACCCGGTGCGGCTCACGGCTTTGCGGGGCCTCGACGCGAAACAGGGTCATTGCCCGCGCCATGAACAGAGCAGCGGCCACACCCTTGCCCGAGACATCGCCGATGATGAAGAACAGGTGATCGCGGTCGACCAGAAATGCATCGTAGAAATCGCCTCCGACCTCCCGTGCCGGCAGCATCGTGGCGTAAAGGTCGAACTCGCTGCGATCCGGATACAGGGGGAAGCTTTGCGGCAGCATGTTGATCTGGATTTCGGCGGCCATCACCAGGTCGCGCTTGATCTGGGCAAACGCCATTTCGCCGCGCAGCTTTTCGATGAACATGTCATTGCTGCGGCGAATGCGTTCGGCCTGGATCGCCAGCAGGTTGCGTGCGACGCCGGGCAGGACCATCAGCCGCTTCCAGACCGCATCTTCATCGATGATCAATATCCGGCTGCGGGGCTCCGCCGTAACCCGGGCCGAGGCGGCGCTGCCGTCTGCGATCGACATTTCGCCGACGGACTGCCCGATCGTCAGGGCAACCGGGTGCGGTGAATCCTCGGTCCCCAGGTCGAGCGTCATTTCTCCGGCGAGAAGAACGTAGACGTTGCGATTGACGGCGCCGCGGTCGAGCAGCACGGTGGCTTGCGAATATTCGACGATGTCGCATTGATCCAGCGCCGCGTTCAAGGCCTGTTCGGGGACGTCCTGAAACAGCCTCACCAGCGCGCTCAGACCGAGCTGGCGGCGCTGGCCCCATCTGCGCTCGCCGATCGCCAGGGGTTCCGGCGCAGAGCCGCCGGCAGGATCGGCCGGCGGTTTGCTGCGCCGCCGGTCATTGCGATTCAGATACTGTCCAAGCTTTTGCCGCACGCTGTCTCCCCAGCCCTTGATCGATCAGTTGCCGGACGCCAATGGCGGCGCGGATTCCCCACCGTCGTCGCCCGATGCAGCCCCCCAGCGCACCAGAAAGCTGGTCCGGTTGGCGTCCCCGATCCGCTGGTAGATGATGCGCTCGGCGTTGCTGCGCATCATCAGGATGCCTAGCCCACCCGGCTCGGCTTCTTCCAGGCTTTCCGGGGCAGGGCGGGTCCGGTGACTGGCAGGATCGAATGCTACGCCACCGGCATGGAATGTCAGCCAGACCGTACCTGCCTCTGGGGTGCCGCTTGGCGTCAGCTTTAGCACTATCGGCACGACGCGCGCGGCCTCACCCCCGTGCGCCAGCACATTGGCCAGGGCCTCGTCCAGGCAGATGTCGAGCCTGTAGCGTGCGTCGACCGGCACGCCGTGTGCATTGCAGACCGATTCCAGCCAGTTCGTGGCACGCGAGAATTCGCCAGCTTCGGCGGCGATTGAAAGGATTTCCTCTCGATCGCCGGTCTGCGATTGCATGCGTCCCTCAGGACGGCAAGGATGCGATCGCGTCTTCCTGCTTGACGAAGACCGGCAACAGGGCGTCGGTCACGGTGGTTTTCAGCGTCTTCATGACCGCGGCGTTTTCACCAACGACGATAACCATTTTTCCTCCGGCCGTCTTGAGTTTCTTGCCGTTGGCGACCAGCGCCCGGATGCCTACCGACGAGAGAAACGTCACTTCCCGCAGGTCGACGACGATGTTCCGGTTGCCCTCGGCCAGTTCGCCCAGCTTGCCTTCGATCTTTTCGGTCCCCTGGACATCCATGCGATCGACCAGGGTAATTACGCGAAGCTTGTCGGATACGTCCTTGCAGCTGATGCTGGCCATGATCGATTCTCCCGTCGAAATGAGTTTCTGTTGTCGTGCGACAACCCGAGGCTGCCGAGTCCTGCGATTCTACGACACCGCTGCAAATGGAAGGCGATCCGCGTCAGGGTCAGTGTCGAATTGCATTCAGAGACACACGGAACCCCCTGCCACCGGCGCCGACTCCCTGCTTTCCCCCGGGCGCCCGCGTGCAACGACACCACGCTCGCCAGCGTCATGGAGGTGGGCTACTTGTCCACCGGCGAAGCTGGCAGCAGCGGCAGCCAGCGGCCCAGGGCGTCTGCGAGTTACGCGCGTGAAGCGCTTGCTCAGATAATCGGTCATGCCGGCCGCCAGGCAGCGCTCGCGGCCTCCCTCGACGGCGTTGTCGGCCAGGGCGTGCTCCACTAAGGATAGGAATTTAAATGCCATTTTCCGAGAGTATCAGGGGCCATTGAATCGTGGCCAATCGTCGAATCGGCGAGCGCATGTTCTGAAATCTCTGTCCGGGGACCTTCTGCCTCATGTCTGAGGCCGTGCTGGCGACCGAGTCACCCGATTAATCCGTCAATATGCCTGGCAGATCAGGGTGATATGACGGCTATTGGGAAGGGTGTATTAAGGTGAAATAGCCCGTTCGGAGCGACTGATGACAGTCGAGCGAAGCGAGCTGAATGGTAGCCCCGCTCTGGGGCGGGGATGGGGTGGGGGGCCTTCAATTCGCCTTTCGCGTGTTTCATCTTCGGCGGGTGGAGCTCGGTGCCATGAGCGTTAGGTTAGGTCTACGCCGAGCAAACGTGGTACGCCAGAAACATAATCTACGTCCGCAATGCGCCATGACCTGTCGTAGATGCGTAGGCGCCGGAGCGGCAGGTCAGGGCACAGAGTCGAGCTAGAAAATGCATAAGTCATCAGGCCGCTTTGTGAGGTTATGTGAAATTTCACATAATGCAGAGGGTTTTTAGCCTACCGGTCGCGGTGGTTGCGCCGCGCCTCTTACCGAACTCGGCACGCCGCGTCTGCCAGGCTAAAAACCCTCTGCATTGTTTCGGCGTGTCGCCAGCGCGGACTCTTGAAGTAAAAACGGGAGCCGAGGCTCCCGTTTCCTATGCGGCTCCGTCGCGGCTGGCTTTTTTGCGCTCGTGCTCCTTGAGAAAGCGCTTGCGCAGGCGGATCGACTTGGGCGTGATCTCGACCAGTTCGTCGTCGGCGATGAACTCCACCGCCGATTCGAGTGTCATCAGGATCGGCGGCACCAGGCGCACCGCTTCGTCGGTACCCGAGGAGCGCACGTTGGTCAGTTGCTTGCCCTTGATCGGGTTGACCACCAGGTCGTTGTCGCGGCTGTGGATGCCGATGATGATGCCTTCGTAGAGCGGGTCGCCGTGGCTGACGAACATGCGGCCGCGGTCCTGCAGCTTCCACAGTGCATAGGCGACGGCGGCGCCGTCATCCTGCGAGATCAGCACGCCGTTGCGGCGCTCGGCCATGATGCCGGCCATCGGGCCGTAGTCGTCGAAAATGTGGCTGGCCATGCCGGTGCCGCGGGTCGCGGTAAGGAACTCTCCCTGGAAGCCGATCAGGCCCCGGGCGGGGATGCGGTATTCGAGTCGCACACGGCCCTTGCCGTCGGATTCCATGTTGAGCAGTTCGCCGCGACGGCGACCGAGCTCTTCCATCACGGCGCCCTGATTGTCGTTTTCAATGTCGACGGTGAGCAGCTCGTAGGGTTCGCACTTCTCGCCGTTGATTTCCTTGAACAGCACGCGCGGGCGTGACACCGCGAGTTCGTAGCCTTCGCGGCGCATGGTTTCGAGCAGGATGGTCAGGTGCAGTTCGCCACGGCCGGAGACCAGGAATACGTCGGCATCCTCGGTTTCCTCGACGCGCAAGGCCACGTTCGACAGCAGTTCCTTTTGCAGGCGCTCGCGAATCTGGCGGCTGGTGACGTACTTGCCTTCCTTGCCGGCCAGCGGCGAGGTATTGACCTGGAAGTTCATGGTTAGCGTCGGCTCATCCACCACCAGCGGGGCCATGCCGTTGGGTGCCGCCGGGTCGCAGATGGTGACACCGATGCCGACCTGTTCGATGCCGGTGACGAGCACGATGTCGCCGGCTTCGGCCTGGGTCGCCTGTTCGCGTTCGAGACCGGTGAACATCATGATCTGGGCAATTTTCGACTTGCCCTTGTTTTCGTCGCCGTACATCACGGTGACTTCCTGGCCGGCCTTCATGCGGCCTTGCTTGATGCGGCCAATGCCGATGCGGCCGACATAGCTGTTGTAGTCGATGGAACAGATCTGCAGTTGCAGCGGCTGCTCGACATCGACGTCGGGTTGCGGCGTGTGCTTGATGATGGCCTCATACAGCGCGCGCATGTCGGTGCCCGGCTTGGTGGCGTCGAGCATGGCGAAGCCGTTCAACGCGGAAGCGAAGACCACGGGGAAGTCGAGTTGTTCCTCGGTCGCACCGAGCTTGTCGAACAGGTCGAAGGTATGGCTGATGACCCAGTCCGGGCGGGCGCCCGGGCGGTCGATCTTGTTCACCACGACGATGGGCTTGAGGCCCAAGGCAAGCGCCTTGCGCGTGACGAAACGGGTTTGCGGCATCGGGCCTTCGACCGCATCGACCAGCAGCAGCACGCCATCGACCATGGACAGCACGCGCTCGACTTCACCACCGAAGTCGGCATGCCCCGGGGTGTCGACGATGTTGATGTGGACGCCTTCATAGTCGATGGCGCAGTTCTTCGACAGAATGGTGATTCCGCGCTCTTTTTCGAGATCGTTGGAGTCCATCACCCGCTCGGTAACGGCCTGGTGGGCGGCGAAGGTGCCGGATTGACGCAGCAATTGGTCGACGAGGGTTGTTTTGCCGTGGTCAACGTGGGCGATAATGGCGATGTTTCTGAGGGCGCGGGACATAGGGGCGTTTGGCGTTGTTGCAATGCAGGGGAACCTGATATTCTATCACGCGACGAGTGCTTTTCCGTTTGAATTTTCAGGGGATTCTTTATGCTCGGCATCATCGGCGGCAGCGGCTTGACCCAGCTGGCGAACTTGGATGTTTCCCACCGCGAGGTGGTGCGCACGCCTTATGGTGAGCCCTCGGGACCGCTTACCTTTGGCCGCATTGCCGGGCGCGACGTTGTCTTTGTGGCCCGTCATGGCTACGGCCACACCATCCCGCCGCATCTGGTGAACTATCGGGCCAACATGCATGCCCTTGAAACTTCGGGAGTGACGCAAGTTGTTTCGGTGGCATCGGTCGGCGGCATTCGCGACGATCTCGGTCCGGGGGCGCTGGTGGCACCCCATCAGATCATCGACTACACCTGGGGTCGCGAGATGACCTTTCAGTCAGGCGGTGACGGTCCGGTGGTGCATATCGACTTCACCGACCCCTACGATGCCCAGATGCGCATGCTACTGCTCGACGTTTCGCGTCGCATCGGTGAGGAAGTGTTTGACGGCGCGGTCTATGCCACGACTCAGGGACCGCGGCTGGAGACGGCGGCTGAAATCGATCGCATGCAGCGTGACGGTGCCGATATCGTGGGCATGACGGGGATGCCCGAAGCGGGATTGGCGCGCGAACTGGAAATGCCCTACGCCGCGCTGTGCGTCGTGTCGAACTGGGCCGCGGGGCGCGCCGATTCAGTCCATGGCATCAAGTTCGAAAGCCT
>CAMBRI010000098.1 GCA_945870205.1 Sulfuritalea hydrogenivorans sk43H | reverse complement strand
GCGTTCGAAAGCGCCAAGGAAAAGCCCGCCTACTGATCGCTTCGGACGGCGCAACAGCCCGTCGCGAGGCGGGCTTTTTTATCCGCTATAGTTAGCCCATGAAACGCCTACGCATCGCCATCGCCCAGATGAACGCTACGGTGGGCGATCTTGCCGGCAACGCCGACCGGATTCTTGAGTTCGCCGTTCGCGCCCGCAACGGCGGCGCGGATGTGCTGCTGACCCCAGAGCTTGCCCTGAGCGGCTATCCGCCGGAAGATTTGTTGATGCGGCCGGATTTCTATCGCGCCTGCGCCGCTCAACTCGATGCGCTGGCGCGGGCATCGCCATTGCCCATGATCATCGGTTATCCGGAGGAATCATCGGGGCAGCGCTACAACGCGGCGTCGCTGCTGGCCGACGGCCAGGTGGTGGCGACCTACCGCAAACATCGCTTGCCAAACTATGAGGTTTTCGACGAAGAGCGATACTTCGCCGCTGGGCGCGAACCCTGCGTGATAGAGCTCAAAGGGGTTCGTTGCGGGCTGGCAATCTGCGCTGATGTCTGGGAGTCGGGCGCCGCCGAATCAGCCGTTCAGGCCGGGGCGGAACTGATGTTGTCGCTCAATGCGTCGCCCTTCCATATGAACAAGCAGGCCCGGCGATATGAGGTCCTGCGTGATCGGGTGGCGGCCACTGGCAAGCCCGTGATCTATGCCAATCTGGTTGGCGGGCAGGACGAACTGGTGTTTGATGGCGCGTCTTTTGCCATGGACGGGCAGGGCCGCCTGACGCATCAATTGCCCACCTTTGTCGAGGCGCTGGAGTTGATCGATTACGCTGACGGCCATCTGTTGCCAGGACGAATGGTTGAGCCGCCTTCGCGCGAGGCGGAAGTCTACGCCGCGTTGAAGCTGGGTGTTTCCGATTATTTGGGCAAGAACGGTTTTCCCGGCGCCATCATCGGCCTCTCCGGCGGCATCGATTCGGCGCTGACGCTCGCCATAGCGGTCGATGCCCTGGGCGCGGACAAGGTGCGCTGCGTGATGATGCCGTCGCCATGGACGGCGCAGATGAGCCTCGACGATTCGCGCGAAATGGTGCGCCGGCTCGGCGTGCAGTACGACGAAATTCCGATCGCCGACGCGATGCAGCAGTTCGCCGTGCTGCTGGCACCGACTCTGGCGCCCCTCGGGCCGAAGCCGGCATGGGATACCACCGACGAGAACCTGCAGGCGCGCATTCGCGGCATGCTGTTGATGGCGCTGTCCAACCGCACCGGGCGCATCGTGCTGACCACCGGCAACAAGAGTGAAATGGCGGTCGGCTACGCCACGCTGTATGGCGACATGGCGGGCGGTTTTGCGGTGATCAAGGATGTGCCGAAAACTTTCGTCTATCGTCTGGCCGATTGGCGCAACGCGGTCTCGGACGTGATTCCGCGCAATATCATCACGCGTGCGCCGTCGGCGGAACTCAAGCCCGGTCAGACGGACCAGGACACCCTGCCGCCTTACGCGGTGCTCGATGCCATCATCGAGGCCTACATGGAGCGCGACGAAAGCCCGCGCCAGATCATTGCGGGTGGCGTGAGCGACGCCGACGTACGCAAGGTGGTCGGCATGCTAAAGAAGAACGAGTACAAGCGCCGCCAGTCGCCGGTCGGCATCCGTGTGACGCAAAGAGCCTTCGGCAAGGATTGGCGCTATCCGATAACATCGCGCTATCCGGACGAATACTGAATCAGGGGGAAGCAGGAAATGAAGAAAATTGAAGCCATCATCAAGCCGTTCAAGCTCGACGAGGTGCGGGAAGCATTGTCCGACGTGGGCGTGACCGGATTGACTGTCACCGAGGTCAAGGGTTTTGGCCGGCAAAAGGGTCATACCGAGCTGTATCGCGGGGCCGAGTACGTGGTCGACTTCCTGCCAAAGATCAAGATCGAAATAGTTGTTACCGACGAAACGGTCGAACCTGCCATCGAGGCCATCATCAAGGCCGCACGCACCGGCAAGATAGGCGATGGAAAAATATTTGTTTCGTCGGTTGAACAGGTGGTGCGAATTCGCACGGGCGAGGCCAACGAAGCAGCGATTTAATCGCGGCTTCGTTGGCTTCGCCTTCGGCAAACTGGTGAGCCCATCCCCCGGCCCCGTCCCACGGCCGGCTTTGTAAAGCCGGCCGGCTGCGGTGGCGCGGAGCAGTGCTCCGCGAAACCCCACCTTCGCCCCCTCGGGAAGGGGTGACTGATTCGGCTCGCTACGCTCGATTATTTCTTCGCGGCAAGCAGCACCACTACCGCACCGGCGCCGCCTTCGGCGGCGCGGGCCTGGCAGAAGGCCAGCACTTCGCTGCGTTGGCTCAACCAGCCTAGCACCAGCTTCTTCAGCACCGGTTCGCGACCGGGTGAGCAGAGGCCCTTGCCGTGCACGATGCGGACGCAGCGATAGCCGTACTGCCGGCATTCGGCGAGAAACGTGATGACGGCATTGCGTGCCTGATCGCGATTCAGGCCATGCAGATCGAGCTTTTCCTGCGTTACCCAACGTCCGCGGCGCAAGTCGCGCAGCCATGCTTTCGGCAGGCTGTCGCGCCGCCAGGCGGCTTCGTCGCCGCCTTCCAGGTAGAGGTCGATCAGTACAGGGCCATGCAGCGACTCATCCAGCGCCGAGGCCTCGTCGTGCAGGTGCTGGCGTGGAATCGCCGGCGGCAAAGGGGGCTCGTGGTGGATGCGGTCCCATTTCAGGGGCTCAACGTCGGCTACCGCTATCCTGAAAGCAGCGCGTTCCTCGGCTGATGGAGCATTGCGTTTAGCCACAGCGGACTGACCCGGCGCGGAAACCGCCGGAGTCGAAAACCCGGCGATCTCCTTGGGTCATGGCCTATTCCAGGCTGTCGAGATAGCGCTCGGCATCGAGCGCGGCCTGGCAACCGGTGGCGGCACTGGTGACGGCCTGCTTGTAGATGTGGTCCTGGACGTCGCCGGCGGCAAAGACGCCAGGGATGCTGGTTGCCGTCGCGTTGCCGCTGCGCCCGCTCTCGGTGACGATGTAGCCGCCTTCCATGTCGAGCTGGCCGACGAACAGGTCGGTGTTGGGCTTGTGGCCGATGGCAATGAACACGCCCATCAGCGCAATGTCCTCGCTCGCGCCGGATTTCACGTTCTTGATGCGCATCCCGGTGACACCGGATTTGTCGCCGAGTACTTCATCCAGTGTGTGGTCCCACTTGATCGTGACCTTGCCGGCCCTTTCTTTCTCGAACAGCTTGTCCTGAAGTATCTTTTCCCCGCGAAACTTGTTGCGGCGATGCACGACCGTAACGTGACTGGCGATATTGGACAGATACAGCGCTTCTTCGACCGCCGTGTTGCCACCGCCGATGACCGCCACGTGCTGGTTCTTGTAGAAAAATCCGTCGCAGGTGGCGCAGGCCGACACGCCCTTGCCGGAGAAGGTCTCTTCCGATGGCAGTCCCAAGTATTGAGCAGAGGCGCCGGTGGCGATGATCAGCGCGTCGCAGGTGTAGCTGCCGGAGTCGCCGACAAGGCGGATCGGTTTTTCGGTGAGCGCCGCCGTGTGGATGTGGTCGAAAATGATTTCGGTCTGGAAGCGAGTAGCGTGCTTCTCGAAGCGCGCCATCAGGTCGGGCCCCTGCACGCCGTCGGCGTCGGCAGGCCAGTTGTCGACGTCGGTGGTCGTCATCAACTGTCCGCCCTGGGCCATTCCGGTGATCAATACCGGTTTCAAATTGGCGCGGGCCGCGTAAACCGCGGCGGTGTAGCCGGCCGGACCGGAACCGAGGATCAGCAGGCGGGTGTGACGAGTGCTCATGGCGGAATTTCCTGTGGGGGTGGATGGCCGGAATTATATAGATGGACTGATACGCTCCGATTTCAACCGGAAAGGTCGCCGGCGAATTGCCTGACTCTGCAAGCGAGCCTGATTCCTGGACGTGCAACAATGGGCAAGGTGTCGGGTTTACGACTGCTCCCGGTTCTTGGGAACGTGATGGGCAGAATGCAGAAATCCCGCGTGGTCGGAGTCCCGCCATCAACTCCTACCCCGGTTTCGGTAAGATGCCCCGGAGAACTCGCCAACTGGTAATTCCAGGTCGGGCCGCGGTGGAATCGCAGGCCGCACGACAAGAGAATCGACAGCGCTGGCGGGCTGATTAAAAAGAGGAAGATTCATGATCCGACCGCATTGGTTGTCCGGTGAGAAGTTCCGCAAGGTTTGGCAATTCCTTGCCGTAACTGTGCTCGCTCTGCTGATTTCCCTGGGCAGCGAGCGGCTCGGGTGGCTTCAGGACTACGAGAACATCTATTACGACTACTGGCACCAGATGTCGGGCAAGCGTCGGGTGGCCCAGCATGCGGCCGTAATTGCCGTCGACGACGATACCCTGCTCTTGTACAAGGATGATCCGCTGGCGTTCTGGGCGCCGCATTTTGCGCGTGCGATGCAGACCCTCACCGATGCCGGTGTCAAGTCCATCGGGCTGGATTTCATCTATGCGGTGAGTGCCGAGGCCTGGCTGCGCAAGCTGAACCTGCCTGACAGCGACATCTCCCGAAATTACGACGCGCCATTTCGCGGGCAGCTTGCGCAGGGCCGCAAGATCCTCATAGCCCAACTGGTCGAAACTTCCCAGGGCGATATGGAGGTCATGGGACCGCCGCAGGAGCACCTGTTGATGATGCCGAATGGGGCAAACGATACCGGTATTGCCAACCTGTATCCGGACGCCGACAAACTGGTGCGGACTTTCTATCCCGTGGTGATTCCCGATCCCCAGTTCCCCGGGGTCGGCTTCGCCATGCAACTGGTGCTGCGGGCAACCGATGGGGACAGCCTCGCCGATGGCTGGTCTTTTGCCGGGGAAAACTACCCCCGTATTCGCGAGCGCCGCAGGATAGGTTACGTGGGACCGCCGGGAAGCATGCTGACCGTTTCGATGAGCAAACTGCTGCAACCTGACGCACTGTCCGACCCGGAGGTACAAAAGCTGAAGGGGCGGTCCGTGATCATTGCGCCCAACAATATCGGCACGTCGGACCGGCATTTTTCGCCCTACTCAAGAGTCTTGCCGGGACATCCCACCGAGCCGATGATCGGCGGCGAGATCCATGCCAATGTGATAGAGACTATCCTCTCCGGAGTCTATCCGCGGAATGTTTCGTTATGGCTGGCGTGGCCGGCCCTGGTTGCGGTGCTGATGGTGGCAGTCGCGCTCTTTCTGCGACTGCATCCTGCCGGTGGACTCGGGGTCGGGCTGGGGACTGCGCTGCTGGTCCTTTTCCCGGCATATTCGCTGTTTCAGAAGGACCTTCTGCTGGCCGTTGCGCCATTTCATATTGCCTTGGCAACAGCTTACCTGGCCACGCTGGCCTTGCGCCTGACCGGCGAGGAGCGGCAGCGCGCCCATCTCAAAAACATGTTCGGCCAGTATGTTTCGGATGTGGTGGTGGACAAACTGATCGCCGATGGACAGCGCCCCAACCTCAGCGGGGAAAAGCTCGAGGTATCCGTCTTGTTTTCAGACATTCGAAACTTCACCACGATCTCGGAGAAGCTGGATGCCGAGGAGGTCGTCGAGATGCTGAATGCCTACTTCGGGCTCACCTGCGAGCCGATTCTGGAACAGGGCGGCATGGTGAACAAGTTCATCGGCGATGCCGTGATGGCGATTTTCGGCTCGCCGGTGCATTACCCGGATCATGCGCGGCGCGCCTTGATCGCGGCCCAGGGCATGGCGCGCGAAGCCGAGAAATTCAAGACATGGATGAAAGAGCGCTTTCCGGATCGCGGCTTGCCGGAATTCGGCATCGGTATCGGGGTGCATAGCGGGCCGGCGGTAATGGGCGATATCGGATCGGTCAAGCGCCGCGAGTTTACAGCGATCGGCGATACGGTCAACGCGGCGTCCCGTCTGGAGGGGATCACCAAGGAGATAGGTTGTGTCGTGGTGGCCAGCGCTGCATCCATCAATGCGGCGGGTGAGGGCATACGTACCGGGCGCCGCGAAGTGGTTCATGTCAAAGGCAAAGCCGAGTCGATCGAGGTGTTTGAAGTATTGTTTGACTAGCAGGCCTGGATTTCGCTTCTGATCTGCGGGGACAGCGGCTTTGAAAGTTGCCCAAAAGCTTGAAAATTTCAATTTGGGTGGGATAATCAAACGCTGTATTCAGGAACCGACCCATTTCCTTCAGTCAATTGCCGATGCCGTTCAGCGCCTTACTTGATTCATGGTGGCAACAAGCCAGCGTCGTGGCGAGACGGTGTTGCAGCATTGTCCTGGCCGCAGCGCTCTGGATGAGCGCGGGTATCGTGTTCGCTCAGGATCGCAATCCCACCGCCAAGCCAAAGCCTCAGGAGGCGCGTGTCGCCCTGATCATCGGCAATTCAGACTACAAGACGGCTCCGCTTGAAAATCCGGCAAACGACGCCAGCGATCTGGCGAATGCACTGGAAAAGAACGGGTTCAATGTGCTGGTGCGCGAAAATGTGGGCGAGCGCGGGCTCAAGGAAGCCGTCGATATCTTTGTCAAGCACCTCCAGAAAGGCGGCATCGGGCTGTTCTTTTTTGCAGGGCACGGCATTCAGTTGAAGAACGAGAACTTCCTGCTGCCGGTGGATGTCGGCTTCGACAGCGAGTCCGACATATCCTTCAAGTCGATCAGTGCCGAGTATGTGTTGTCGCGCATGGCCGAGGCCGGCAACCGGATCAATGTCGTGATCCTCGATGCCTGTCGCAACAACCCGTTTCAATTGGCCCGGCGAACTGTCAGCAAGGGTCTTGGCGTGATGAATGTCGGGCGCGCCGAAAAAGGCACCTTCATTGCCTACGCCACCTCGCCGGGGTCGACGGCCGCCGATGGCGGAGGGCGGAACGGTCTGTACACAAAGCACCTGCTGCGCTCTCTTGAATCGCCGGATTCGGACATCGACAGGGTTTTTGGTCGGGTTCGTACCGGTGTGGTTCAGGATACCAACGGCGAACAGGTACCCTGGACGTCAAGCTCGGTCATCGGCAACTTCCATTTCGATCTCGCTGAAGATGTCGCTGCCTTGCAGCGACCTGCTCAATCCATGCCTTCGAAGCATGAGGCCGCCGCCGAAGCAGCGGCCGAGGCGGCTGCCGCACCTTACGATCCGGGACAGGAGAAGGTTCTTTGGGACCGGATCAAGGAGAGCCGGAATCCGGCGGACTACCTGGCGTATCTGCAGCAGTTCTCTGGTGCGCCGCGAGCGGCATACGCGCGCTGGATGGTGCAGAAATATGGCGGAACCCTGCCGGCTCCGGCGCCTGCCGCGGCGCGCCCCACTCCCGCCGCGAAAAAACAAGCGGAGCAATTGGCGATGGCGGTGCCGTCCCCGGTGTTGTCGGCGCCCCCTGCCGCGCTTGCTTCGGGAGCCATACCGTCGGCCGGAACCCTGATCCAGGATTGCCCCGAATGCCCCGACCTGGTCGCAGTGCCGGCCGGCGAGTACACGATGGGCAGCGGACCGAAAGAAAAGCTCCGCGAACCGGACGAGGAACCGGCCCATAGGGTGCGCATTGCGGCGTCCATTGCGGTCGGCAAGTTCGAGGTCACCCGCGCCCAGTATGCGGTTTTTGTGAAGGAAACGTCGCGCGAGAGCAAGGCCGGATGCCACTCGACGCGCGGCGGATTTTTTCACAAGAATCCGAAAGCGACTTGGCAGAGCCCCGGCTTCGAGCAGCAGGACAACGAGCCGGTGGTCTGTGTCAGTTGGGACGATGTCCAGGCGTATGTCGTCTGGTTGAGCAAGAAGGCCCACAAGACCTACCGCTTGCTCAATGAGGCGGAATGGGAGTACGTCGCTCGTGCCGGAACTACCGGCAGACACTACTGGACAGAAGCGGACGAAGCTTCTGTCTGCCGCTATGCCAGCGTTGCAGACACGGCAATGAAGGGTATTTCGCCCGGCACTCCATTTTTTCCCTGCTCCGATGGATTCAAATTCACCGCGCCGGTCGGCCGCTTTCCTGCCAATTCGTTCGGTGTGCACGACATGCTGGGCAATGTGTGGGAATGGGTCGAGGACTGCTGGAACGAAGGCTACGCCGGTGCGCCGGAACTGGGCATGCCCCGTTTATCCGGATCGTGTAGCGAAAGGGCTTTTCGCGGGGGTGCATGGAACAGCAATCCAAGCACCGTGCGCGCGGCGTATCGGGATCGCGGTTCCAAAGACGAACGCCACGACAATCTAGGTTTCCGGGTCGCGCGTTCCTTGCCGTGACCCGCAGCGGACCAGGAAACATGCCGCGGGTGCCGGAAGCTCCTCATAGCGCCTTGCGTCGCAGCCTCTTGCTGGGCGGCGCTTCGGGCTTGGCGCTGGGCAGCTTGTCATTGTCGCCCAATGCGTTCGCCCAATCGCAGAGCGAGACAATTCAGGACGCTTATGTGCCTCGCGTCAAGCATGCTTTGCTGATAGGTAACCGGGACTACCCTAACCGCAAGGACATCGCGCCGGCCCACAAGAACGTTACCGACCTCAAGGATGTTCTTGAGTATTACGAATTCAAGGTAAAGGACTACGTCGATCTCGATGCGGTGGCAATGATGCGGGTGCTGGCCGAGTTCAGCGCGCAACTGCGCAGCGTTAGCGAGCAAGGCCTGCCAGGCTCGCTAGCCGTAGTGTTCTATTTTTGCGGCCACGGGTTTCAGTCCGCCGGCCGCAACTATCTGGTTCCGGCGGGCGTTGACCCATCCTCCGAGAAGGCCTTGAGTTCATCGTTGCGCTTGACCGAAGACATTCTGATCGCCCTGCCGCAAACTTATCCGGGCATCAGCATTGCGCTGATCGATGCCTGTCGTACAGACCCGTTCATCCGCAAGGGTGTCGATGAATTCAACCAGATCGCGGCCCCGGAGGGTACGCTGGTTTTCTTCGCGACTCGTGCCGGGCGCCCCGCGCTGGCGCCCATCAGTGCGGATCGCAACACCTTTTTTGTCGGCGCCCTGAAAGACACCCTGAAAAATGCCAATGGGGTGACACCGATCGATGACCTTTTTCGCATTGCCGCGCTTGAATGTCAGGCTCGCGTCAAAGCCGAGTTCGACAAGGTCAAGCTCACCATCCTTCCGCAGTTCCCCGAAAGTTCGGCCAACCTGCGCGGCCGTTTCGTGATCCGCAACAGGCAGCTCGAAATAGACTACCAGGGCCGACGCAAGAAGGGCGCAGTCATACCGGGTGAGATCCTGAGCAAGATGGAGCAGCGCTGGCAGGCTATTCAGCTCGTGCTGAGGCCGGCGCGGCTGATCCGTCTGTGCGAGGATTTTGAACGGGATTTCCCCAGCAGCGAATTCAGTCAGCAAATACGCGTGACTATAACGGGTGCCCAACAGGCTTTGGAAAGCCAGCGCTCGGCGCGTCTTTCAGGCGACCTTTTTGAAGAGTCTGCCGGCGACAAGGACTATCGGGACGATCTCGTCAAGGCGCTGCGCGGTGACAAGGATTCGGCACGCCGGATCGCTCTCGCCTACCGGGAGGGCACCTCGGGCGTGGCCGCCAACCCACGGCGTACCGAGCAGTGGTTGCGTTTCGCGGCAGAACTTGGCAACGGAATTGCAAGTTGGGAACTGTCGGAGATCTATAACCAGGGTGAACAAGTCGGTGAAGCTGCCCGCTTCGAGAAGAAAGCGCTGGACTTGGGCTACCGGCCTCCGCCACGACTGGGGACCCGTGGCTACTGACGCGCGTATTGCCCGAATTTGCTGGTGCATCATCGTCGCATTGACAATCGGGACCGGGGAAACGCTCGCCCAGAATCGCCACTGGGCTGGCGAGATTCGACCGCAGGGCGTCGCAGGTGTTTCTCCCGCGCCCCGCGCCGGAGAATTCAAGCTTGCGGAGCCGGGCGAGCCAGGGAAACCCGTGGCGCAGGAGATTCGCAAGCCCCAGGGAAGACACAAGACCAATAGCCAGCCCGATGCCAAGCCCGAACCCAAGGCGCAGGCGGTAGCAAAACGTCCGGCAGCCTCCACAAAACCAGAGCGCCAGCAACGAACGGTCGCGGCTAAGGCGGAACTCGCCAAGGGCGAAGAATGCTGGCAGAGCATTCAAGCCACGCTGCAGCCCGCCAAACTGATCAAGCTTGCCGAGCAATGCGAAAAAGATTTTCCCGCCAGCAATCACAACGAGAAGATCCGGCTCATGGCTGCCGGAGCACACCGTTCGCTGGACATACAGCGCATCACGGGGTTGTCAGCCGATTTTTTCGATGACCCGGTGGGCGATGCGGCCTACCGCGACAACCTGATCAAGGCCGTGCGCGGCGACAAGGATGCGGCATATCGCACCGCACTCGCCTACAAGACCGGTACCTCGGGTGTTGCTGCCAGTTCCCGGCGGACCGAACAATGGCTGCGTTTTTCGGCCGAACTGGGCAATGGGCGAGCCAGTTGGGAACTGGCCGAAATATACAACTATGGCGGGCTCTTGGCCGATGCCGCGCGGTTCGAGAAAAAGGCCTTGGACCTTGGCTACCGCCCACCGGTCCGTCTGCCGTCCAGAGGCTATTGACACGGGTTGGGGAAATCAATCGCGCTCCGGTCCCGGGGTTCGCCCGTCGCAGAGGGGATTCAGGTGCGACGAGCGGTCGCAGTCGCAGGCTGTAGCAGGGGTTCACCGGTTTCTTGCGCAAGGGGTATTGACGAAGAAAAGAGTGCACTAAACGTTTGTGTTGTTGAGATATTTTGCGCTAAAATTGTGCTAGCGCGTCGAAGATAGTCCGGGCCGGGGGAGGTACCGGACGGCTGCCTGGAGTTGATCTTTGCCATGCAGGGATTCAACACCTGGAAGCATCTTTTCGATCGGTTCGGCAGGAGAGGGCAAAACAAAAATGAATCTGGAGATCCCGGAAGGGTCCTCTCGCTGTTCGCGACCGCATTTCACTTTGCGCTTGGGTGTTGCCGCGCTGTTGCTGCATGCCGGCGCGGTGCTAGCCCAGAATGCTCCCCCCCCCGGCCCCGGTGAAATTTTGCAGACAGTTCCGCCAGCAACGGTTCGTCCCGACGCGGGCCCCAATATCGATGACCGCTTTTCCCGCGGGCGAGCGATTTCGGACGTCGAGGGCATGCGTCTGGAAATCAAGGGGTTTCGCATAGTCGGCTTGACGGTTGCTTCCGAAGCCGAGGTCAAGGATGTACTGGCACCCTTCATTGGACCGGACAAGCGGTTTCAGGATCTGCTGGATGCCTCTGCGGCACTCAAACGCGAGCTTGCGGGGCGCGGCTACTTTCTCGCTGATGTCATTGTCCCCGAGCAGAAGATCGCCGACGGCATCATCGAATTGAGGGTTCTGGAAGGGCGTCTGGGCAAGGTTCGCCTGGAAGTCGATCCCGGCGTGAATATCAGTCGCTCCCTGCTGGAGTCCTATCTCGGATCGCTGGAGGAAGGTGGGCTGATCCAGACCTCGGACGTCGAGCGCGCACTGTTTCAGATTCATGATTTGCGCGGCATCGTGGCGACAAGCAACTTTGCGCCCGGCACCACTTCGGGAGCGGCCGACCTGACCATCAAGGTCAGCCCGGGCAAGGCGATCGACGGCAATTTGGACTTTGATGCCAACGGATCGATCTATACCGGTTTACATCGAACCAGTGCAGGTGTGGATGGCAATAGTCTGTTCGGCTTTGGAGAGTTCATCAGCGTCCGTGCCAGCAACGCTATCGATGGCAATCTGCGTTTTGCCCGGGCATCCGTTTTGGTCCCGGTCGGACCGTGGGGCAGCAAGATTGGCGCTGCTATCTCGGACCTCAATTTTCGCCTCGGGACTTCGCAGTTTGCGGCGCTAAAGCTCAACGGTGCCGCCTACGTTACCTCGCTTACCGCCATTCATCCCTTCATCCGCTCGCGCAACACAAACCTCCTCCTGATCGCGCAGAGCGACAAGCGAGAGTTCTACGACATTTCACTGGCGAGCGGCGACGAGAATCGTAAAAAGACCGATGTCAATTCGCTGGCTTTGTCCGGTGATTTTCGTGATCGTCTCGGCGGTGGCGGCATCAATGTCTTCAACATTGCCTATACCCTGGGTGAGCTCAAGTTTGGCATTCCAACAAAGGAGGCCGCTGACCAAGCCGCGGGTGGTCGCAAGACCAAGGGTCTCTTCGGCAAGACAAACCTGACCGTGACGAGGTTGCAGGCGGTCGCCGACCGCTTGGCGCTTTACGCCTCCTACACCCAGCAGTTCACCAACAAGAACCTCGATCCCAGCGAGAAATTCAGCTTGGGCGGCCCCAATGCCGTGCGCGCCTATCCACAGGGCGAGGGTGCCGGCGACGAGGGCTATTTCGGCACAGCTGAATTGCGCTATCGCTTGCCTCTGGAAGAAGATCTGCCCGGAAGCATGGTGCTGACCGGTTTCTACGATTTCGGTCGCTCGACCCTGATCAAGCGGCCGACGACGGCTGATCTCACTTCGGTTCCGCCGGCTGCGCTGATACGCCGCATTGCTGGCCCCGGTTTCGGTGTCAACTGGGAAGTGCCCAACGACTGGTATCTGCGTGCCACGCTTGCGTTCCGCGATACCACGCGGGCAACGGCAGACCATCTGCTGCGTTATCCGCGCTTCTACTTTCAGTTCAGCAAGTTTTTCTAGAATCGCGAACGGTCGATGTGCGAGCCGTCCAAAGAAGAGCGAGCGTCAAAGACGGCTCTTCAGCGCTGGCCGGCGATCTGCAAACCATGAAATTATTGCGCGCGGCGCGGACATCGTCTGACCCGGTGCGTATCAAACGCAGGAGAGCATCACCATGTTCAAACACGCCACGCTGAATCGAGCCTACCGTCTGGTCTGGAGCGAATTGCGCAACACCTGGGTTGCCGTCGCTGAGTTTGCCCGCACCCGAGGCAAACGCGCCTCCGGCGTGGTGGCCGCAACGGTCGTGATGGCACTGGGCGCCACGGCCGCTGCCGCCGTCGATGTTCCGATACCCACCGCGCTTCCTACCAACGGCCAGGTTGCTGCAGGGCAGGCTGCCATTAGCACCAGCGGCGCACGCATGGACATCAACCAGTCCTCCAATAGCGCCATCATCAATTGGGACTCCTTCAACATCGGCAGCCAGGCGCAGGTCAATTTCCTCCAGCCGAGCACCTCGGCGGTCACGCTGAACCGTGTTCTCGGCGGCGATCCCTCCGCCATCTTCGGCCGCATGACGGCCAACGGCAGCGTCTTCATCACCAACCCGAGCGGCATCCTGTTCGCGCCCGGCGCACAGGTCGATGTCGGCGGGCTGGTCGCCTCCTCGCTGGGCATTTCTGACGCCAACTTCCTCGCCGGCAAGTACAACTTCCTCAATGGCGGCGGCGCCGGCAAGGTGGAAAATCAGGGCACCATCAATGCCGCCAACGGCGGCTTTGTCGCCCTCATCGCCCCGCAGGCAAAGAACAGCGGCACCATCACCGCCACAGGCGGCAGCATCGGACTCGCCGCTGGCGACTCGGTCAATCTTGACTTCGACCACGATGGCATGCTCAGTTTCAAGGTCAACCTCCCGGCCGCCGCAGCACGTGCCGACAACACCGGTGTCCTGATCGCCGATGGCGGTCGCGTCGTGATGAACGCCAGCGCGAAGGACGCACTGCTGTCCACCGTCCTCAACAATGAAGGCGTCATTCGTGCCCGCAGCCTTGAAACGCGTAATGGCGAGATATGGCTAGGCGGAGGGAGCTCCGGCGTCGTCAGCGTCAGCGGTACGCTGGATGCATCAGGTTCTGCCAACGGGCAAACCGGTGGCACCGTGAAGGTCCTTGGCGACAAGGTCGGCCTCTTCGCGCAGGCCAAGGTGGACGTCTCAGGAGTCGGCGCTGGTGGTACGGCGTTGATAGGCGGCAACTGGCAGGGCAAGGGGCCGGAGCAGAACGCTACCGCGACGTATGTTGGCAAGGATGTGACGATCAATGCGGATGCCGTAGGAAATGGTGATGGAGGCAAGGTAGTCGTATGGGCGGACGGTATCACGCGGTTTTTCGGATCGATTTTCTCACGTGGTGGCAGCACGTCCGGTGATGGTGGTCATGTCGAGACCTCTGGAAAAACGGCTCTGGCCTTCGATGGGAAAGTGGATACCACTGCTTCAAGCGGGTCCAGGGGAAGCCTCCTTCTCGACCCAACCGATTTGAACATTACCAATACGGCCGCTGGCTCCGGATCGCTCGACACGCAGTTCTCAACTACGACGCCAGGAATTATCGCCTTCGGAAATGGTGGTGCAA
>CAMBRI010000097.1 GCA_945870205.1 Sulfuritalea hydrogenivorans sk43H | reverse complement strand
GCGCATCGCGACGACATCGAGCGCGACGCCGAGGCTGCGCGCGAGGCCTATCGCCGTCGCGGTCGGGTAGCGCGCCGTGTCGGCATCGCTGGCGGCCAGCAGCAGCCGCAGGCGGCGGTCGCCGTCCGGCAACTGGCCGCTGTGGCAGGCGGCAAAGATGCGCGCCTTGCAGTGACGGCAAATTTCGGGATCGAGCGTCCAGTAGAGCGCTTCGGTAGGTTTCGACTTGACCGGGAAGAAGGCGCCTTCGCCGATTTCATGCACATAGTTGCCTTCGCGCAGCAGCCGATAGGGTTCGTCCTTCATTCGGTAGAAGTAGAGGCCGCCGCCGAGGCGCTTGCGCCGCCTGGCCTCCTGGGCGAACATCTCGGCGCCGGCGATGTCGACGAAGTTCATGCCTAGCGAGACGACCAGCACCGATTTCTGCCGCGGGTTTTCAAGGTCGATCTGCTGCAGCGCGCTCTGTATGTGGTCGACGGCGCCGAAATAGGCCGAGCCGTTGATGCGCACGATGCGCAGTTGCGGGCACTCAGCCTTGCCGCGCGCCTCGATGAAGTGGTAACCGCCGGCATCATCGACCGGCACCAGCGGCTCGATGCCGGGTTTCGAGGTGCGGTTGAGGTAGAGCAGCAAGGAAACCAGTACGCCTGCCGTGATGCCGGCTTCGAGGTTCATCAGGGTACCGATCACGGTGACCCAGAGGATGAACGATTCCTGCCGGCTGGTCTTCCAGATCGACCCGATGTGGTGGAAATCGATCAGGCCCCAGGCGACCAGGAAGAGGATGCCGGCCATTGCCGCATTCGGCAAATAGGCCGCAAGTGGCGCCACCAGCAGCAGGATCACGAGCAGGAACACGGAGGCGAAAATGGTCGCCAGCGGGGTGCGCGCGCCGGCTTCGTAATTCACCCCCGAGCGATTGAAGGAACCCGACGAGGCATAGCCCGAGAAGAAGGCGCCGACGATGTTGGAAAGCCCCTGGCCGATGAATTCCTGGTTGCCGTCGATGCGCTGCTCTGATCGCACGGCGATCGCACGGGCAATCGAGACGGCCTCGGTCAGTGCCAGCATGGTGATCACCAGCGCCGGGCCGAAGGTCTTTTTCAGCGCGGCGAACGACAAATCGGGCAGTTGGAAGGGAGGCAGTCCGGCCGGCAGTGCGCCGACCGTCTTGATGCCGGTTTCGGCCTGTCCGATCATGGTGTTGAGGACGTAGGCGACGACACTGCCGACCAGCATCGCGGCGATCATGTAGGGGAATTTCTTCCAGTAGCGTTTGGTCAGGATGCCCGCCACCAGCGTGGCGACGCCGACGCCCGCGACCCAGGGATTGATGCGGTCGAACTGCAGCGCGAACTGGTGCAGGATTTCGTAGAAGGGCACGCCGCGCGGGATGTCGATGCCGAAGAAACTGCGGATCTGGCTCGCCGCGATCAGTACCGCGGCACCCGTCGTGAAACCGATCACCACGGTATGCGAAATGAAGTTGACCAGCGCGCCCATGCGGGCCAGCCCCAACGCCAGCTGGAAGATACCGACTTGCAGCGTCAGGGTGAGGATCATCCCGACATACTGCGGTGTGCCCGGTTCGGCGAGATGGTGGATGGCGCCGTAGATGGCAATCGAGATCGCGGTGGTCGGGCCCGAGACCAGGTGCCACGAGGAGCCGAACAGCGCGGCGACAATGGCCGGCATCATGGCCGCATACAGGCCGTATTCGGGGGGCAGGCCGGCGATCGTGGCGAAGGCCACACCCTGCGGCAGCACGATGAGCGCGCCGGTGATACCGGCGAGCAGGTCGTCCTTCAGGCTTCGGCGCGTGATCAGCGGCCACCAGAGCAGGAAGGGAAAAAGATTCTTCATGGTGCGAAGGGAAAGCTTCATCGACGCGCGCCTCAACCCGGTCCCGCGTCGGCCGAGGTGCGCCCGGGCAGGGCGGGCGCGCTGCCGCTCAGTGGGCGTTGCGTGTCTTCAGCGCCCGGGCTGTGCAGGCCAAACCGGCACGGCGCGCCGAATTCGCGACCGGTGTGGCGGTGTTCCGCGGCCGTGGCTCTGAGGCGAGGCGGGAATAACGCTCTGCTTCGAGCAGGTGTGCCTTGCGTCGCACGGAAAGAAGTTCGCCGGCTTCGGAAGCGGCGACTTCGGCCAGGTAGCGTAAGAAAGCTTTCAGCAATGATTGCATGGCAGCACACCTCAGGAACTTGTTGTGTGTAGCTGTTGCACATGCCATGCCAGCAAGAATTATTCATCCAAGCCATTGAAATAATGTGGCATTCGCTATGAGAGCGAATCTGGGGTGTCGTAGTGGTCATTGCAAAATGCAATGACCACTTGGGGGTGGTCGCCGCCGTGTCGCCAGCGCCGACTTTTACCCCTTGATCAGGATCGGCATGCCGAACAGCGGCCACAGCGTGACCAGCGCGAGACCCAGTACCACGAGCAGGATCGCGCTCATCGCCAGGCCGTGCCAGAAGAACTCGCCGGGGGTGAATTGCTTCGACTCGTAGGCGATGGCATTGGGCGCGGCGCCGATCAGCAGCACGAAGGGCATGCCGGCGGTGACCAGCGAGGCGTAGAAGATCACGTCGGGCGCGACGCCCAGATATTTGGCGATCACCAGCGACACCGGCAGGGCGATGGCGATGGCGGCGACGTTCATGATGAAGTTGGTCATCACAAGGACGAAGGCCGCGATGCCCATGACGAACACCCACCAGTGCGCGTCCTTGAGCAGGCCCAGCCAGGACACGGCCATCCACTCGGCCGCGCCGGTCTTCCACAGGCAGAAGCCGATGCTCATGGCGCCCGAGAACAACAGGATGATGTTCCAGGGCAGTTCCTCCAGGTCCTGCACCTTGAGCACACCGAAAATGAAAAACAGCAGCGTCGATACCAGCATCAGCGCCGCGCGGTCGATGGTCCTGAGGGCCGGCACCGCCGACTGCAGCGCCATGAGCAGGACGACCAGGGCGACGCAGGCGAGGACGAAGACCTCGTTCCTGCTCATCGGGCCGAGCGTGGCGGAGAGCTTGGCGACTTTCTGGCGCAGGCCCGGAATGGTGGCCTTGGACGGCTTGAAGACGATCGACAGGTAGACCCAGATCAGGAACACCATGCCCCAGCCGATCAGGCCGAGGAACAGCGGCAGATCGAAGAAGCTCACGTCCCGCCCGGTGAATTCCTTGAACATGCTCGCCGCCGCCGGCGCGCGCGCCGAGCCGAGGAAGGAGACGACGCTGGCGGCACCGGCGGCCCAGGCCATGCCCATGAACAGGCTCTTGCCGAAGCGCGACGGGCCCTCGTCTTCCTTGTAGAGCGCGAGGATGGCCAGCAGGATCGGGAACATCGTCGCGGCGACCGCGGTGTGCGCCATCAGGTGCGTCAGCGCGGCGGTGACCACGAGACAGCCGAGCAGGATGCTGCGCGTATTCTCGCCGACGATTTCCAGCATCTTGTAGGCCAGGCGCTTGGTCAGTCCGGTCTTGGTGAAGGCCATGCCGATCATCATCGAACCGAAAATGAACATCACCGAGGGATCCATGAAGTCGCGGAAGGCTTCCCTGGCCGGACGAATCAGGAACAGCGCCTGAAACACGCCGATGGCGATCGCCGTGACGCCGATCGGGATGACTTCGAACACCCACCAGATGCCGGCCATGAGGAACAGGCCGATGGCGGCCTTGCCCTCGGGCGAGAGTGCGAAATGCTTGCCCGACGGGTCGATGGCGTCGGCCCAGGGCGGGGCGAAATAGACCAGCAGGAAGAGGCCGAGGCCGCCGAACAGGGGAACCCATTTGCGCCAGTCGAACTGGCGTGCCGTGGTTTCGGCGACGGAGGTCTGTGTGTTCATTTGCCGCTTTCCGCGAGTACGGCCTCGGCCACCGCGGCCATCACGTCCACCCGGCGCAGCACGGCGACGACGCGCCCGCCTTCGACGACGGGAAGGATGTTGGCGTTCAGCGTGGCGAACAGGTAGATTGCCTTGACCAGCGGGTCGCTGCCGGCCACCGTCGCCTTGGCGTCGATCACATGCCCGCCCACCGGCATGGCCGCCGCCTTGCGGCACTGGGCGGCGCAGTCCTCCTGCCACAGCGGCGCCAGCGAGGCCAGGTCGGCGTGGTCGCCTTCATAGTGCGCCGGCTCGTGCTGCTTCAGGTAGCCGGGCAGCAGCGCATGCAGCAGTTCGCGAAAGCCCAGCACGCCGACCAGGCGGTCGCCGGCATCGAGCACCAGCACGCTGCGGAACTGCTCCGCCGAGTCGTAATGATGTTTCAGCGTGGCATAAACCTCGCGCAGCGTGACGTTGTCGCGCACGTGCGGGTAGCCGGCGAGGGGCGTGGCGTGGTCATTGACGATGCCGCTGACGGACATGGCGTTTTCCCTTTTAATCGTGCAGTCGCTCGGCACTCATCTTGGCGACGCGCGGCTGCGGCTTGAGCGGGTCGTCCTCGCCGGCGTATTCGGCGCGCGAATAGATGCGCTCCAGCGCCTGTTCGGCCGTCGAGAAGAAGCGTTTCTCGCCGATCACGTCGTAAAGGCCGGTGGCGCGCATCACGTCGGTCACCTGCTTTTTCAGTCCGGAGAAGATCACCACGACGCCGTTCTCGTTGAGCCGCTCGACCAGGTGGTGGATGACTTCCTCGCCCGAGGCATCCAGATCGTTGATGCCGTTGCCGACGACCAGCAGATAGGGCGCCGCGGGGTTTTCCGCGACGGCATTGAGCACCGCGTCCTCGAAATAGGACACGTTGGCAAAGTACAGCCGCCCGTCAAAGCGCACCGCGGTGACGACATTCGACGCCGGCAGGTTGTTCACGCCGGCATCGCGCAGACTGCCGTCAGGCATGCGGCCGAGGATGGCGACGCGCGGCTTCATGGTGCTGTAAAGATGCAGCAGGATGGCCAGCATGGCGCCGATCATGATGCCCTTGTCGAGGTGCGGTGCGAAGCCGAGCGTGGCGACGAACGTGATGAGCGCGGTAATGCCGTCGGCGCGGCTGGCCTTCCAGGTGTGCTTCAGCGCCCCCGGCGTGATCAGGCCGGTGACCGCCAGCAGGATGATTACCGCCAGCACCGCCTTCGGCAGGTGGTACAGGAAGGGCGTCAGGAAGAGCAGGGTGACGGCGACGAAAACGCCGTTGAACACCATGGCAAAGCCGGTCCTGGCGCCGGCCTGCAGGTTGATCGCCGAGCCGGTGAAGGAGCCGCAGGCCGGGTAGCACTGGAAGAAGGAACCGCCGATGTTGGCCAGGCCCTGCCCGATCAGTTCCTGGTTGGGATCGATCTTGTCCTTGGTGGTGGCGGCCATCGCCTTGGCCATCGAAATCGACTCCATGAAGGCCACCAGGGCGATGATCAGCGCCGCGGAGAACAGCGAGAGCATGGCGTCGAGCCCGAGCGGGGGCAGGCGGAACCCCGGCAGCCCGCCGGGGATGTTGCCCACTACGTCGCCACCGCCGACGAGGCGGACTTCGCCCTTCTCGATTTTCTTCACATGCCAGCGCCGGCCGTCGGTTTCCGCGCCGGGGGGGATCTCGCCGGCGAGATAGATTCTGGCGTACTGATCCTCCGGCGCTTTTGCGCGCTCCAGGCTGAGCAGGGCCAGGCTCTTCATCCGGCCCTTGTTCTCGGCTTCCAGGTTGGCCAGTCCGATGCGCATCATGTCGATCTGGTATTCGAGATCGGCCATCGTAGAGCCGTCCCTGGCCTTCTGCGCGCTGCGCAATGAGGCGGAGTGCGCCGCGATCTCCGCGGCGAGGTCGCGGGTGTTGTTATCGACGTTGATGTAGCCGGTGATTGCCGCCGCCACCTCGGCATTGGCGAAGTCGTCCGTCCTGGCCTTGCTGTTGTGCGCGAATCCGGCGTAATAGCTGACCAGCGTGGTGATCACTACGGCGATCAGCACGCTGGGTTTGGACAGCGGCTTGATCTTCTTCAGGACCAGCATCAGCGCCAGCGCAAAGGCCGACATGGCCAGGGTCGGCAGGTGGGTCTGCGGCAGGTAGGACATCATTTCCCAGATGTCTTTGACGAAGGAGTCAGAGCGGCCCTTGGGAATGCCCAGCAGCATGTCCAGTTGCGACAGCGCGATGATGATCGCGGCCGCGTTCATGAAGCCGAGGATCACTGGGTGGGAAACGAAATTGACGATGGTGCCGAGTTTGAGGGCGCCCAGCGCGAACTGGATGACGCCGACCATCAGCGCCAGCAGCAGGGCGAGGCCGACGAATTCCTCGCTGAAGGGCACCGCCAGCGGCGCGATGGCGGCGGCCGTCATCAGCGAAACAATGGCGACCGGGCCGGTGGCCAACTGGCGCGACGAGCCCCACAGCGCGCCGAGCACGGCCGGCACCAGCGCCACATAGAGGCCGTAATACACAGGCAGGCCGGAGAGTTGGGCGTAGGCCATGGCCTTGGGCACCAGCACCAGGCCGCCGGTAATGCCGGCGATCAGGTCGCCGCGCAGGATGACCGAGTTGACCGGGAACCAGGCAATAAACGGGAACAGGCGCAGCAGCAACTTGTTGGCGAACATGGGATTCCTCGGGCCGTGGCCGGGCGCGCGACCTGCGGCAGCGCCCATTGTGATGCAAATCACACCGCTTACATTGCAGAACGCAACATTTTAGCCAAGCAGTGCCGACGACGGCCGAGAGAAGCGTTATATGCGCATCACGCTTGTCTATCAGGGAACTGCGGCGGGGAAGGCTATGCCCCGGCTATTCCATCTGGTAGCGCTTCAGCTTGCGCCACAGCGATACGCGGTCGATGCCCAGGGTTTGCGCTGCAAGCGTCTGGTTGCCGCCGGCCTCGGCGAGCACCCAGCGGATGTAGTCGCGCTCCTGCTCCTCCAGCGAGGGCAGGCGACCTTCCTTTTTGCGAAAGGTGCGGATTGCCAGTTCGCGCAGGTCGTCGGGCAGGTTGGCGCTGTCGATGACATTGTCGGTGGCGATGGCGACGCCGCGCTCGACGATGTTTTCCAGTTCGCGCACATTGCCGGGGAAGTCGTAGGCCTTGAGCAGGTCGAGTGCCTCGGCGGTAATCGTGTCCACCGGCTTGCCCATGCGCGCCGCGCATTTGCGCAGGAAATGGTAGGCCAGCAGCGCCACGTCCTCCTTGCGTCGCGACAGCGGCGGGATCAGCAGGTTCACCACGTTGAGGCGGAAATACAGGTCCTGGCGGAAGCTGCCGTCCTTGACCATTTCGATCACGTTGCGGTTGGTGGCGGCAACCACGCGCACGTCGACCGCCTGCGCCTTGGTGGCACCCAGCGGCAGCACTTCGCGCTCCTGCAGCACGCGCAGCAGTTTGACCTGCATCACCGGCGCCATTTCGGTGATCTCGTCGAGGAACAGCGTACCGCCGTGGGCGGCGGCGATCAGGCCCTGCTTGTCGCCGTGCGCTCCGGTAAAGGCGCCTCTGACGTGTCCGAACAACTCGTTGGCCAGCAGTTCTTCGTTGAAGGCGCCGCAGTTGACCGCCAGAAACGGTCCGGGTTTGTCAGCCGAGCCGCGCTTGCTGTGGTGGTGCAGGTAGCGCGCGAAGAGTTCCTTGCCGGTACCTGATTCGCCGGTGATCAATACATTGCAGTCGGTCGGCGCGATCTGCCGGGCCATGTCGAGCAGGCGTTGCATCTCGGCGTTCTGCGTGATGATGCGCACCTTGCCCTGGAAGCTTTCGACCTGCTCGCGCAGCGCCTGGTTTTCGCGGCGCAGGCGGACCTTGGCCAGCGCCTCGGCCACCACCTTGCGCACCTCATCGAGCCGATAGGGTTTGGCGATGTAGTAGAACGCGCCGTGCTTCATCGCCTCGACCGCCGATTCGAGGGTGGCGTAGCCGGTGATCAGGATCACCTCGGTGTCGGGGTGGCTGGCACGGCACTTCTGCAGGATCTGCATGCCGTCGACCTTTTCCATGCGCAGGTCGGTCAGCACCACGTCGAAGTTCTGCTTGTCGAGATGGGCGAGGGCGTTGCCGCCGCTTTGGGTCGCTACCACCTCGTAGCCTTCCTTCTTCATCACGTGTTCGAGGTTGCGCAAGGCGACCTTTTCGTCGTCCACGATGAGTAGTCTGCCGGGAGAAGATGCGCTCATGTTGCGGTTTCCTGTGCGGGGAGTCGGATGAGAAAGGTCGTACCCTGTCCGGGCGTGCTCTTCACGGCGATGCTGCCGCCATGTTCCTCGACGATTTCGAAAACGATGAAGAGGCCGAGGCCGAGGCCGTGACCGACTTCCTTGGTGGTGAAGAAGGGATCGAAGATGCGCGGCAGGATGTCGGCGGCGATGCCGTGACCGTTGTCGCGGACTTCGACTTCGATCTGCGGCCGCTTGTCATCCACCTGGCCGAAGACCAGGGTGTCGGGCGGGTAGGCGCCGCGCGCTGGCCTTGCCACGACATGCAACTCGCCGGCACCCTCGAGCGCATCGAGGGCATTGCCGACCAGATTGAATATCGCCTGCTGCAGCCGCTGTTTGTCGCCGGAAAGGTTCAGTTCTGCCGGCACGGCCACATTCAGGCTGACCTGGGCCGGGATCTGGCCGCGCACCAGGCGCAGGCTCTCTTCGACAAGCGGCGCGAGCGGCACGGTTTCGCGGCTGAAAGGCCGGTCGCGCGCATAGTCGAGCAGCGAGCGCACGATGCGCCGCGCACGCCAGGTCTCGGCGTCGATCTGTGCCAGCAATTCCTTTTCAAACGCCGTATCGCGCCTCATCCCCCCGCCCTTCTCCTGAAAGGAGAAGGAAGCAGACTGTCTTCCCTCTCCCTCCGGGAGAGGGATCGAGGGAGAGGGCTGGCAGACTTTCGTGGCTGCGACTTCCTCGGCGAGGATTTCACAGGAGGTGGAAATGTTCGACAGCGGGTTGTTGAGTTCGTGCGCCACGCCCGAGAGCAGGGTGCCCAGTGCCGCGAGTTTTTCTGAGCGGACCAACTGGCCCTGGCGCGTTTCGAGTTGCGCCAGAACGTGGTTGAACGCGCTCGTCAACGAGGCGATCTCGCGGTCCTCCACGGCGAGGTCGAGCTTGGCCAGCCGTCCTTCGGCCACCGCGGCCATGTTGTACTCCAGTTCGCGCAGCGGCCGCGCGACGCGCCAGGCCAGCATCTGGCCGATGACGACGACGAGCAGGACGACGGCGCCGATGGCGGCGAGCAGCCAGTACCGATGACGGTCGAGTTGGGTCTGCAGGATGGCGCGCTCGGCGCGCGACCATTCTTCGGCGACGGTTGAGATCTCTTTGCCCGCCCGGCGGATGTCAGCTTCGCGCGGGGGATCGTCGTTGCCCGGCGGATGGGCGCTGATCAGGCGGTCGTAGTCTTCAAGCGCGATGATCAGGGCACCGATGCGCTGCGGGTTGGCAACGGCGGCGAACTGGGCGCCGTGTTCGGAGAGCATGCGGCGCGCCTCGATGAGGTAGGCCCGATTTTCCTCGAGGTCGGCGCGCTGGCCGTAGAGGAAATAGTTCTTCTCGAAGCGGCGGATTTCCAGGGCAATGCCGAGAAACTGATGGATGCGTTCGCCGGAGGTGATCTGCTCGGCCAGCAGGCGCATCTCGAGCAGGGAAAAGGCCGAGAGGGCGACGACCAACAGCGCGACGGCGCCGTAGCCGAAGACGATCTTTTGGCGCAGCGATCCGAGCGACAGGTGAAAACGCTTCATGAGTTGCATTATGCAATGGCACCATAAATCCGTGCAACATGTGTCCATCGCCACAAGGATTGCGTGCAAATACCCGGCTCGCCCTGCTAGTTGCAATTTGAAATGGTTCGACGCTCCCATGCTGCCCTTGCGATGAGCCAAGCTGCTGATAAGGCGGTGATTTACAGGGTAGAGCGGCATGGCACGGATGCTGCTGATCAGATTATCCATGGATACCCGCAAACCGGATCGCAAGGTTCTGCTCGCCGTGCGCGAAGGCTTCGTCGACCCGCGGCTGCTCGCCTCGGCGCGCAGCCTGTGCCAGCGCATGGATGCCGAGCTGGACATTCTTGCGCGCGTCGCCGGCAATGTCCTGCCCGGCGACCTGGAGGCGTTTATAACGAGCCTGCGTAAGGACGGCGTCGCCTACAGCCTGAGCCAGAAGCCCGAGTTGCGCCGGCGGGACATCGTGGACTACGCCAACACGCACGAATGCATCGCCACCGTCGTCATCGACTCGCTGGAAGGCTGGGAGGTGGTTGCCGCCGATCGCTCGACGGATCCCTGGGCCCGCCTCGCCTGCCCCCTCGTCACTGCCGCGGCGGGAAAAAAATAGCCCGGACGTCACGCCATACCACTATCCATGAAACTGTCCCCTCGATCGCTGTTGCCGTTCCTGCGCTGGTTCCCCTATTCCGGAACTTCCTTGCGCGCCGACTTCATCGCCGGCCTCACCGTCGCACTGGTGCTGGTGCCGCAGTCGATGGCCTATGCCCAGCTGGCCGGTCTGCCGGCCTATTACGGCCTGTATGCGGCTTTCCTGCCTGTGGCGGTGGCGGCGCTGTGGGGCTCCTCCAGACAACTCGGCACCGGCCCGGTGGCGGTTGCTTCGCTGCTGACCGCCTCGGCCCTGACGCCGCTGGCGGCGCCCGGCTCCGAATCCTTCGTCGCGCTGGCGATCATGCTCGCCCTGCTGGTCGGCGTGATCCAGCTCACCCTGGGTGCCTTCAAGCTAGGCGTGGTGGTGAATTTTCTTTCGCATCCGGTCATCGTCGGCTTTACCAACGCGGCGGCCATCATCATTGCGCTGTCCCAGGCCAACAAGCTGATTGGTGTGCCGATGGGGCGTTCCGAGTCTTTCGCGAGCGACATCTGGGGCGTGGCAAAGCTGGTGGGCGACACCCATTTGCCGACACTGGCGATGGGTGCGACGGCCATAGTGATCATGTGGGTCATCCGCAAGAAAGTGCCCAAACTGCCGGGCGTGCTGATCGCCGTGGCGCTTACGACCGTGGTTTCCTGGCAGATCGGCTTCGAACGCACGGCGACAAGCACGCTGGAGCAGATCGCCGATGCCGAGGCGCAGACGCTGCTGACGGAATTCGTCCGCACCGAAACGCGGATCCGCGAGATCAACGACCAGCTCGTGGCGAAGAGCGCGGACATCAAGAAGTTGCAAAAGGCCGGTGCCGATAGCGCCCATGAGGCGGTGACGCTCAATTACGAAGTCGAATTGCTGAAGCTGCAACTGCGGGATCACGAGGACGAAAACCGCAAGCGCAATCGTGTCGTGCGCAGTTTCGTTTTCGAGCAGGTCGCCGGCGCCGACAGTCAGTCGACAAGGTTCTTTGCCATGGGCAAGCTGCCGCAGGGCCTTCAGTCCGACGGCCGGCACTGGCGCATCGCCAAGGTCTCCAGCGGCAGCCTCAAGCTCGCGGGGGGCGGCGAAGTGGTCGGCAAGGTGCCGCAAGGTCTGCCTTCAGTCGGCCTGCCAAAGTTCTCCTGGGATATGATCGGCAGTCTGCTGACCGCCGCCATCGTCATTTCCCTGGTCGGTTTCATGGAGGCGATTTCCATTGCCAAGGCCATCGCCGCCAAGACCAGGCAGAAGATCGATCCCAACCAGGAACTGATCGGCCAGGGCCTGGCGAACCTGGTCGGGGCGATGACCCAATCCTTTCCTGTCTCCGGTTCCTTCTCGCGCTCTGCCGTCAATATCAATGCGGGGGCGAAGACCGGCATGTCCTCGGTGATCACCGCGGCCTTCGTGCTGCTGACCCTGCTGTTCCTGACCCCGCTGCTCTACCACCTGCCGCAGGCGGTGCTGGCGGCCGTGATCATCATGGCGGTGATCGGTCTGATCAACTTCGGTGCGATCAGGCATGCCTGGCAGGCCAATCGTCACGATGGTGTGGCCGCTATCGTCACCTTTGTCGCCACGCTCGGGTTCGCGCCCCACCTCGACAAGGGCATCATGATCGGCGCCGGCCTGGCCATCGGGTTGTACCTGTACCGCACCATGACGCCGCGCGTGGCGATACTTGGACGTCATGCCGACGGCAGCCTGCGCGATGCCTCGATAAACGATCTGCCGGCTTCCAATGTGGTGACGGCAGTGCGCTTCGACGGCCGGCTGTATTTCGCCAACGTGTCCTTCTTCGAAGACGCGATCCTGGAGGCCGTGGCGGCCAATCCGAAAGCGCCCTACCTGCTGGTAGTTGCCAACGGCATCAACGAGCTTGACGCCTCGGGCGAAGAGGTCGTGCACCATCTGGTCGAGCGCCTGCGCGGCAATGGTGTCACGGTAGTTTTTTCGGGCCTGAAGAAGCAGGTGATCGACGTCATGCGCGCCACCGGCCTGTTCGACTACATCTCGCAGCAGCACATTTTCGCTACTGCCGACATGGCGCTGGAAGCCATCCATGCCTGGGCTGCCGAGCGCGGCGACGAAGCGGTCGCCAGCCCCTTGCGCCCCTTGCCTGTGAAGCGTTTTGGCTGACTTGTTTGCCAAGCCGATGTTGCCTTTCGTGCGCTGCGGGTCAAGCCGCCAAAGGCAAGAGTTCCCGCCGGGGCGCATCGCGCCGACGCTGGCGGAACGGCGGTTTGGCCGCTGCGCGCGCTGATAGAATCGCTCCTCTTTCCGCCGTGACCACATGACCAGCCTCCTGCCCATCGACTTCCTGCTGATTGCCGCCTGCGCCTGGCTGGCCATCGGGTTGCTCGGACTGCTCGCGCCGCGTGATACCGACGTCATCAGCAAGGTCCTGTTCCCGCTCGGTGCGCTGGTCGGGATGCTGGTCGGCGTGGTGGCGCTGGGTGCTCTCGGCGGCCCGGCGCAGACAGCCGTGCTGGTGATCGGACTGCCGGATCTGCCCTTCCACCTGCGGCTGGACAACCTTTCTGCCGTGTTCGCCCTGCTGCTTGGTTTTGCATCGGCGGGCATTTCCATTTACTCGGCGGGCTATTTCCGCAAGGCAGACGGCACCCCGCTCGGGCTGCTTTGCCTCGAATACCACATCTTTCTCGCCAGCATGCTGATGGTACTGATGGCCGACGATGCCTACGCCTTCATGGTGGCCTGGGAGTGCATGGCGCTGTCGTCCTACTTCCTTGTCACCACCGATCATCGTCAGGAGGAAATCCGCCGCGCCGGTTTCCTCTACCTGCTGATCGCGCACCTCGGCGCCATTGGCATCCTGCTTTCGTTTGGCGTCATGACCGGCGGAATTGGTGGTGGAGGCGGCGACTACAGTTTTGCCGGCATGCGCGCCCAGGAGCTGCCGCCCTTCTGGGCCTCGGCCGCCTTCCTGCTGGCGCTGGGCGGCTTCGGCGCCAAGGCCGGCCTGGTGCCGCTGCATGTCTGGCTGCCCGAGGCGCACCCGGCGGCGCCTTCGCCGGTGTCGGCGATGATGAGCGGTGTGATGCTGAAGACGGCCATCTACGGCCTGCTGCGCGTGAGCTTCGACCTGCTGCATGCGACGATCTGGTGGTGGGGCGTGGTGGCTCTGGTAGTGGGCCTCGTCACCGCACTGTTCGGCGTGCTCTACAGCACGGTGCAAAACGACATGAAGCGGCTGCTGGCGTATTCGTCGATCGAAAACATCGGCCTCATCGCGGTGGGCATCGGCCTGACCCTGATCTTCCACGCTTATCGCATGGAGGCGCTGGCGGCATTGGCCATGACCGCCGTGCTCTACCACTGCCTGGCTCACGCCGGCTTCAAGAGCCTCTTGTTCCTGTGCACCGGCTCGGTGCTGCATGCCACCAAGGAGCGCAACCTGGGCAAGCTCGGCGGACTGATTCACCGCATGCCCTGGGTGGCGTGGCTGGCCTTGGCCGGGGTGATCGCCAGTGCCGGCCTGCCGCCATTGTCGGGTTTCGTTTCGGAATGGCTGCTGCTGCAAAGCTTCCTGTTTTCGCCCGGTCTGCCGCATCCCTGGCTCAACATGGTGGTGCCGGTGGCGGCGGCGCTGGTGGTTCTGGTCGCCGCCCTGGCCGGCTTCGCCATGGTCAAGTTCTACGGCATCATCTTTCTGGGCCAGATGCGCGAGCCGGGGCTCAAGGACGCCCACGATGCCGGACCCTGGGAGAAGGCCGGCCTGATTTGGCTGGCGCTGATCACGCTGTTGCTGGGCGTGATGCCGTCGACCGTGATCCTGCGCATCGATGCCGCCACGCGGCAACTTCTGGGCACCGGCCTTGCCGATCGCCTGAACGAAAATGGCTGGTGGATGCTGGCGCCGATCTCGGCGGAGCGCGCCAGTTACGAACCGCTGATCATCCTCGTCACCGTCGGCGCGACGCTGCTGCTGGGGCGCTGGCTGGTGCGCAGCGTTTACCACGG
>CAMBRI010000096.1 GCA_945870205.1 Sulfuritalea hydrogenivorans sk43H | reverse complement strand
CTGGCCGCGCCTTTGCGCCCAATCAGGCGATACACCGTCATGTTGCCCTTGCCCTTGAGGTAGATGGTCTGGGGTTCATGGAAATCAAAACTCCCCGCCAGCCGGTGGTAGGTCATCGTGTCGCACTGGATCATGCCGGGAACGCCTTCGGAGGTAATCCGGCTGGCGATATTGACCGTGTCGCCCCACAGGTCATAAATGAATTTCTTCTTTCCCAGCACGCCGGCAACTATCGGGCCGGTGCCGATGCCGATGCGAATTTCAAGCTGCGATGCATTGATCGTGAAGTCGCGTCGCAACAGGTCGCGCATGGCCACCGCCATGTCGGCGATGGCCGCCGAGTAATCGGTGAGATCTTCCCGCAGTCCGCCGGCCACCATGTAGGCATCCCCTATGGTCTTGATCTTTTCCAGGCCATACTCTTCGGCCAGTTCGTCGAAAGCCGAGAATATCCGGTTCAACATGGCGAACACCTGCGACGGCGACATGTTGGCAGCGACCTGGGTGAAATTCACGATGTCGGCGAACATCACTGTGACGTCGGCAAAGCCATCAGCAATGGTCTTGTCGGAAGACCTGAGGCGGTCGGCGATGGAGCCGGGAAGAATGTTGAGCAAAAGCTTCTCGGAGCGTTCCTGTTCGATCTGTACCTGCCGGTGTGCCTCTTCGAGGCTCTTCTGAATGATGCGCTTTTCCGCGATTGAATGACGCAGCAAGGTGTAGATGATGGTCGACACCGCGATGAAATTGAGGGTGAAGAAGACGATCGTGGTCTGCGTTGGAACGTTGGATTTTTGCGCGATCAGCGAGTAGTCGGCAAGATAGAAGTCGACGGCGCCCGAAAGTGCCGTGAGGAAAACCCAGGCGATGAACCAGCCCACTGACTTTTGCACGCCAACGCAGAGGATTGCTCCAACGGGCGCCAGCAGGGCCCAGAGCAGTACCCCGCTGGTGGAAATGATGGTCCCTCCGATCCAAAGTGCAACGAAAGGCAGGAACAGGAACAGCCCCAGCTGGCTGACCCGGAAAAAATCAAAATTGCCGGTCTTGATGTAGAGAACCATGTTGCCGACCAAGAGAAGCTGGAAAGCGAGCGGGAGCGTGGTCGAAAACTGGGGGCCTAGTGCCGTATAGATCGCCACCCAGACCATTATCGTGACGCTGATCAGCCCGGTTGCCAGCATCAACAGCGACTTGCTCAGGCGCAGGTCTTCGCTGTCGTCGGGCCTGATGCCAGCGTTTTGAAGCCGCGCCAGAAAACTGGCCGCTGCTGTGCCTGATTCGGGAGAGCTCATGAAACGGATTGGGGCGGGGTAGTCGGCGGACAATTGGTTCGCATAGCCGAAGTGTCGCGGAATCGACAGTAATGGTCAAGAATGATCATCGCCATTCCACCCAGCGGAAAGCATCGCGGGCGGCGCGCCTTGCTCACTTGCGCGATTTGGTGTTGAATGCCCGCCCATGGCCGAGGCGAAGAAATACGAAATAGCGGTTGCGGTGGCGACCCACTATATTGCGGAGCAGTCGGATCCGGCGATCAACAGGCACGTCTTCGCCTACACCGTGACCATCAGCAACACCGGCACCGTACCCGCGCAGCTCATTTCGCGGCACTGGATCATCACCGACGCCGAAGGCCATGTGCAGGAAGTACGAGGCCTTGGTGTGGTCGGCCACCAGCCCCTGCTCGCACCGGGACAGAGTTTCGAATACACCAGCGGCTGCCAGCTCGCCACGCCCGTCGGCACCATGCAGGGCAGCTACCAGATGACGGCGGAGGATGGAGTCCAGTTCGAAGCCCGGATTACGGAATTTGTGCTCTCCATGCCGCGTGTGCTGCATTGAGCCTCAAGCATAGCTACACACTGGTTGCGCCGTTCTACGATGCCTTCCTGACGGCCGCCACGCGTGGCCCGCGCAAACGCAGCCTTGCGGCCCTGGCGGATGGACCGCCGCGCGACGTGCTGTTGCTTGGCGTGGGTACGGGCCTCGATCTGCCGCATCTACCTGCCCACCATCGTTATGTAGGCATCGATCTGACCGCCGCGATGCTGGTGCGGGCACGCCCCCGTGCTTCCGGCTTGCACTTCGTCCCCCTGCGCGGTGATGTGCAGCGTTTGCCGTTTCACAATGCCAGCTTCGATTCGATCGTGCTGCACCTGATTCTTGCCGTTGTGCCGGAGCCTGCTCTTTGTCTGGCCGAAGCGGTGCGCGTGCTGAAGCCGGGGGGGCAGTTGCTGGTATTCGACAAATTTCTGCGGCGCGGTGAAGCCGGCTGGAAACGCCTGCTCAATCCGCTGACCCGCCATGTCGCTACGCGCCTGGATGTCGTTTTCGAAGATGTGCTGGAAACCGTGGGCGGCCTCGACCTGAAGTCCAACGAGGCGGCCCTGGCTGCGGGGTGGTTTCGCCTGATCCGGCTGCAGAAGCCTACTTTCTGACGACAATCGGAATGATGCGTCCGCGCCGTTTTGGCAGATAGGTCCCGGACAGTTGCCGGTCGCGCTCCTGCACCCGCCACCAGCCCCTCAGGCCGAGCAGGATGCCAAGCAGGGCGGCATAGAGCAGCGGGCGACTGATGTCGGCCTTGACCATCCAGGAGTAGTGCAGCACCGCCAGCATGCCGATCAGATAGACGCTGCGATGCAGGGCCTGCCAGCGGCGGCCGCCGAGTTTTCTCAGGGCGAAGCCATTGGAGGTGGCCGCCAGCGGCAGCAGCAGGACGAAGCAGAGCATGCCGACGGTGATGAAAGGGCGTTTCCAGATGTCTTTGGTAATCGCTACCCAGTCGAAGAACTGGTCGAACCATAGATAGGTGCTCAGATGCAGGGTCGCGTAGAAAAATACGAAGAGGCCAAGCATGCGGCGCAAACGACCCAGCCAGGTCCATCCGGACAGCTTGCGCAGCGGCGTGACCGACAGGGTGATCAGCAGGAAATTCAGCGCCCAGTCGCCCAGCCCGCGGGTGACCGCTTCAATGGGATTGGCACCCAGCGTGTCGGTTTGCAGGCCCCAAGCGTAGTAGGCCAGCGGCGCGAGGCAGGCGAGAAGCAGTGGCGGCTTGAGGAGGGCCGGATTCAAAACTGTTTCCTCAAATCCATGCCGACATAAAGCTGGCCGACCTGCTCGCCGTAGCCATTGAACATCAATGTCTTGCGCTTGCTGAATTCGCCGATGCGACGCTCACTGCCCTGGCTCCAGCGCGGGTGGTCGACCTCCGGGTTGACGTTGGAATAAAAGCCGTACTCGCGTGGCGCCGATTTCATCCAGGAGGTACGCGGCTCGTTGTCGGTGAGGCGAATCCTGGCAAGCGATTTGCCGCTCTTGAAGCCGTATTTCCAGGGCACCACGAGGCGCAGGGGCGCGCCGTTCTGGCTCGGCAGCACATCGCCATAGAGGCCAACGGCGATTATGGCCAGCGGATGCATCGCCTCGTCCAGTCGCAAGCCTTCTACATAGGGCCAGTCGAGTACCCGGCTCTTCACACCTGGCATGGTCTCTGGCTGCACGGCGGAGATGAATTCGACGTACTTCGCGCTGCCCAGCGGCTCGACCAGTTTCAGCAGGCTCGATATCGGAAAACCCAGCCAGGGAATCACCATGCTCCAGCCCTCGACGCAGCGCAGGCGGTAGATGCGCTCTTCGAGCGGCGCCAGTTTCAGGATGTCCTCGATACCCAGAGTCTTCGGCTGCTTTACCAGACCTTCAATGCTCAGCGTCCAGGGTCGCAGGCGCAGGGCACCTGCGGTTCGCGCCGGATCTTCCTTGTCGGTGCCGAATTCGTAGTAGTTGTTGTAGCCCGTGACGTGCTTGAGCGCTGTCGGTGTATCGGAAATCGAATAGGGACTGGGGCGGCCCGGGCCGAGTTTCGCCTCGGCGGAAGGTAGCAGGCCGGCAAGTGCCGCACCTGCAGAGAGTCGCAGGAATTCGCGACGTCGATCAAACAGGGCCCTTGGGGTGATGTTGGATGGCGCGATGTCTTGAGTACGATGTATCAGCATGACAGTTCTCGATTTGAGGCAAGTGTAATGCGTTGACGCCGGAACCCCTCAAACCTTACGTCGCCGGGTGCCGCAGACGTTTCATGATCGCCCGGCCAGGCTTTCCTGCCCGCGTCTGGTGGCGATTCCCCACCCGCTTGAGTCGCGGCTGGCCAGCAGGAGCCGGTCGGAACCGGACCGCTTGACCGATGAGCACTTCCACCGCTAGAATATCCCGACTTATTTACTCAACTATTTCTCTGGAATCTATCATGGACATCAAACAGAAAATTCACGATACCGTTACCGGCAACCCGGTGGTGCTCTACATGAAGGGTACGCAGCAGTTTCCGCAGTGCGGATTTTCGGCGCGTGCGGTGCAGATCCTGCAGGCCTGTGGCGTCAAGAATCTGGTCACGGTGGATGTGCTTGCCGATCCGGATGTACGTCAGGGCGTCAAGGATTATGCCAACTGGCCGACCGTGCCGCAGCTCTATATCGGCGGCGAGTTCGTCGGTGGCAGCGACATCATGACGGAGATGTATCAGTCGGGCGAGTTGCAGAAGCAGCTGGAACCGATCGTCAACGCCGCCTGAATCAACGCTTGAGGTCGCTCAGCAGCCGTTCAATCATGCGCCGCGCCTGACGTCAAAGAGATGCCAGGCGGGCGTTGGCGTCGGCCAGGCGGCCGGCGATGACATCGAGAAAGCCCTGGTAGAAATGCATCCGGCATGCGTCCGAGGCATGTTGCAGAGCCTGCGCGGAAATGGTCACGACCCGGGTAATGGTCTGAGCCACGACGTCTGCGCCCCGCGCATGCTCGCCGCGGCGGATGATCGCCATTTCGCCGAAACATTCTCCGGCCGCCAGAGTTCCCAGGGCGTGGCCGCTCTTGGAGACAGTCAATTCGCCATCGAGCAGGAAAGCAAAAAAATCACCACGCTCGCCGTCGCGCATGATCACGGTTTCGGCGGCCACCTCGTCCCAGCGCGAGAAGCGCACCACTTCCCACAGGTCGACATCGGAAAACTCGTTGAAGAAGCGCAACGCACGCAGCGCCTCGAATTTCTCGCTGTCGGGGAAGGCCTGGCGCTGCGCCGAGAGTTGTTTGTTGCGAAAAGACTGGGCCAGGTCGTGCGAAAACTCCTCCCAGCTCAGGTAGCGCGTCTCGATATCCTTCTGCATGGCGCGGGCAACGACGGCATCAAGGCTGGTCGGCATATCGGCGCGGAAGGTCGACGGCGGCGGCGGATCGGTATTGCAGATCTGATAAATCATCCCGTAGTTGGAGGTCGACTGGAAGGGCAATCGACCTGTCAGCAACTGGTACATCACCACGCCCAGCGAGTAGATGTCGGTCTGGTGATTGAGCGTCATGTCGCGCACCTGCTGGGGCGACATGTAGGCCGGCGAGCCGACGCCCGACACCTGGGTGCGGGTCTGTTCCCCGCTGCTCAGCATGGCTGCACCGAAATCGGAAATCTTGATGTCGCCACCGGCGCGCTCGGTACCTTCGCCCGCGTTGACCAGCAGGATGTTGGCCGGTTTGATGTCGCGATGGGTGATTCCGGCGCGAAAGGCGTAATCAAGCGCGCGGGTGCATTTGAAGATGATCTCTACCAGGCGATCCACCGGCAGCAGGGTGCTCGGCGTGCAAAACGGCTCCAGCGTTCCGCCCTTGACGTATTCCATGACGATGTAACTCTGGTCTTCGGCGAGAACGGCATCGAAGATCTGCACAATGTGCGGATGATTGAGCTTGCCGGCAAGCGATGCCTCGGTCATCAGCAGATTGCGATAGAGTTTTCCCCGTTCCTTGTCGCGCAACACCTCCGGGAATATCGCCTTGACCGCTACTTCCCGCTCGGTGAAGGGATCAAAACCAAGGTATACGATCGACGTCGCACCTTCTCCGAGCTTGCTGCGGATTTCGTATTTGCCGATGTATTGCGGAGTGGCCATCGTTCGGCGATCAGAGTCGTGTGCGGGAGCGCAGGATGGCGGCGCGAACCTGGGCCGGCGCAGTGCCGCCGAGGTGGTTGCGGGCGGCAAGCGACCCGCTCACGGTCAGAACCGCAAATGCATCGTCATCCACCAGCGGCGAAAATGAGCGCAACTCTTCTAGCGATAAATCCGGCAGGTCGCAAGCGCGTGCTTCGCAGGCCCGCACCGCGAGGGCGACCGCTTCATGCGCATCGCGGAAGGGAAGTCCCTTCTTGACCAGGTAGTCGGCCAAGTCGGTCGCGGTGGCATAGCCTTGGCGCAAGGCAGCGGCCATTGCCTCCGGCTTGACCCGGATGCCGGGCACCAGGTCGGCGAAAATGCGCAAGGTATCGATCAGCGTGTCCGCCGTGTCGAACAGTGGCTCCTTGTCTTCCTGGTTGTCCTTGTTGTAGGCGAGTGGCTGGCCCTTCATTAGCGTGAGCAGTCCCATCAGATGGCCGAAAACGCGGCCGGTCTTTCCCCGAGCGAGTTCCGGCACGTCCGGATTTTTCTTCTGCGGCATGATCGAGGAACCGGTGCAGAAGCGATCGGCCAGGTCGATGAAGCCGATGCGAGGGCTCATCCACAGGATAAGCTCTTCGGAAAACCGCGAAACGTGGGTCATCACCAGCGAGGCCGCAGCGCAAAACTCGATGGCGAAGTCGCGATCGGAAACGGCATCCAGCGAGTTCTCGCAGACGGATTCGAAACCGAGTTCCAGCGCCACGGCCTGACGGTCGATCGGGAACGTGGTACCAGCCAGGGCGGCCGCACCCAGCGGCAATCGATTGACGCGGCGACGACAGTCGGCAAAGCGTTCGCGGTCGCGGCGCAACATCTCGAAATAGGCCAGCAGATGGTGGCCAAAGGTCACCGGCTGCGCCACCTGCAAATGAGTAAAGCCGGGCAGGGGAGTCTCGACGTGGGATTCTGCAGCGTCAAGCAAGGCTGCCTGGAAATTGCGCAGCAGGACGTCGATTTCGTCGATGGTGTCGCGCATCCAGAGCCTGATGTCGGTGGCCACTTGATCATTGCGCGAGCGCCCGGTATGCAGGCGCTTACCGGCGTCACCAACCAGGGCCGTAAGACGCTTTTCTATGTTGAGATGAACGTCTTCATCATCGAGGTTCCAGTTGAAGTTGCCGGCCTCGATTTCCGCGGTGATGCCTGCCATGCCCTGCTCGATGGCAGCAAGGTCGGAAGCCGCGATGATGTCCTGGCGCGCCAGCATCCGCGCATGCGCGAGCGAGGCCCGGATGTCCTGCCGCCACATGCGGCGATCAAAAAATACGGAAGCGGTGTAGCGCTTGACCAGATCGGATACGGGTTCGGAAAAGCGGCCGGACCACGCGGTCGGAATTGCCGGCGATTCCGGAGGTTTCGGTTCTGTCATAATCGAGCAGCCATATCAGCAAGCAATACGTGTATTGGACCTAAGTTTCGGTGGAGGCAGATGCCAGTGTAATCGGCATCGGGCGCAGGCGCTACAAGTAAAAACACTGGAAAATCAAAGGTGACGGGCAATTGAGCCAAGTGCGAAGTATAAGGGAAAACACTCCGCTGTCCGGCCCGCGCGACTTGCGCAAGCCCGGCATCTGGTTGCGCGTACTGATGACGGTTAATTTCGGCGCTCTGTTGGGGGTCATGGCGGCCAACAGGGAATGGCGATCCTTCTTCGCCGAATTCATCGAAGTGGCAATCCTGATTGAACCGGTGACGCTGCTCAGTCTCGCGCTCCTGAGTTTCCTCAATGCATGGCTGACAGGCTTGCGCAAGTGGTTTGGCATCGTCATGGTGATCCTGCTGGTATTACTGGTTACCGCCGCAGTACGCAGTCTATTGGTCGCTATGCAATGGGTCGAACCGGATGTGGCCGGTATCAGTCGCAGTTCACTGTGGGTAGTGATCGCGGTCGCCTTGCTGCTGTGGTGGTTCGATCTGAGCGTGCGGGCCAGGTCACCGGCTCTGGCAGAAGCGCGTTTGCTGGCCCTGACGGCCCGCATCCGGCCACATTTCCTTTTCAATGCGCTGAACGCGGTGCTCGGCGTAATGCGTGCCGATCCCCGCCGCGCCGAGACGGCGCTGGAGGAACTGGCGGATCTTTTTCGCGTGCTGATGCGAGAGAATGCCGATCTGGTACCTCTGTCTGAAGAAATTCAGGTGGCGCGGCAATACATCAATCTCGAGCGCTTGCGACTCGGTGAGCGCGTGCGCGTGGTGTGGGACATGGCGGATTGTCCACCGGACCCCTTGGTGCCGCCGCTGATGTTGCAGCCCTTGCTGGAAAACGCCGTCTATCATGGTATCGAGCCGGCGACCGAACCCGGTGAAATAGTGATCCGCTTCGAGCGCAGGAATTCACGCTTGCGGGTAGAGCTTACCAACACCGTGGCCGTGGCCGACGGCCATGCGCATGGCAACCAGATGGCTCTGACCAATATTCGCGAGCGACTGATGCTTTTTTTCGACCTTGAAGCAACCATGACGACCCAACTCGGAGGGGGGCGCTTCAGTGTCACCATCGAGTTTCCCTACCGTCCGGTGAATGCGAGATGAATCAGCCCTTGCGCCTCCTCTTGGTTGATGACGAGGCTCCGGCGCGGGCCCGTTTGCGTGACGTTCTGGGCGACATCAATGCCGAAGTTCCAAGCATCGTGGTCGCAGAGGCGGCCGACGGTTTCGCCGCACTCGAAAGAGCGCAAGCCGGCGACCTGGACGTTGCCCTGATCGATATCCGGATGCCGGGGATGGATGGGGTCGAACTTGCGCGACATCTGACGCGTTTGCCGACCACGCCGGCGGTAATATTTGTCACGGCTTTCGACAAATATGCGGTTCAGGCATTTGAGTTGGCGGCCCTGGACTACCTGGTCAAACCGGTGCGAGCCGCCCGCCTTGCCGATGCCTTGAGGAAAGCCCGGCGCCGAGCGGATGATGCGGTTCGTCTCGAAGATTCGGCGCTCGCGGTCCGGCAGAACCTTTCTTGCCTGGAACGGGGGCGCATCCTGTTGGTCCCCGTGGCGAGAATTCTCTATCTGCGGGCAGAGCAGAAATATGTCACGGCGCGCACTGCTGAGCGCGAGTATCTTCTGGAAGAATCCCTGGTGCATCTGGAGTCGGAATTCAGCGAGCGCTTTCTTCGCATCCATCGCAACTGTCTGGTGGCCCGGGCCGCTGTCGCCGGAGTGGAGCACGTTGCCGACGAGGGCGACACGGAGGCGCACTGGCAAGTGATTCTGGAAGGACTCGGCGAACGCCTGCCGGTTAGCAGGCGACAGTGGTCGCAACTCAAGTCCCTGCTCAAGTAACGGGCATATCGGCGGGGCCAATACAGTTGGGGCCTATTCGCCGGGCGGGGTTGCAGCATCACCGCGCGGCAAAGAAAGCTGGCGGTGCTTTGCGTTGACGCCGACAGATGCGCCGCCTAACATCGCGCCTTTGCTTCCGCACATAGTGCTCACCGTGAACTTCGCCAGCCTTTACGCCCCGATAGACGCCGATATGCGTGCGGTTGATGCCGTCGTCAGGTCACGACTGCATTCGGAGGTGGTGCTGGTTCGCCAGGTCGCCGAGTACATCATTTCGGCCGGTGGCAAGCGCATGCGGCCGGCCTTGGTGCTGCTGTCTGCAGGGGCCTGCGGCTATGCCGGAGCCCGCCATCACGAATTGGCGGCGGTAGTGGAATTCATTCATACCGCGACGCTATTGCACGATGATGTGGTAGATGAGTCGTCGCTGCGTCGTGGCCGCGATACCGCCAATGCGGTGTTCGGCAACCCGGCCAGTGTCCTGGTCGGTGATTTCCTGTACTCGCGCGCCTTCCAGATCATGGTTGGTGTTGGCAGTATGCGCGTGATGCAGGTGCTGGCCGATGCAACCAACATCATTGCCGAAGGCGAAGTGCTGCAGTTGATGAACTGTCGCAACGCCGATATCGGGGTTGAAGACTATCTGAGGGTCATTCGCTACAAGACGGCCAAGCTGTTCGAAGCGGCGGGCCGGCTGGGGGCCATTCTCGGCAACGCGGGCCCGGATATTGAGGAGGCGCTGGCGGCGTATGGGACGCATTTAGGCACGGCATTTCAGTTGATTGACGACGTGCTCGATTATTCGGGACAGGAGGCGGAGACCGGCAAGCATCTTGGCGACGATCTGGCCGAAGGGAAACCGACCCTGCCGCTGATTCATGCCATACAGTACGGCAGCCCGCAACAGGCGGCCTTGGTGCGCAGCGCAATCGAGAATGCTAGTGACGACAGTTTTGCCGAGGTATTGGCGGCAGTTCGGTCCAGTGGCGCCCTTGATGCCGCGCACCAGCACGGTGTTGCCGAGGCTGAGATGGCCAAGGCGGCGCTGGCGCCGCTGCCGGATTCAAAGTTCAGGGAAACGCTGCTACAATTAGCCGACTTTGCGGTGCAAAGAAGCTTTTGACTGCCGCGATGTTTGCAAGGATGACCCCTCAGGCTGAAACTTCAAACCTGTTCCCGCAATGTCCATCCTTGCCACCAACTTGCCATCGGGGCGTAGCTCAGCCTGGTAGAGTACTGCGTTCGGGACGCAGGAGTCGGAGGTTCGAATCCTCTCGCCCCGACCAACAATCCAAGACAAATCAATAAGCTGCACGTGTCTTGCGGGTTGTTGGTGCAAAGTTTTGAGCAGGTTTGCTCCAATCCTGCTCCAACGTGCTCCACGAAGCGGAAACTTTATGTGCGAGGCACCCGCAGATGGCGGTCCTTGCTTGGCTATACGGTACTCCTTACCTCAGGAGTTTTGTCATGGCCGCATCGTCCCCCGTATCCAGCAACGTCCAGAATCGCTCGCCCTGGCCTAAATCGGCGGTGGGTGAAGGTACTTATTAGTGCTTTATATTGACAAGTATAAATTAGTGCGAGAATATAATTGAAAATAAATCCCGGGCGAGGTCGCCATGACGCAGGAGCAAAGCCGCTTTTCGTTTCACCGCCAAGCCTTGGCAGAGGACCTGTGCAACAGCCTGGAAGGCAAGGGGCTGGTCGATAACTCGTCCGGGCTGTTCCTAGCGGCCCCCCGCCGCACCGGCAAGAGCACCTTTCTGCGCGAAGACCTGGTGCCTGAGGCGGCGCGACGTAATTGGTCATGCATTTACGTCGACTTGTGGTCCGATCGATCGCGCGACCCAGCATTGCTGCTTGCCGAGGCAATCAAGAGCGCCATCGCCGAAAACCAGGGCGCCATTGCCAAAATGGCCAAGTCGGCCGGGCTCGACAAGCTCAACATCATGGGCGCCCTCAGCTTTGATCTGTCCAAGGTGGGCCAAGCCGGCGGTATCACGCTGGCGGATGCCCTGGCGCATCTTGCCGACAAGGCAGGCCAACCCGTATTGCTGATCGTCGATGAGGCGCAGCATGCGCTGACCAGCGAGGAAGGCGTCAATGCCATGTTCGCGCTGAAGGCGGCGCGCGACAGCCTCAACCAGGGCAAGGCCGGGACACGCCTGTTTCTGGTCTTCACCGGCTCGCACCGCGACAAGCTGGCGCACCTGGTTCTGAAGAAGGACCAACCGTTTTTCGGCTCTCAGGTCACGCCCTTCCCGCTGCTCAAGCAGGATTTCACGGATGCCTATACGGACTGGGTGAATGTTCGTCTTGCTGCCGGCAATCAGTTCGGCAAGCAGGACATGTATGAAGCATTCCAATGGGTTGGCCATCGGCCCGAATTGCTGAAAACGATGATCGGGGAAATCGCTCTGGACTTGGGAGCCGCCAGCAATCTGGGGCAAATGCTCAAGCAAGGCGCCGAAGGCATACGCAACCGGATCTGGGACAGCATGGAAAGCGAGGTTGCCGGCCTGACCGAACTGCAGCAGGCGGTGCTTGGGGTCATGGTGAAGAAGGGCAAGGACTTTTCTCCTTTCACCGAGGATTCACTGAAAGCCTACCGCGAGATCCTCGGCCAGGAGGCCCTTGCCGCGCACACGGTGCAAGCGGCGCTGGATGGCTTGCGCGAAAAGAACCTGATCTGGCGCTCCGCTCGCGGCGCCTATGCCCTGGAAGACGAAAGCCTGGCGCAGTGGTTCAGTCAGGGACGCGGAAACCGGTGATGACAAGACTTACCATACTTCCGACCTTGTTGGACTAGGCGGTAGCGATCGTGCAGCCGCTGATCGTCGCCAATGAAGTTCATCGCTGCGTTGCTGATTTCCTGGCTACGGCCGACAGGCGAACCTCTCGGTCAGCATCGTGCGGGACTACGCGGTGGCGGCGACGGTCACCTTGCGCGAACTGATGCAGCGCTATTTGGCGGAGGTGGTGCCCCGACACGAGGCTGACCGCGATGCCTGGATGCTCGAAGTCAGGCAAATGATTGTCACCAGGCTGGAGGATAAAATATTAAAAACGAATAGACGTAAAAGCATCCGTTAATGTATATTGTTACGACTTTGGATGCATATACATCTACTGATGGAAACAGATAAGACTGTTGAGGAATGGGAGTTCGATCTCGGCGAGCAGATGCGCGCCCTGCGTCTGCGTGCCAACCTCGACCAGATCACTTTGGCCGATCGGGCTGGCATCGGCCTGACCGCCGTCAAGAATCTGGAATCCGGCAAGGGGGCCACCTTAAAGACTCTGATCAAGGCACTGCGTGCTCTGGACCGTGCCTATTGGCTATCTAGCCTCGCTCCCCCAGTCAGCATCAGCCCTTTGCAAATGCTCAACGCCAAACCCGCGCGCCAACGCGCCTCCAGAAGGCGAATCAAGAACGAGGCAGGCGATGTATAAAGCGGTCGCCGCCGTCGAGGTCCGTCTTTGGGGGCGGCGCGTCGGTGCCGTGGCACTCGATCCGCGCCTTGGCTACTATGCCTTCGAATATGACCCAGGCTTCGTCACGCAAGGCATCGAAGTAGCGCCCCTCACGATGCCTCTGGTGCAAGCCCGAGACCCCTTTGTCTTTGCCGACCTGCCAACGCCAACGTTCAAACGCCTGCCTGCCCTCTTGGCCGATGCGCTGCCAGATGATTTCGGCAACGCACTGATCGACGCCTGGATGGCCAACAAGGGTATTACCAAGACTGCCATTACGCCGCTCGATCGCCTGGCCTACATGGGTAGGCGTGGCATGGGTGCGCTGGAGTTTCGCCCATCCCGTGGTCCCAATGTGACCAGCCACACTGCCATCAAACTCGGGCGTCTGGTCGAAAGTGCGCGCCAGGCCGTGCAGGGACAGATCGACACCGACCCCCATGCGCATGCGGCGCTGGCCCAGATTATCCAGGTGGGCACTAGTGCCGGCGGTGCGCGTGCCAAGGCCGCCATCGCCTGGAATCCCGAAACCGATGAAATACGCGCCGGTCAGTTCGATGCTGATCCGGGCTTCGAACACTGGCTACTCAAGTTCGATGGCATGGGTGCCGATCGCGAACTCGGCCAGTTGGGATCATCGCAGGACTATGGCCGCATCGAATACGCCTACTCACTGATGGCCAAAGCAGCCGGCATCAACATGTCGCCCTGCCGCTTGCTGGAAGAAGGCGGTCGCGCCCACTTCATGACACGCCGTTTCGACCGCACGGTCGATGCCGAGGGCAACACCATCAAGCATCACATGCAAACCCTCTGTGCGATGGCGCATCTCGATTACAAGCAGAAGGCCTCCCACGACTACGCCCAACTGCTGCAAACCGTCCAGCGCCTCAAACTCGGTCATGATGCCCTCGCCGAAACGTTCCGCCGGATGGCCTTCAATGTGGTGGCCGCCAACTGCGACGACCACAGCAAGAACTTCAGTTTCATGCTGCCTGCTGGCAGCCGCGAATGGCACCTGACCCCGGCCTACGACATCACTCACGCCTACAACCCCAAGGGTGAATGGACCTATCAGCATCTGATGGGCGTGGGTGGCAAGTTCGGCGACATCAATCGCGGTGATCTGCTACGCCTCGCCGATCGCTTTGCCATCGGTCCTGCGCCGAAGATCATCGACACGGTGCAGGACGCCATCGCCAACTGGCCGAAGTTCGCCAAGCAAGCCGGGCTGCCAGATGCCGCCATTCAATCCATCGCCGCCGACTTCTGGCGGCTGTGACGACGAGAACCCACTCATGACCGATGCCGAGCAGTATTTTTCTGCGGACAGTTTGACGGCGCCCGGGAAATCAAAAAACCTCTACGACATAATGCCATTTAACTTATTCTTGCGCCAATCCTGCGCCAATGGTTTCAAAAACGCTGCATTTTGTTGCAATTCCTTGCGCGCTGTTGCACAATAACTTTTTGATTCTTTTGAAGATTAACTTGAGTACCTGTAGGCATAAAGGCT
>CAMBRI010000095.1 GCA_945870205.1 Sulfuritalea hydrogenivorans sk43H | reverse complement strand
GAATCCCCACAGCAGGCGGAAGGCGATCAGCCCGGCCAGTGCATAGCCGGCGATGACGTGGATGTCGCGCAGCTTTTCGGATTCCGCGGTGAGGAAGGCGATGGCGAAGCTCGCCACCAGCGACCAGTGGAAGATGCGCGTCGGCAGGTCCCAGACGCGGATGGGCTTGGCTTCAGTTTGCATGGCTGTCCTCACTTGGGAATGATGATCGAGCGTTCGTTGTAGTCGCCTGCTGCGGCCTGCGCGTGGCATGCCGTGCAGTTGGCCGGGCTCTTGATCGAGGCGCGCTTGAAGGTCGCGGCGTTTATCTCGCGATGCTTTTTATCGAAGCGGTCGGTTTCCGTGATTCGCAGCAAGGGCTTGCCGGCGGCATCGCGCGTGGTGCCCGTCTTGCGTCCGCCGGAATTGGCGACCAGAAAGTCGGCGATGGCGACACGGCGCTTTTCATCCAGGCTGGCGTCTGTGCCGAAGTGCTTCGACAGGTCATTCATCATGGCGCGCCAGGAATCGGCGTGCAGCATCTGCGGCGGAAAGGCCATGTGGCAGGACGTGCATTCCTCCTCGAAGGCGGCGTTTTTCGGCAGGCGGTAGTTGTCGGCCTGGGCGGACAGCGCGACCAGAAGAAGCATGGCGGGGAGCAGTTTTTTCATCATTGCCTCCCGATTATTTGAGGGCCAGCAGCCAGGCCATGACGTCGGCCTTTTCCTGCGCGCTGCAGAGTCGATTGACGGTGTCGTTGCAGTTGCGGCGGAACCACTTGTCGACCTTGGCGGCATCGGTGAAGCGCTCGGCGTTGGCGGCCGGCGCCAGCGGCGTGATGGGCTTGTCGGTCTTGGCGTGGCGCCCGGCCTGGGTCGGTTTGTCGGTGTGGCAGGAGGCACAACTCCACTCGCCACCCTGTTTGGCGGTGAAGAAGCGCGCGCCGCGCTCGGCGGAAGCCGGGCTGCCAGCTTCCTTCTCGAAGCGAGTGAGGAAGTCGCGCGGGGTTTCGGCCTGGGCGCTCGCGGCAATGAATAGCGCGGCAATGATGAGGCTGTATCGCATGGGAATCTCCATGAATGTGGTGTGGAACACATCATGGAGGGCGCCGCTTAAACGGCGCTTAAGGAGCGCAGCATCGGTGGCGATGCTGCGCGGACGCCTGCCTGCGGGCGACCTTCAGAAGGGCATGTCGTCGAACGGCCCAGGAGCCTCTTGCCGCATCATCTTGAGAAACGACTTGACGGCTTTGATGTCGGCAAAAGAGTGAAGATCATTTTTCATATCGCGGGCGGCGTGCCGTTTGGCGATCAGTTCAACGTCCAGTTCGCGCAGGATGCTTTCGGGCCGCAGTCTTTCGAACAGGGCCGGCTGAAGCTGGAAGCGGGCAATGAACTGCTGCTCGACACACAGCAATTCCGTGTCGAGTTCTTCGCCCTGCTCCCGGAGAATGGCGTTGTAGCGCTTCAGCTTGTCTTCGCTGAGCTGGGCCAGCGCGGCGGGGTCGATATGCTCCAGCTCCAGCTGCAATTCGAGCAGTTGCAGCAAATTGCGACTTTCATAGGCGCGGTTGGTCTTCTGCATCAGTACGTTTTTGCGCGCCCGTTCCGCTGGATCGGGCTCGCGGTCGGGATGGAGTGCGCTGACCAGCTTGCGATACACCTCGCGGATGGTGTCGCTAATGTCTTTTTTAGCGGCTTCCTGCGCCGCTTCCCGGGCGATCTGTTTGGCGGACTTCTTGCGTCTGGCTTCGCGCGCTTCGCGCTCGGCCTCGGCTTGCGCCTGCTGCTGCTCCAGTTTTTCATGCGCCTGGCGCATGAAATTCTCCGGCGAATCGAGATCGATGTCGTCGTCGAGTTCGATCCCCATCATCTCTTCGAGCATCTCTTTTGCCAATTGCTTATCCCGGGCCTGGTCGGTGTCGAAATCGGAATGGCTGTGCTTGTTGTAGATGGCCTTGAGTTCGGCGTCCTCGCGCAGCGTTGGCAGCCCTGCCACCAGGTTGACGATCAAATCCGACAGCATGCGTCGTTCGGTGCGTGTCAGGCCTTTTTGCCCGTGTGTGTCGTTTAGTTGGCGCGCGATGCGTTCTTGCAGGTCTTCCACCGTCTGCATCAGGGGCAGCATTTCCTCGGTGTATTTCTTCTGGTAGCGCGGGATCGCGGCTTCCCAGGCGGCGAGACGCTGGCGTTTCTGTTCGATCTGCTTGATCAGCTTATTGAAGGCCTTCTGGCCTTTCGACAGGGTGGTGCCGAGTGTATTCGTGGCAATGCTGACGGCTTTGGTCTGGCTGGCAAACATTAAAAGGCGGCTCCGGCTTCAGGGTTTGTTGGTGGGACCGCGCAAGGCCTGCGCAAGCGAGGCGAGTGCATCGGCAATACGGACGGCGGTTTCCGGGGGCGGCAGCGGCAGCTTGAGGTGGCGCGCACCGGTGGCCGGATCACGCTCGACCCAGGGGTGGGCGGCCGCAGCATCCGTTGCGGTCAGCGCGGAAACCAGGTGCAGACCCGCCTGCAGCAAGGTGGTCCAGGGATCGGGTGCCGCTGCGGGTGCGGTGGGAGACTCAGGCGCCGAGGTGGGTGCAGGGCAAGGTTCGGCGGAAGCTTGCGCCGCTTCGACGCCTTGCGCCATCCCGCGTGCACCCGCTGGCGCCGCTCCGCTAGCGTCGACCGACACCACGTTGGCCATCTCTTCCGCCGGCGGCATGGCTTCGCCGGCGCCCATATGGCCGGTGACGTTCTCGACATCCTTCATGAAGCGGTTGAGACGCGAGCCGCCCATGGATATTTCGCCGCTGCCGCCATCGAGAATGCCCGCCGCCAGGGATCGCTTGAAGGCCAGTATCGACAGCATGCCTTCCTCGATGGTGCCCTTGGCGACGAAATTGACGATCTGCACCGGGCGTAGCTGGCCCATACGGTGGATGCGCGCGATGCGCTGTTCGAGCACCGCCGGGTTCCACGGCAGGTCCATATTGATCAGGGTCGAGGCATGTTGCAGGTTGAGCCCGGTGCTGCCGGCATCGGTGGACAGAAAGACGCGGCATTGCGGGTCGTCGCGAAAGCGCTCGATCAGTGCCGGCCGCTTCTCCGACGGTACCCCGCCGTGGAAGCTGACATAGCCGATGCCGCGCGCTTCCAGGCGGCGGATCACGATGTCGTGGGTGCCTGTCCATTGGCTGAAGACGACCGCCTTTGCGTCCGGCTGGACGAACAATTCGTCGAACAGCGCCGTCAACTCGTCGGCCTTGACGCCGTGATCCGTTTCGCGGTCCAGGAGCCAGGTGCTATTGCACGACATGCGCATGTTTTGCAAGGCGCAGGTCAGCCGACGCTGATCGGTGTCGGAAAGAAATTTGGTCTTGCGCCAGCGGGCGACGATCTTGGCCACCACGTCAGCGTTTTCATCGTGGTATTTCATCTGCATTTCGGTCATTGGCACCAGCAGGTTCTGGTCGGTGCGCGCCGGTAGTTGTTGCAGCACTTCGGACTTGCGGCGGCGGATCATGAGCGGCGCCAGCGTCTGGCCAATTTTCTCCAGGCCCGTGTAGCCGGTGACGCGGCCTCCCTCATCCTTGACCTGATGTTCGTGCAGCAGCTTCCAGGTCGGACCGAGGCGGTGCTGGTCGACAAACTGGACAATCGAAATCAGCTCCTCCAGCTTGTTTTCCAGCGGCGTTCCGGTCAATACCACGGCGTAGGGACTGTCGATCCGCTTCAGTGCCCTGGCGGCGATGGTGTTCCAGTTCTTTACCCGCTGTGCCTCGTCGACGATCACCAGTTCGGGCGCCCAGCCGGCGATCAGATCCAGGTCGGATTTGAGCTTTTCATAATTGGTGATCTTGCAGAAATCGGTGGCTGCATACTCATTCTGGCGATTCGCCCGGCCCCCGGCGATGACCCGCGAGTCGCGCCCGGCAAAGCGTTTGATCTCGCTTTGCCACTGGTACTTGAGCGAGGTGGGGCAGATCACCAGTACCTTGCCGACCCCGAAATGCCGCGCCAGAATCTCGCTTGCGGCGATCGCCTGGATGGTTTTGCCCAACCCCATTTCGTCGCCCAGCAGCGCTCGTCCGGCACGCACCGCGAACAGCGCGCCTTCGGCCTGATAGGGATACAGGGGCACCTTCAGTAGCTTTTTCAGCCGCGGATCGGCGGCGCCGCGGCTGAAAATCTCATCGAGCGCCACTGCCCGCTGCGCGGCATCGCGCCGGCCGGCGACGAAGTCGAGTGCGTCGTCGTAGGCGCGCAGTTCGTGGCCGCTTTTCGCCGCGGCGGCGACAAAGCGCTCCAGTTCGTCGTAGCGGTGTTCCGGCAGTTGTCCGCCGTGCGCGGCGTCGAACAGCCGTTGTGCCGCCTTCAGAACCGGCGGCGGACACTCGCTTCCGGCGCGAAAATGTACCGCGCGCACGCTGTCATGGCGCAGATAAAGCTCGGAGAACACCGGCTGGTAGCCGCGCTGTAAAGCCGCCTTGGCTCCCCGCTTCTTTTGCAGTGCGGCCAGCACGAACTCGATGTGTTTGCAGGTGCCCAGCTCATTGGTCGCGTAGTCGGCACAGGCACAGTAGTTGTTGCCTGGTTCCGTACCCCGGATGGCGACGCGGTAGCGGCTTTTCGATTCCGGATTGCTGACCCGGAAATCGGAAAAGAAGGGCTCCGCGCCGAGGTTTTCGAGACCGAACGCCTGCTCGCGGCCAAATTGCCGGCGCAAGCCCCGTTGCCAGTCCGCGACCGTCAGGTGTTTCGGCGCTTGTGTGCGGGAGAATTTTGCTTCTTTGGGCGCCTTTTTGGATTGGGCGGCGGGTTTCATGGCGCAAGCGGCAGTGGGTTATCGAAATCGGATTTTGTGGCCGTGCGCATCAGCGCGTCCTGATCGGTTGTCCGGTGGTGATGAACATCAGGGTGCGGGCTTCGCGGATGTCGGCGTGCAACGCCTCGACGATGGGCGGGTTGGCCGGCGCCTCGGCGGCCCAGACAATCAGGAAGTTGGCGCCCGAACCGCCCGCCGTATCGGTGCGTGGCACGAAGATCTCATGGGTACCCAGCGGCGGAATCACCGCCGGCGCACTGACATAAGACCGCACCAGCTTGCCGATCGTGTCGTAGTAGCGCGCCGAGACCAGCCGGATCGAGGCTTGTGGATCGGTATTGCGGATGCTGACGTGGGTCGAGACCAGCGTCTGAGAAGGCTTGCCGTCCTTGCCAGGGTCGCCGTGATAGACATGCGAATAGACCGGCAGATAAAGCGTCTGCCCGGACAGCAGGGCCGGTTCGTCGGCGGCAAAGGCGCTTGCAGCTGCCAGGCCCAGCAGCAGGGTGCAGCAACGGAGAACGGTTCTCATGGTCGGCTCCAGATGATGTATGAATGCATTGTGGAATTTTACTTCTTCGATGGCGCGTAGAAATCGCGCAGCGAGGCATAGCGCTCGGCACGCGCGGCGCGGACATGCCGGATGGCACGCTGCATCGGGATGCCGGCCTGCACCAGGGTTTCCGCGGCAATCAGCAGGCTGCTTTCGAGCACTTCGGGAATCACCTCGGTCGCGCCAGCAGATTTCAGGCGGGCCACATCCTTGTCGTCGGTGGTGCGTACCACAACGGGAATATCGGGTCGCGTACTGCGCACGATGCGCAGTACGCGTTCGGCGGAGTGGGCGTCGGGATAAGTGACCACCACGGCGCGGGCGCGACTGATGCCCGCCGCCTGCAGCACTTCCGGCCGATCGGCATTGCCGAACACGACGTTGATGCCCTGCGCGCGGGCATCGGCGATGCGCTGCGGGTCGACGTCAAGCGCGATGAAGGGAATGTTCTCGATGGCAAGGAATTCGGCGATGCGTTGTCCGGTGCGGCCGTAGCCGGAAATCACCACGTGCTGGCCCAGATCGAGGCTATGCACGGCGATGTTGTGGATCGCCGCAGCCTTGTGCGCCCAGTCGCCGCGTCCCAGGTCGCCGGACAGCCGCGCGGCCCGGTCGATCAGGAAGGGCGCGATGAACATCGACAGCAGCATGGCCGACAGCGTGATCTGGAATGCGCTGACGCTGATGAGTTGCAACTGGTGCGCCAGTTCGATCAGCACCAGCCCGAATTCACCGCCTTGTGCCAACTGGGCGGCGGTGCGCAGGCTGGCGGCCAGGGGCGTCTTCGCCACCCGCGTGATGAGCAGCATCACCGCGGCCTTGCCGCCGATCAGCAGGAACACGGCCAGCACCAGCTTGTGGGCATTCGCCATGACGTAGTGGATGTCCAGCATCATGCCGATGGTGACGAAGAACAGGCCGAGCAGGATGTCGCGGAAGGGCCGGATGTCGGCCTCGACGTGATGGCGGTAGGCCGTCTCGGATATCAGCATGCCGCCGACAAAGGCGCCCAGCGCCAGCGACAACCCGCTTTGCGCGGTGAGAAACGCCAGGCCGACCACTATCCACAGCGTGGTCAGCACCAGCACTTCATTCGAACGGCTTTTCGCCGCGGTGTCGAAAATTCGCCCCATCAGCTTTTGTCCCAGCCAGATCAGCAGCGCCAGCACGGCGACGGTCTGCGCCGCGGCGACCGCCAGCGCGTGCAGCAGATCGTCGCCCGGCGCGGCCAGCGCCGGCAGCAGGATCAGGCAGGGCGCTACGGCGAGGTCCTGGAACAGCAGCACACCCATGGTCTGCCGTCCGGAGCGGGAGTGAAGGTCCAGACGTTCGGAAAGCATCCGGGCGACGATGGCCGTCGACGACATGGCCACCGCCAGGCCGACCGCAACGCCGCTCTTCCAGTCCTGACCGTAGGCCAGAGCCGTCACCAGTCCGGTGCCCAGCGCCGTCAGCGCCATCTGCGACAGGCCGAAACCAAACACCAGGGCGCGCATCGCCTGCAGGCGCTTCAGGCTGAACTCGAGGCCGATGGAAAACATCAGGAAGACGATGCCGAACTCGGCGAAACCTTCAACTCCGGCGGTCTCGGTCAGCAGCGCCAGGCCGTGTGGTCCGAGCGTGATGCCGATTGCCAGATAGGCCAGCATCGAGGGCAACCTGAAGCGGCGCGCGACGGCGACGGCAACGACTGCGGCGGAGAGCAGCAACAGGATCGAAAGAAGGTTGGAATGCATGGGACGATGATAACGTGCCGTCGCGCTCGTCATGGCGACATGGGTAGAATGCCCCCATAACCCTGATGCTTTCGCCCATGCCATGACCGAAAAGGTTTCTCAACGCCGCCTGCGGTATGGCGAATTTCTCAGCGCCGTGCGCGTCAAGCAGCGGCGCGTGAGTTACAAGGACGTGCACGCCGATGCTGGCGCACGGCCGCATCCCCGGCGCTTGCGCCTGCTCGACGTACATCGCCTGCTGACGCCCTATGTCAGCGTGCGCTTCATGGAGCAGTTGCGGGCCGTGGTGCCGCTGGCGCTGTTCCTCGCCCTGTTCCAGATCACCGCGCTGCGCGCTGATGTCGAGCAGGGCGAACTGATCACCTTCGGCATGCTGGCGGTGATGCTCGGCCTGATGCTGTTCATGGATGGCGTCAAGTACGGCCTGATGCCTTTTGCGGAAAACATCGGTTTCAACCTGCCCAACCGCGCCACGCCGGCGGTCGTGCTGGGCTTTGCCTTCCTGCTGGGCGGCATCGCGACCTTTGCCGAGCCGGCCATCGGCGCCCTGCGCGCCGCGGGCAATGGCGTCGATCCGCTGCGCGCGCCCTGGCTGCATCTGCTGCTGACGCGCTATCCCGATCGGCTGGTGCTGGCGGTCGGCATCGGCGTCGGTCTGGCCGTGGTGGTCGGCATGCTGCGCTTCTTTTTCGGTTGGCGCATGAAGACGCTGGTGATCGCGACCCTGCTGCCCTGCCTGGCGCTCACGACATATGCCGGCCTCGATCCGCGTCTGGCGCCGATCATTGGCCTGGCTTGGGATTGCGGCGCGATCACCACCGGCCCGGTGACCGTGCCGCTAGTGCTGGCACTGGGCATCGGCGTTGCCGCCGCCGCCGGCGAGGGCGACAATCCGCTGGCCGGCTTTGGCATCGTCACCCTGGCCTCGCTGTTTCCTGCATTTGCCGTGATCCTGGTCGGCATCGGTCTGGTCGGCGAAGTGCCCGATCCGGCTGCCCTGCCGCAGATAACCGGCGTCGCCGACACCGTGGCATGGTGGGATGAGACGCCAGTGGCGGAACTGATCGCTGCCTTGCGCGCCATCGGCCCGTTGATAGTGCTGCTGTGGCTGGTCCAGCGTTTCCTGGTCGGCGAATCGGTCAAGCAGCGCAACATCATTGCCTATGGCGTCGTCGTGGCAGTACTCGGCATGGCCTTGTTCAACCTCGGCCTGACGGTCGGTCTGATCCCGCTCGGCAACCAGGCCGGCGCTACGGTGCCGGGTGCTTTCAGCGAAGTGGCCGGCGCCGCAGCACTGTATCCGTATCCACTGGGCATCGGCCTGACCCTGCTCTTTGCGGCGGCGCTGGGCTACGGCGCCACGGTGGCAGAACCGGCGCTCAACGCGATGGGCACCACCGTGGAAAACCTGACCGACGGCGCATTCCCCAAGGGGCTGCTAATCCAGGCGGTGGCCGTGGGCGTGGCGCTGGGGATTGCGCTGGGCGTGGCGAAGATCGTCTTCGAGTGGCCCATGCTGCCGCTGCTGCTGGGCGGCTACACGCTGGCTTTGGGCGCCACCCTGTGGTCCAGCGAAGAGTATGTCGCCCTGGCTTGGGACAGCGCGGGCGTGACCACCGGGCCGGTAACGGTGCCGTTGGTGCTGGCCCTCGGCCTTGGCCTGGGCAAGGCGGTCGGCGCGGCGGAAGGCTTCGGCATCCTGGCCATGGCATCGTTCGGGCCCATCATCACGGTGCTGCTGGTGGGCGTCTGGATACGCAGGAGCGCGGCCGCCGCCGCGCGCGAACAGGGATGAAACGATGAAACAACGAGACGAAATCGTGGTGCTGACCGATGCCGTGCTGATTACCTGCATTGTCCAGCGCGGGGTAGCCGATGCCGTGGTCGATGCCGCAACGGAGGCCGGTGCGCAAGGGGCGACGATCTTCTACGCGCGGGGCACCGGCGTGCGGCAGAAGCACCTCGGGGTGCTCGGTGTCACCGTGAATGCCGAAAAGGAAGTGATCTACATCGTCGCGCCGTCCGACCACGCCGACCACATCTTCGAGCGCGTGTATGTTGCCGCCAAGCTGGACACGCCGGGCATGGGCATGATCTACATGTCTTCGCTGGAGAAGATGGCAACCTATGTGCCGCCGGAAGTGGCCGCGCGGTTTGGACACCATGCTTGAGTTGGCTGCGCTGCCGCCCCTGCGCGGCGATTACAAAGTCATCACCTGCATCATGCCGGCGGGGCGCGGCGCCGAAGTGCTCGAAGTCTTGCGCCGCGAGCAGGGAGTGACCAGTGCCAGCATCCACCATGCGCGAGGTATCGGTACCCACAGCCTGCGCCACCGTGTGTATTCAGATGAAAAACAGGTGCTGACCGTAGTGGTTGCCGCCGAGCAAAGCGACGCGGTGTTCGAACTGATCTATTTCGCGGCTGGGCTCAATTCACCGCATGCCGGCATGGTCATGATGGGGCACGCCTTTCGCGCGGCAGGGCTGGCCCCGTCGGTGACGGTGGAAGACATCCAATAGCGTGCGACGGAATGTGCGGCGGTTAGTGACGCAGCTATTTGACCACCGTCACCGGGCACGGCGCCAGATGGATCACGTCCCGGGCCACTGATCCCATGAGCGCGCTGACGAGTTTGCCGGCGCCATGCGAGCCCATCACGATGGCATCGCATTGGCGCTCTCGGGCGATGCGGGCGATGCTTTCTGCGACCGGGCCGAGCGCCAGTTCGGGTATATAGGCGACACCGGAGGCGTCGAGCAATGCCCGTGCCGGAGCCAGTGCATCGCCGCCGCGGGTTTCCTGCATGGCATCAACCTCGCGCTGCGGCATGTGGCCAAGCACTTCCGGCGCATCGATCGTTGCCTGGACGTTGAGCAGCAGGATCTCGCAGGCGGTGCTGTTCTTTGCCAGCAGGATGGCGTGTCGGACGACGCGCTCGGAATGCTCGGAACCGTCAACCGGGAGCAGGATTTTCATGGGCGGACCTTCATTTTCTGTAAGTCGCGAAGTGTAGCGCATTCCATGGGAGTGCCGCCCACAAAGCCGCCACACCGCGGGTTTCGAGGACCGACAGGCTGCTACAATCCACGAACAAAAACGACGGGAGTGGGAGATGGAAGCTTCGCATCGCACGAACAAGGCCTTGCCGCTTGCGGGCCGTTTGCTGGCGCTGACCGGCATGCTGCTTGCGGCGTCCATGGCGCAGGCAGCCGATGCCGTAGTCACCTCGCCTGCCGTGTTCGGCATTCCGGTGGATTTCATCCTGTTTGGCGCGACTCTGCTCTGCGTCGCCCTCTTCCATCACTACGTATTGCAGGTGGCCCTGACCGGGCTGGTGACGATTACCGCCTACAAGGTCATGTTCACCGGTTTCAAGACTGGCGCCGGCATCGCCGGTTTCGGCGTGCATATGGCGCACGAATGGGTGCTGCTCGCCAACCTGCTCGGGTTGCTGGTCGGCTTCGCCCTGCTGGCGCGGCATTTTGAGGACAGCGGGGTACCCGAGGTGCTGCCGAAACTCTTGCCTGAAGGCTGGCTCGGCCCCTTCATGCTGCTGGTAATCATCTTCGTCCTCTCCGGCTTCCTCGACAACATCGCCGCGGCGCTGATCGGCGCCACGGTGGCGGCCAGCGTGTTCAAGCGCAAGGTGCATATCGGCTACCTCGCCGCCATCGTCGCCGCCTCGAATGGCGGCGGCGCCGGTTCGGTGGTCGGCGATACGACGACGACCATGATGTGGCTGGATGGCATCAGTCCGCTCGATGTGCTCGAGGCTTATGTCGCTTCGAGCGTGGCGCTGGTGGTGTTCGGCATCCCCGCGGCGCTGCTGCAGCACAAGCACATGGCGATCAGCCGCGATTTCCAGGCCGCACACCACATCGACTGGGCGCGGGTCGGTATCGTGGTCTTCATCCTTGTCGCCGCGATCATCACCAACGTTACGGTGAACCTGAAGTTTGCCGCCGCGGCGGAGCACTTTCCCTTCCTCGGTGCCGCGATCTGGGTCGCCTTGCTGGTGGCCGTGCCCCTGCGCAAGCCTGAATGGAGCCTGATCCCGGGCGCCTTCAAGGGCTCCGTATTCCTGTTGTCGCTGGTGACCTGCGCCTCGATGATGCCGGTCGAAAGCCTGCCGCCCGCCTCCTGGCCATCGGCGCTGGCGCTCGGCTTCATCTCGGCTGTGTTCGACAATATTCCGCTGACCGCGCTGGCGCTGAAGCAGGGCGGCTACGATTGGGGCTTCCTCGCCTATGCGGTCGGCTTCGGCGGTTCGATGTTGTGGTTTGGTTCTTCTGCCGGCGTCGCGGTGGCCAATCTGTTCCCCGAGGCCAAGTCGGTCGGCCAGTGGCTGCGGCACGGCTGGTTCATCCCGATCGGCTACGTGGTGGGCTTCTTCGCGCTGTTGGGCATTCTCGGCTGGCATCCGCAAGAAAAGCACAAGGATGCCCCGGCTGCGGTGGTCCAGGTGCAAAAGGCGGCGCCCGCCGATGCACCGCCTCCGGTCGGCGCGCCGGGCTACCAGTAACCAGTCACCCCGCCGACGGACTCCAGGTCACCGGCGCATTGCGGATGGCTTCGACGGCCGGATGGCGAATGCGCCGCTCGTTGGAAATCGCGTAGTACTGCTCCCTGACTTCGGCCAGCACGCCGACGGGCTCGGCGCCGAGTTGCGCCGCTATGTCATCGCCCAGTACCGAGGGCGCCGGAAACAGTCCGAGTCCAGCGCGGCCGAAGGTGGTCAGCAGGGCGCTGTCCTCGAATTCACCGACGATCAGCGGCGCCACATCCTGGCTTTCCAGCCAGCGTTCGATCTGCCCGCGCAGGGCGTTGCCGCGCGTCGGCAACAGCATCGGGGCGCCGCCGAGATTTCCCGGGAAGCCCCTGCGATAGCGTTTGGCCAGCGCTGGCGCGCCGAACAGCGTGATTTCGAATTCACCGAGGGGATGGCTGAACACCTTCAGGTTGCCGCCGTGCGGCGCCGGGCGATCGGTCAGCACCACGTCGAGGCGATGCAGGGCGAGTTCGGCGAGGAGGGTGTCGAACTCGCCTTCGCGGCAGACCAGGCGCACCTGCTGCGGCAGGTGGAACACCGCTTCCATCAGGCGAAAAGCGATCAGCTTGGGCAGTGCGTCGGAAATGCCGACTGCCAATCGCAGCGTATTCTTCGCGTCTGTCTCGCGCAGCGCTGCATCCATGTGCTCGCCGAGCTGGAAGATCTGGTCGGCGTAGGTCAATGCCAGGCGCCCGGCCTCGGTAGGCACCAGACGCCGCCCCTGCGGCGCCAGCAGCGACTTGCCCAGGGCCTGCTCGAGCAGGGCGATCTGCGCGCTGATGGTTTGCACCGCCACGCCAAGCCGCCGCGCCGCGCGTGTTACGCTGCCCTCGCGGGCGACGACCCAGAAGTAGCGCAGGTGGTGGTAATTCAGTGCAGAGGCCTTCATGTTTCGTATTTTACGAATTATCAATCACATTTTATGCGGTTTATCGGAAGCTTGAACTTTCGTAGAATGACGGCATCTATGCTTCCGCACCAGGACGAAAGACACAGACGTCTTTCGCTGATCACCGTGCCTAGCTAGACTATTGGAAGTCTTGATCGGGAGAACCACAAATGAAACGCATCGTACTTTTTCTGGTTACCAACCTTGCCGTGATGCTGGTGTTGTCCATCGCCGCCAGCGTCTTGGGGGTGAACCGCTTCCTGACTGCGAACGGCCTCAACCTCGGCATGCTGCTGGTTTTTGCCGGCCTCATGGGTTTCGGCGGCTCCTTCATTTCACTGATGATGTCGAAGATGGTGGCGAAGTGGTCGACGGGTGCCCGCATCATCGACAGTCCGTCGACCTCGACCGAGTTCTGGCTGGTTGAAACCGTGCGCAAGCAGGCCGCGAAGGCCGGCATCGCCATGCCCGAAGTCGCGATCTACGAAGGCGAGCCGAATGCCTTCGCCACCGGACCCAGCCGCAACAATTCGCTGGTGGCGGTATCGACCGGCCTGTTGCAGGGCATGAGCAAGGAGGAAGTCGAGGCCGTGCTGGCGCACGAGGTCAGCCACGTCGCCAACGGCGACATGGTGACCCTGACCCTGATCCAGGGCGTGGTCAATACCTTCGTCATCTTCCTGTCGCGCGTCGTTGGTTACTTGGTCGACAGCTTCCTGCGTCGCGGCAGCGACTCCTCGGGCCCGGGCATCGGCTACACGATCACGGTGATTGTTTGCGACATCCTGTTTGGCGTGCTCGCCAGCATCATCGTCGCCTGGTTCTCCCGTCAGCGCGAATTCCGCGCCGACGCTGGCGCCGCCAGCCTGATGGGTTCGCCGCGGCCAATGGTGGCAGCTTTGCAGCGTCTGGGCGGCATGTCGGTCGAACCCTTGCCGAAGAGCCTGGCGAGTTCCGGCATCGCCGGCGGCCCCGGCTTCATGGCGCTGTTTTCCAGCCACCCGAGCATGGAAGAGCGCATCGCCGCGCTCTCCGCGCAGGGTCGGTGATTCCTGTCCGGCGGGTTCGCCGGATGAGGCCTCCGCGATTCGCGGAGGCCTTTTTGCTTTGCTTCGCGGCCGCGCCGGCCTGGGCCGCCGGCTCCGACGTGGTCGGCATCAACCTGCTGTGGCTGGCGCTGATCCTGATGAGCGCGCGCCTGTTCGCGCCTCTGGCGCAACGCATTGGATTTCCTGCGGTACTCGGCGAACTGCTGCTCGGCGTGGCGCTGGGCAATCTCGTCCTGCTGGGCTTTTCCGGATTCGAGTCGATCCCGAGGGATCCGATCATCGCCTTCATCGCCGAACTCGGCGTCATCGTCCTGCTGCTGCAGATCGGCCTGGAAACGCGCCTTGCGGACCTGATCAAGGTCGGGCCGCGCGCGCTCGGCGTCGGCTTGGTGGGCATTGTCGTGCCCTTCGCGCTGGGTACCTGGGTGGTCGGGCCGTGGCTGCTGCCGGGGCTGTCACATAACGCCTACCTGTTTCTCGGCGCCACCTTGTCGGCGACTTCGGTCGGCATCACCGGACGCGTCTTTCGCGATCTGGGCAAGCTCGATACACCGGCGGCGCGCATTGTTCTGGGCGCCGCCGTGATCGACGATGTGCTGGGCCTGGTGATATTGGCGGTGGTTTCCAGCCTGGTGCAGGCCGGTTCGGTGAGCGTCGGCCAGGTCGGCGGCATCATCGCCCAGGCGGTGATCTTTCTCGCCGGCTCGATCTGGATCGGGCGCATGATCGCGCCGCATTCCAGCCGCTGGCTGGCGCAGCTGGACGCCGGGCCTTCGATGCTGTTCGCCCAGGTGCTCGCCACCGGCCTGTTCCTCGCCTGGCTGGCGCATGCCATGGGTTTGGCGCCGATCATCGGTGCCTTCGCCGCCGGCCTCCTGTTCGAGCCCATTTTCCTGCGCGACTTCGACCGACCGGCCATCGTGCGCGAAATCGAGCCGCTG